>JAKPNF010000132.1 GCA_029548565.1 Verrucomicrobiota bacterium
GCACAGACGACGCCCCCTTCTTCACGGCCGCGCTCAACTGCCTCAACGCCCACCCGCGCTGGCAATTGGCCGACACCCCCTGGCCCTTTGAAGAAAAAACTTTCTTCCAGGAACTGCACCCGCAATTCCAAAGCTTTGTCGCGCAGAAGCACGGATGAGATTTTTTGAGAAAGAAATGATGATGCGGGGGAAAATCCTTTTTTGAAAAAAAGGGCTTTCCCCCGCGCCCCCTTTCCCAAAAAACTTCTATGACGGATGCTGCGCATCCTGTTGGGTAATCGTGGCGGACGAGGTGGACTTGAGAAATGGCACCTGAGATGGCTGACGGTAGCAAGGTAAGATAAAGGTATTCGCTTTGTTATTCAGCCACGAACCCGGGAACGATTAGCACCCGCAGGGGACTAAGTCCCCTGCACCCCGGTACGGAGCTGGCATATATAATAAACCTTACGTTGCAAAATAACCCCAAGACAATCCGCCAGCCCCTTCTAAAAATAATACTGCACTATGGCCACTTTTGCTCCGTGCAGCTTTCCCGCAAGTGAAAATCCTTCAGGGCGGATTTTGCCGCAGGATAGATGGGGGGCTGTGCGAGATCACTGCTCCCCATCGTAAGACCAGGCAAAATTCGCCCTGAAGGATTTTTCACCGCGGGAACGGAAGAATAGCCCAACGGGATATTCTTTCGGGTGGTCAATAGCAGGGTTCGCAGCCCAAAGGCCGCCCCGTCCAGCGGCAGCTCCCCTAAAATCACTCAGCGCCGCAGGCGCGCTGACTATTTGTCTCCCCCATTTTTTAAAATCGCACTTCTCAAACAAATCCCTTAGCATAAAACACCTATATGGCACGAAAAGTCCTCATCCTCGGCGTCAACGGCTTCATCGGCTCGTCCCTCAGCTGGCAAATCCTCACCCGCACCGACTGGGAAATCTACGGCATGGACATGTCCTGCAACAAGATTCCCCACTGCATCGAGCACGAGCGGTTCCACTTTTTTGAAGGCGATATCACCATCAACAAGGAATGGATCGCCTACCATATCCGCAAGTGCGACGTGGTCGTGCCGCTGGTTGCCATCGCCACGCCCTCCCTGTACGTGAAGGATCCCATCCGTGTCTATGACCTGGACTTCGAGGCCAACATGCAGATCGTCAAGCAGTGTGTGAAATACAAAAAGCGCCTGATCTTCCCTTCCACCAGCGAAATTTACGGCATGTGCGCCGACAAGGAATTTGACGAGTACAGCTCCAATCTCGTGCTCGGGCCCATCCCGAAAGAGCGCTGGATCTACTCCTGCATCAAGCAACTGCTTGACCGCGTCATCTGGGCGTACGGCGCACACGAAGGGTTGGACTTCACGCTGTTTCGCCCCTTCAATTTCGTCGGCCCCAAGCTCGACGACATCAACGACGCCAAGGAAGGCTCCTCGCGCGTGGTCACGCAGTTTATCCACAATATCCTGCACGGCCGAGCGATAAAACTCGTGGACGGCGGCAAACAGCGCCGCTCCTTCACCTTTATCGACGACGGGGTGGACGCCATCGTGCGCATCATCGAGAACAAGGACAACTGCGCTTCCGGTCGCATTTTTAACATTGGCAACCCGAAGATGGATTTTTCCATTCGCGAGCTGGCCGAGACCCTTGTCGATCTGGTCAAAACCTATCCCGACTACAAGCACCTGGCCGACAAGGTCGTCTTCGAGGAAATTTCCTCCGAAGAATACTACGGCAGCGCCTATCAGGACGTTTCGCACCGCGTGCCGAGTGTGCGCGAGGCCAAGGAACGCTTGGGCTGGGAGCCGACCACGGATTTGCGCACTATGCTCAAGTTGACGCTGGACTACCACCTGCTGCATCAAGACTACGAACTGAACGCCTTGCAGACGAAGTAGGCAAAGACGCCATTGCCTGCCGCAAAAAAACCTCCGTCGTGAAAGGCGGAGGTTTTTTTGCGGGGATCATCGGCGGCGTTTATTTCTGTATTTGCTGCTCTACTTTTTCCTGAACTCCGTCCACGCCGGCGGACGTTTTCGCTATCAAAAAATCCGCGCAAAACAGCATGAGCACAAAGCCGATGTAGGTGATCGCCAGCGAAATCACCGCGTGCGTGCGCGTGATCGCGTCTGACCACACGACGACGAAGTAGGCAAAGACAACACCCATCAGCAGCGCGACAAGGTGTTTTAGGGCTGTCGCCCCCACGGCACTTACCATCGGCACGAGCCACACATCTGCGGCCGCCCAGGCCAGCACCCAGGCCAGCAGGGGCACCAGCAGCGCCACCGACAGCGGCACCCAGCGCAATTCGACGTTGCCGACGTAACGCATCATGAGTTTGCCCAGCACAAACAGCATGCCCAACCCGACAAGCACGTGCATCCAGAAATGCAGCGTCCAAAGTTCCGCCGAGTGAAACAACACGCCGAACGCCTCCTCGACGCCGTCCAAAATATTGGGGATTTTTTCGTTCATGTGTTAGAAATTGTAAGAAAAGCATGGCGCTTTTAGCAACCGCCTTTGTTGGCCGAAAGGCGTTTTAACAAAGCGGTCAGCAGCGAAAGCCGCGGCGTTTGCACACCCGCTTGTTCGGCGCGGCGCAGCGGTTCGCCCCAAATGGAATCCACCTCCAGCGCCCGGCCCTTGCGGTAATCGATCAGCGCCGAAGGCGCGTACGCCCCGAGCTTGAGCGTGGAGTCCATCTGCGAGTGCAAAAAATTTTCATCGATGGCCAATCCCCGCGCCTGCGCGGCCGCGCGCACTTCTTCCATGAGCGCGTGAGCCTGCGCTCGCAAGGCGTCGTCTGCCATGATGACATCGGTCGTCGTATTTGCCGCCACGGCCAAGCCGCTAAAGGGAATGTTCCAGACGAGCTTTTTCCACACGATAAGGTCAAAGCTTTCCGCCGTCTCGCAGGGGATGCCCGCCTGCTTGAACAGCGTTGCGATTTTTTCCGTGCGTCCCAGCGGCGGGCTTGATGGCTCCGCGATGCGGATGGAGCCGGTGAAATAAACTTCCACTTGCGCCGGCTGTACGCGCGTGGCCGCAACGAAGCACAGGCCGCCAAGCACGTTTTTCTCACCCAAAACCGTTTGAAAGCGCTCGACGTTGCCCAGCCCGTTTTGCAGCACCAAGACTGCCGTGCGCGGCCCCACCAAAGGGACTATTTGCTGCGGCAGCGTCTCGTTGGCGGTCGATTTTGCGGTGACGACGACAAGATCGCATATTCCGATCGCCGCAGGGTCTGTGTATCCTGTAATTGGATACGCATGCAGGGACTCGCCCTCCTGCGTCACGCGGATGCCCTCGCGCATGGCCGCCTCGTAATCCGAGCGCAAAAGAAAATGCACGTCGTTGCCCGCGAGCTGGAGCTTTGTCCCGTAAAAGGAACCCAGCGCCCCCGTGCCGACCATTGCGATTTTCATGGGGAAAGCTCTCCCGTTTTAATCCGCAAGCCCGTAGGCAAGCGTGCGCTTGGCCGGCGCGCTGACAAGCGAAAGGTGGTTGCGTTTTTTCCTGTCCGTAGAGTTTTCCGTGCGGCCGATCACCTGCGCGCGCACGCCAAAACTTTTCGCCAGGTCGACGACTTTTTGTGCGTGTCTGGGGTGCACATAAATTTCCATGCGGTGCCCCATGTTGTAAACGCGATACATTTCCTCCCAGCTTGTTTTGCTGGCCTTTTGGATGGCGTCGAAAATCGGCGGCACGGCGAAAAGATTGTCCTTTAAAAAATGCACGCCTTTGCCAAAGCGCAGGCACTTGGTCTGCGCGCCGCCGCTGCAGTGCACCAGTCCCATGACTTGTTTGGGCATTTCCTTGAGCAGCGCGGCGATCACAGGCGCGTAGGTGCGCGTGGGCGACAATATCGCCTGCCCGACCGTGAGCGAGGAATTGGGCAGTTTGTCCTGCAACTTGTACGGCCCGCAGAACACGAGCTTTTTGTCCATGCGCAGGTCGAAGGATTCCGGATATTTTTTCGCGTAGTACTTTGAAAGCAAATCGTGCCGCGCGCTGGTCAGGCCATTGGAGGCGATACCGCTGTTTTGCTTTTTGTCGTAGTCGCACACCCCGTCGCTAGCCAGGCCGACGATGGCCAATCCCGGGCGGATTTTCTCGCCGGTGATGACGTCCTTGCGCCGCAGGACGGCTGCCGCCGTCGAGTCCACGACCAAGGTGCCCGTCAAATCCGCCACGTCGGCCGTCTCGCCACCGCCGCTATAGACGCTCACGCCATAGGCGCGCATTTTGGCTAAAAATTCTTCCGTGCCGTCGATCAATTCGCGTAACACTTCGCCCGGAATGTGGCGGGCGTTTCGGTTGATTGTATTGGAAAAAAGGATACGTTCACAGGCGCCCACGCACAACAGGTCGTCCAGGTTCATGACGAGCGAGTCCTGCGCGATGCCGCGGAAGACTTTCGCGTCTCCCGTCTCGCGGTACTGCAGGTAGGCGACGATGGCCTTCGTGCCCGCCCCGTCGGCATGGATGATGTTGCACTTGGCCTTGTCGCCCGTCAAAAAATCTTCCGTGACCTTGCAAAACGCGCCGGGGAAAAGCCCCTTGTCGATTTTTTTGATCGCGGCGTGCACCTCCCCTTTTTGGGAAGAAGCCCCGCGGGCGGCGTAGCGCCCTTTTTCCGAAAAACGTTTGGCCATGATTATTTTAAATTTTTGGAAAATTCCGCCCGCAGGGCATCGTAGTCGTAAACGGCGGGCAGGTCCGTGTTCTGCGCGGCAAATGCCTCGCTCGGGCAAAACAAAATCGCGCGGTCGGCCGCACGCAGCATGCCCAAGTCGTTGTAAGAATCCCCACTGGCCAACACCTCGTAGTTGAGCGATTTGAACGCCTCGACCGCCTTGCGCTTCTGGTCGGGCTGGCGCAGCTTGTAATTCTCGATTTTTCCCGATTCGCCCACGACCAGCTCGTGGCATAGCAGCGTCGGCCAGCCCAACTGGCGCATCAAGGGGCTGGCAAACTGCGCGAACGTGTCCGATAAAATCAACACCTGCGTGCGCTCGCGCAGCCAGTTCAAAAATTCCAAAGCGCCCGGCAGCGGCTCCAGCGTGCCGATCACCTCCTGAATCACAGGCAGCGTGATCGCGTGCTCGCCCAAAATCTCAAGGCGGTAACGCATGAGTTTGTCGTAATCAGGCTCGTCGCGCGTGGTGCGCCGCAGCGCCTCGATGCCCGTTTTCTCGGCCACCGCGACCCAAATCTCGGGCACCAGCACCCCTTCCAAATCTAGACAAGCCACTTGCATAACCCCGAAATCCTAAAAAAACTTTCCCAAAAAGGCAAAACCCATTGCAATAGCAGAGGAAACTTTTTGAAAAAAGATTTCCTCTACACTCCTTCAAAAACTTTTAATATTTTGCGCAAAGGGCGTTTGTGTTTAGCACAAACGCCCTTTGCGCAAAAAAAAAACATAAAAAAAGTCTTTTGAGGGGGCCAGGGGGAAGCTTTTCTTCAGAAAAGTTCCCCCTGCTATCGCTATGCGTCTTCCTTACGTTGTTGTTCTATTTGAGCGGCCAGTTCTTCGAGGGCGTTCCATTTTTCGTAGGCTTGGGCGATTTTTGTTTCCAAGGCGCGCAGCTCTTCGTTTGTTTCGTGGGCGCTGGCGCCTGCGCGATAGAGCTCGGGGTCGGACATTTGGATAAAGAGCGCCTCGCGTTCGGCTTCCATTTCCTCGATTTGCTTGGGAAGTTGCTCAAGGTCGCGGCGCTGATTGTTGGAGAGCTTGCGGCGGCAGGGCTGCTGGGGCGGGCAGACGGCCTTGGTTTGCGCGAGCAGCTCTTGAACGGTCTGCTCGGGTTGCCAAGCGTCCTCGATGCACTCGGCGCAATCCCTGACATTGCCCTGCCCGTCTAGCGCGAAAGTGGCGTTGACGACGTTCTTCAAAAAATCGCGGTCGTGGCTGACGACAAGGACGGTGCCGTCGAATTTCAGCAGCAGGTTTTCCAAAAGCTCGCAGGTGTCCACGTCCAAATCGTTGGTCGGTTCGTCGAGCACCCAGAGGTTGGCGGGCGTCAAAAAAAGCTTGGCCAACACCGCGCGGGCGCGCTCGCCGCCGGAGAGGCGCTTGATGGGCGCGCGGGCGTCTTGCGGCGAGAACAGGAATTCGTTCAGATAAGAAATCACGTGGCGGCTTTTTCCGTTGAAGCTCACTGTGTCGCCGTCGCCCGCGATGTTTTCCCAGAGCGTGAGAGAATCGTCCAACGAGCTGCGGGTTTGGTCGAAGTAGGCGATTTTTAACTGCGTGCCGTGCTCGACGATGCCGGATGCCGGTTTTAATTCCTTGAGCAGCAATTTTAACAATGTCGTTTTTCCCGTGCCGTTTTTGCCGACGATGCCGATGCGGTCGCCGCGCCAGATCGTCGTGGTGAAATTTTTTATGAGCCAGCGGCCATCGTAATCAAACGAGATGTCCTTGGTCTCGATCACCTTTTGGCCGCTTTGCGAGGAACCCTGCATGGCGAACGAGGCCCCGCGCTCGAGGTCGCGACGGCGGGCGCGTTGCAGGCGCAGGGCTTGCAACGCGCGCACGCGCCCCTCGTTGCGGGTGCGGCGAGCCTCGATACCACGGCGTATCCACGCTTCCTCCTGCGCGAGTTTTTTATCGAACGCGGCGTTATTGGCCTGCTCGTTTTCCAGCGCGGCCTCCTTTTGCTCGAGATATCTTTCGTAGCCGCAATCCCAACTGGTGAGCGTGCCGCGGTCGATGTCCACGATGCGCGTGGACAGCCGTTTTAAAAAGGCACGGTCGTGCGTCACAAACACAAGCGCGCGGGACTGCTTTAATAAAAATTCCTCGAGCCACAAGATGGCTGGGATATCGAGGTGGTTGGTCGGCTCGTCCAATAATAAAATATCCGGCTCGCTCACCAGCGCGCGTGCCAACAGCGCGCGGCGTTTGTTGCCACCGGAAAGCGCCTCGAAACGCGCGTCGGGATCCACGCCGAGCCTGTCCAGCACGCTTTCGATGCGCTGCTCGATCGCCCAGCCGCCGTCCAGTTCCAGCGCGTGGTGTGCCGTCTCCAGGCGTTTTTGAAATTCCAAGTCATCGGGATTGCGGGCGATGTCGTTGGCGGCGGCGTGGTACTCGGTCAGCCGCGCGGATTCCTCGCCCAAGCCCTGCGCCACCAGATCAAAGACCGTGCCCGAAAAACCGGCATCCAACTCCTGATCGAGCTTTGCCACGCGCAAGTTGGGCACGCGCTCGATCTGGCCGGCGTCGGGTTTTAACTCGCCGCCGATTAGCCGCAGCACCGTGGACTTGCCCGCCCCGTTGCGCCCCAGCAGACAGACCCGCTCGCCCGCAAAAACACTGAAAGAGGCAGTGCCGAGCACCGGCGCGTCGCCAAAGGAAACAGTCACATCGTGAAAATTGATCAAAGCCATAACTTCAAGGGTAGGCGTTTTTCACGTATTTTCAAGACGCGAGGGCAAACAATGCGGTTTTACGGACGCCGCGTGTTTAGCAATCGCCACCCGAAGGCGAACCCGCTAGCGTGAAAAGATGACAAAATCATTCAGCGAGCTGGGGTTGTCCGAGCCGCTTCTCAAAGCGGTCGAAAAAATGGGCTACGAACAGGCCACCGCCATCCAACGACAGGCGATTCCCCTGCTGCTCGAGGGAACCGACGTCGTGGGACAGTCGCAAACGGGCTCCGGCAAGACGGCGGCCTTCGCCCTGCCTGCCATTGAGCACGTGGACGCCGCGCTCAAAAAGCCGCAGGTGCTCGTGCTTTGCCCGACACGCGAGCTGGCGATGCAGGTGGCCGGCGAAGTCGCAAAGCTGGCGCAGTACAAGCGCGGCGTGCGCGAGCTGCCGATTTATGGCGGCCAATCCTACGAGCGCCAACTGCGCGGCATCCGCGACGGCGCGCAAATCATCATCGGCACACCGGGGCGCGTGATGGATCATTTGCAACGCCACACGCTGAAGCTCGACCACCTAAAAATGGTTGTCCTGGACGAGGCCGACCGCATGCTGGACATGGGCTTTTGCGAGGACATCGAACAAATCCTCTCGCAAGCGCCCGCCAAGCGCCAGACCGTCTTTTTCTCCGCCACGCTGCCCGCGCCCATCAAGCGACTCATCGGCTCCTTTTCCAAGAACCCGACGAGCGTCAAGGTCGAGAAACAGGAAATGGTCGTCCCGAAAATCGAGCAGCAATATTACGAAGTCGACCGCCGCTCAAAGCTCGACGTCTTGTGCCGGCTCATCGACGTCAACGACATTTCCTACGGCATCATCTTTTGCGCGACCAAGCTAATGGTGGACGACCTGACCGAGGCGCTCAACGCGCGCGGTTACCCCGCCGACAAACTGCACGGCGACATCTCCCAAAACCAGCGCGAGCGCGTGGTCGAGCGTTTCCGCAACCGGCGCATCGAATTTTTGGTCGCCACCGACGTGGCCGCCCGCGGTTTGGACATCGACGACGTGCAAGTCGTCTTCAACTTTGACCTGCCCCACGACGGCGAGGACTACGTCCACCGCATCGGCCGCACGGGCCGCGCGGGCAAGACCGGCCGCGCCATCACCTTTGTGGCCGGGCGCGAAATTTACCGCCTGCAAAACATCGTGCGCTTCACCGGCGCGCAGATCAAGCGCGCGCGCGTGCCCACGGTCGAGGAAGTCGGCCGCCAGCGGGAAAACCAGTTCTTCAACCACCTGCGCGACACCCTCGAAGCCGGCGCCTACAAGCGCTACGACCACCTGATCGACCGCCTGCTCGAACAACAATACTCCCCCACCGACATCGCCTCGGCGCTGATCGACCACATCAACGGCGGCAAAGGCGCACCCACCAAACCCACAAGCACACCGGCACCCATTCCCGAAAAAAAGGCACCCGAACACACCCCCGAAAAATCAACACCCCAAAGACCCCCCGAGCCTTCCTTTCAAGAAAGCAAAGGCCCCGTGTCCGCCCTCTCCGACAACCCCAAAATGACCCGCCTGCTCTTTAACGTCGGGCGCGATCACCAGGTGCAAGCCGCGCAACTGTCCCAAATCATTCTGGTCAACGCCAAGATCGCCCGCGAAAAAATAGGGGACATCTTCATCCGCACCAAACGCTCCTACGTCGACATAGCCAACAAAAGCGCCGCCACCGTCATCAAATCCCTCGAAGGCGTCCCCCTCGGAAAACGAAAACTAAAAGTCCAAATCAGCCGCGAATAAAAATAAACACAGGGGAAACTTTTTTGAAAAAAAGATTTCCCCTGGACCCCTTCAAAAAACTTTTTATATATTTTTTTTAAGAAACGCAAAAAGGCGGAACATATGTTCCGCCTTTTTGCGTTTCTTAAATATTATAAAAGTTTTTGGGGGTGCAGGGGGCTTTTTTCAAAAAGCTCCCTGCATTTACTTTTATTGGATGCCGAGTTTCTTTTGAATTTCTTCGAGGGAGACGCCTTTGGTTTCGGGGAAGAGTCTCCAGACCAGGATGAATTGCAGTACCATCATGGCGGCGAAGAAGTAGAAGGGGGCCGACTGTGTGCTTTGGGCGATCACGGGGAAGGCGAAGGTGATGATGGCGGCCCACACCCAGTGCGTCATGGAGCCGAGGGCTTGGCCGCGGCCGCGCACGCGATTGGGGAAGATTTCGCTGATGTACACCCAGATGACCGCGCCGGAGGAGAAGGCGAAAAAGGCGATGTAGGTCAGCAGCCCGCCAAGGACGAGCTTGCCTTTGAGCGCGCTGTCTGCGGCGGCGTTGGCCGCGTCTGCGCTGAGTGTGCCACTCAGGCCGATGCCGACGACCAGCAAGCAGACGGTCAAGCCCGCTGAGCCGATCAGCAGGAGTTTTTTGCGGCCGAACTTGTCGATCAGCAGCATGCCGATCATCGTGAAGATGAAGTTGATGGTGCCAAACAGCACAGACTGGAACAGCGCGCTTTGCGTGCTGGCTCCGGCCATTTTAAAGATCGTGGGGGCGTAGTACAAAATCGCGTTGATGCCCGCCAGTTGGTTGAACGAGGCCACGAGGAAGGCCAGCAGGATCGGCATGGCGTATTTTTTGCGGAAAAACGGCTCGTTGACGCTGACCGTCTCGGTGTGCAGGGACTCGACCACCTCGTTCAAAACGCCCTCGGGGTTGGGGGTGCCCACGCGCTTGAAGGTGGCCAGTGCCTCTGGATTGCGGCCGTTCTTGATGAGCCAGCGCGGGCTTTCGGGAATGAAAAACACCAGCAGGAAAAAGAGCACCGAAGGCACCAGTTGGATGCCGAGCATCCAGCGCCAGGTGGTTGTCAGCACGCCTTCGGCGCCATCCTGGCCGGCGACGTATAGCACGCTTTCCGGCAGGAACGAGAACAACTCGGTGGGCAGGCGGCCCGCGTCTCCCAGGCCGTTTAAAATGTAATTGGACAGCAGTGCCAGCAAGATGCCGAGCACCACGTTGAGCTGGGTGATCGCCACCAAGCGCCCGCGCAGGTGCGTGGGCGCCAATTCCGCGATATACATGGGGCACACGACCGAGGCGCCGCCGACGGCCAAGCCGCCCAAAAAGCGCGCGGCCAACAGCGAATACCAGTCCCACGCGAACGCGCAGCCCAACGCGCACACCACATAGAGCATCGCCAACACGAAGAAGATCGGCCTACGGCCATAGCGCTCGGTGGGCTTGCCGACAAACAGCGCGCCCAGAATGGTGCCGATCAGGGCGCTGGCCACGGTGAAGCCGTAATGCCAATTGCCGGAACTTGTGTCCGTGGAAAAGCCGAAGATGGCGCGGATGTTTTCCTCGGCGCCGCCGATGACAGCCGTGTCGAAGCCAAACAGCAGGCCGCCGAGCGCCGCCACCAGCGCGCACATGATAAGGTATGGGTTTATTTTCATAGAATGTTGGGTGTGTTGGAAAAGGTTTTGATTTTTTATTTGTCAGCCAGCGAGCCTTTTTCGGCGGGGGCAAATTTGTAATTGGCGCTGCGCGGGGCGCTCGTGCCGGCAGGCACATAGGGCGCGGGCGCGGGCGGTTGCGGATTGTTGACGGGCTTGAGCTGCTTGCAATGCGCCCAGATGTCCTTCATCTGATAGACAGTGACGTTTTTGACCTCGGCGTCGGCCGCGCGAGAGAAAAAGGCGATGCCATCCGCGTCGTCGCGGTGGGGGTACACGCGGGTGGTCAGGCAGGCCACGTCGTTGGCGAACACCTCAATAATGCTCTGGTCGATAAACACGCGCAGCTTGAGCGGTTCGCCCTTGGGCAGGCGCAAAAAGCCGATCTCGGGCGTGCGCGGGTAGGCCTGTTCCCAAATGCTGCCTTTGGTCGTGTCGATCATAAGGCCGTTCATGGTCTGCACGAACGTGACGAGCGTTTCCTCCTGCCCGTCTTTGGTGGCGAACACTTTCATGCCGACTTGCTTGGAGTCCTTCAAATCGATCTCGGCGACGATCTCCAGGCTCTTTCCGTGCGGGACGATGAAAACGTCCTTGTTGGCGGGCAGCTTGATGTTTTTATAAGAAGCGCTGGCGGTGCGCAAGGCGGCAAGCTCCTCGGTCGGCGTGATGCGCATGACGCCGTCTTGCGGCCTTCTGCCCGGGGCGAATTCGTTGCCGTCGTCCTCCCATTCAAACACGCGCGGCAGCGCCATCGTCTGGTTCCAGCCCTGCGCCTTGATTTGCTCTTTGTCCACGCCCTCGAGCATGTTGAACATCCCGATGATGCGGCCCTTGCCGTCGATCGTCGCGCTGGGGGCGTGCAGGGAGCCCGCGTTAAAGGTGCCGATGCGCTCGCCGGGCAGCGTCATTGGGCCGTTGTTGATGCGCCCGTGGTACATCGGCAGGAATTTTTCCTGATCCTTGTGGTAGCGCCCCACGTAATACTGCGCGCCGCGCGGGTGGCTGAAAAACATGAGCATCCAGCGGTTGTTCTTGTCGCCCAGCGGCAGGAAATTCGGCACCGCGGCGTCCTCGTCCATGTTCGTGAAATAGCCGCCTTCGTAAAAATCGTGAACAGGCTCCCAGTTCGTCAGGTCGGTGGACTTGAACAGGTAGTCGGTGTCGATGCGCGTCCAGCCCAGGCCGGGGATGTTTCGCCGACCGCCGGACAGGGAGTAATAGGTGTCGCCCACCTTCCAAATGCACGGGTCAAACACCGGGTACGGCAGTTTTTCGCCGGGCTTGGGGTTGGGAACCACGGGGTTGGCCGGGTTTTTCTCCCAGTGCATGAGCCACTTGTCGCGTGCCAGCGCGATGCAGTTGCCGGAATTTTTGCCGTGGTAAAAAGCAATGACCTTGTCGCCGTCGACCATGTTTTGGCCGCTGTAGCACGCGTCGCCGTCGCCCTTGTCCTTTTCGGGGTGGAAAGCGATCGGCATGTCCTGCCAATGCACCAGATCCTCGCTCACCGCGTGCCCCCAGCCCAGCCCGCGCGGCAGCAGCACCGTGTCCCCACGCGGCGGGACAAATTGGTAAAACAAATGGTACTTGCCGCCCCACCAGGTAAGCCCGTTGGGGTCATTCATGTTGTTGGCCGGCACGCTGAAGTGGTACTTGGGGCGGTACTTGTCACCCGCGAGCTTGGCGCGCTGGTGCTCAAGTTCCTTGACCTGCGGCAAGGAGCGGATCATCGAATAATCGTCGGCGCCAAACACGGCACAGCCAAACACGAACGCCGAAACAAGCAAGAAGGGTCGCTTTATCTGCATAACTAATTAAGAAGGGTTTTGAGGTGAAGGGAGATTTTTGGGAAACAAAAGCGTTTTGTCACAATAACCGACCGCTTTCCCTGCCAGCAAGGAAAAAGAGCGCCTGAGATAGCAGGGAGCGAACGCGACAAATTGCAAGGCATGCAAAGGCCGCGAATGCCCGCTTCTCCCGACGCCTCCGCCCGCCCCCTTAGGCGCTTTTTTTATCCTATTTTTTCGCGGGCGCGAACGGGTAGCCGCGCTCGGAAGGGCTTTGTGGCGAGACAGGCACAAAGGGCGGCGGCGGGGCGGGCTGAGGATCGTTTACAGGCTCAAGCAGCTTGCAATGTTCCCAAATATTTTTCATTTGGTAAACGGCGGCACTTTTCAACTCGGTATCCGCGCCGCGGGAGAAAAAGGAAATGCCCTGAGCGTCGTCGCGGCCGGGATACACGCGAGTGGTCAGGCAGACCAGGTCGTTGGCAAACACCTCGACGATGGACTGGTCGATAAAAATACGCAGCCTGAGCGGTTCTCCCTCCTTCAAACGCAGGATCGCCATCTCCGGCGTGCGCTGGTTGGCCTGCGGCCAGGTGGTGCTGTTGGACGTGTCGATGACAAGCTGGTGCGTGGCGGGGAAATAACGCACCACCGTCTCCTCCTGCCCGTCGGGCGAGGCGAACACTTTCACGCCGACCTGCTTGGAGTCTTTCAAATCAATCTCGGCGCTGATTTCCAAACTTGTCCCGCGCGCGTCGACGGGGATATTTTCGTTGGCAGGCAGCGCGATGTTTTTATGGGAGACGCTGGAGGTGCGCAACAATTCAACCTCCTCGGGCACAAAAATGCGCATGGTTGCCTTGCCCGGCACGGGTGGATTACGGTCTTCCGTCCACTCGTACACGCGCGGCAATGTCATGAGCTGGCTCCATTTGCGCCTTGAGCGCTCTTGCGGGACAATGCCGTCGCGCACATTGTGTATCGAGATCACGCGGTTCTTGCCGTCCCTGAGCAGGGAGGGGGCGATCACGCTGCCGGCATCGAGCTTGGCGACGATTTCCGGCCCCTTGTTTTGCGGGGTGTGCGAAATGCGGTCGTGAAACATGGGGAAGAATTTTTGCGCATCCTGATCGTAACTGCCCACGTAGTATTGGCTGCCGCGCTTGTGGCTGAAAAACATCAGCAGCCAGCGGTTTGTTTTTTCGTCCAGCGGCAGGAAATTCGGCACCGCGCCGTCTTCGTTAGGCTCCGTGAAATAGCCGCCCTGGTAAAACGGGTGCAGGTATTCCCAGTTGGTCAGGTCGTCGGACTTGAACAAAAACATCGCGTCGGTGCGGATCCACGGCATGCCCTCGGCAGGCAGGCGCCCTCCCCCGCTCAGCGCGTAATAGGTGCCGCCCAGCTTCCAGATGCAAGGGTCAAACACACGGTAAGGCGGCGGCTTGCCCCGGTCGCTCATCGGGATGACCGGATTGGCGGGATTTTTCTCCCAGTGCATGAGCCACTTGTCACGCGCCACGGCGATGCAATTGCCCGACTTGCGGCCATGGTAAAACGCCACCACTTTGTCGCCGTCCACGAGCGTCTGGCCGCTGTAACATGCATCTCCGTCGCCCTTGTCCGCTTCCGGATAAAAGGCCACCGGCATATCCTGCCAATGCACCAAATCCTCGCTGACGGCATGCCCCCAATTCTGCCCACCGGCCCCACGCGGAAAAAACACGGTGTCGCCCTTGGGCGGGGTGTATTGGAAAAACAAGTGGTACTTCCCCTGTCAATAAGTGAACCCGTTGGGATCGTTCAACCCGTTGCAAGGCGGGCTAAAATGATAACGCGGCCGGTATTTGTCACCTGCGAGCTTGGCACGCTGATGCTCAAACTCTTTGACCTGCGGCAACTGCCGAATCAACGCATACTCGTCAGCCAAACAACCGCACACGCAGCATACACACAGCAAAAAAATCTTTCGCATCATAAACAAGAGGAGTTAGGGATTAAGAGACAGGGAACAGAGAGCCACACAGGATGCAAAGCATCCGTCACGGGCCGTGTTTGAAAATTATGCGCCCCGTCTGCTTGTCTGGTTTTGGTCCTTTTTGAGTGTCCTCGCCTCGACGATGCTAGCATCGCCTCGGCTCGAAACCCTCAAAAATGTCTCAAACCCAGCCTTCGCATCCAGGACACCTATTTTTCAAGCACG
Organism: Verrucomicrobiota bacterium; assembly: GCA_029548565.1. Taxonomy (GTDB): domain Bacteria; phylum Verrucomicrobiota; class Verrucomicrobiia; order Opitutales; family JAKPNF01; genus JAKPNF01. Next base: position 14,839 of record JAKPNF010000132.1, read on the forward strand.
ACCCAAAATTTTTTTGAAGGGGGCGCGGGGGAAACTTTTTTTATAAAAAAATTTTCCCCCGCATTTGCCAAAAACAAATTAATCCGCGTTGAGCATCGCCAGCAGTTCGGGCGTGTACTCCGGCACGGTCTCTATTTGCATGACGATAAAAGTGCCCAGTTCGTTGGCGCGGCGGGCGGCTTCGGCGGGGCCGCGGCCTTTGAGCCAGCTGGCCAAAAAGGCGGCGGAGAAAGCGTCGCCCGCGCCCACGGCGCTGACGACTTTTCCGGGCAGGCCCGGCAGGTCGGCCATGCCGTCTTCCCACATGACCATGCAGCCCTGCGGCCCGCGCGTCAGCAGCGCGACTTGCACGCCGTAAGTGTCCATGAGCGCGCGCCCGAAATCCTGCAGCGAATACTCCTTGCCGAACAAGTGCGGGGAGAGGAACTTGGCCTCGTCGTCGTTCACTTTCACGATCGTGGCGCCCGGCAGGCTCTCCTTGATCGTCTCCACCGGCGTGAAAGGCGGGCGGATGTTGACGTCGTAAAACACCGGCACGCCCTTGAGCGCGGCGCGCAGGGCTCTGAGGCTCTCGCGCGAGACGGCGGAGCGCTGCACAAGCGTGCCGAAGCACAAAACGTCGAACCCGTAATTTTTGAGCGCGGCGGACTGCTCGGGCGTGGGCGCGGGGATGAAGTCCCAGGCGGCCCCTTCCACGATCTCGTAGGTCGGCTGCCCGTTCATGTCGAGCGTCACGTTGACGATGCCGGTGGGGTGCGTCTTGTCAACAGCCAGCCAATTGGTGCCCACGCCCATGCGCGCAAGCTCCTTTAAAAACACATCACCGCGCGCGTCCGCGCCAATGGCGCTGTAAAGCTGCGCGTTTAGCCCGCAACGCGTGGCATGGGCGGCCAGATTGAACGAGGCTCCGCCGATCAGCTCCTTCTCGCCGATCACATCGTAAAGCACCTCGCCATAAGAAAGAATTTTGAACTGGGACATAATGAATAATTGGGTATGCGAAAAATAAAATTATGCCATTTTAGCTCCTCTTTGCAAATTAAACATGAAGCGCAAACTTCCATATTCACGACTTGTCCAAAAGCACATTTTGCACCTTCTTTGTTCCCAAACTAAACGCGCTTGCCTTGGGATTGGTTTTCTCGCAGAATGAAATTTCGCTTTTGCCAAAAGCGTTCCCCCTGGCCGGATGGCGGAATTGGCAGACGCGCTGGACTCAAAATCCAGTGCCTTCACGGGCGTGTGGGTTCGACCCCCACTCCGGCTACCATCTTTAAAAGACCCCGTTTCGCGGGGTCTTTTTCATTTCCACGCGCGACACAGCGCACGTCTTGCATGAACGGTTTGCGCGTTTTTCACTTAAAAAAGACCCCGACTTCCTCTAAGATAGGCGCATTGCATGGCTTCATCCCTGTTGATTTTTGACCGCAGGCGGCTTGGCGAACACACCGGTATTGTCGGCGTGGACGAGGCCGGGCGCGGCGCGTTGGCCGGGCCGGTGGC
>JAKPNF010000137.1 GCA_029548565.1 Verrucomicrobiota bacterium
CCCACCGCCTCATTGCCCTCGAAAAGGGTGTTGGAGATTGTCAGATAGTGCGGGACATAACTGGCCGTGGACTGTGCCTTGTAGTCGTAATTGCTGCCTATGCGAATGGCGCCGCCTTGCGCGATCGCGGTGTTGTTGTCCGCCGTGTAGGTGGCGCTGACGCTGTTATTCCTGAAGACGTTGTTTTCAAAGCTCAGGTTATCCGCCCCGTAGGCGGCCACCACGCCACCCCAGGCCTGGGTGTGGCCCACCACGGAATTGTTGGCAAACGTGCTGTTTTTAATCGTGCTGAGCGTGTTTGTGGAAATGAAAAAAATGATCCCCATGCTCTGGCTCCAGGAGAACAGATAGTTGTTTGTGACGGAGACATTGTCCAAGACAAGCGCGGCATCGCTAAGCACGTCCCAAGTGGCGTTATTGCGTGTGCCGTACACGCCCAGCAAAGACCCGTGCATGTCGGAGTATGAGACCGTGTTCCAGCGGTAAAGCGAGTTGAACTGAGAATCGGACAATTCCAAAACAGCAGTGCCACTGGAGGGCATCACGCGGTACATCGCGCCTTCGGCGGTGATGTCGCCCACGTAGCTGCCGGGGACGTTGCGCTGACCGGAAAGTTGGTGTGTGCCGGAGCTAGTGTACACAATCGGCGAGAGCGTCTGCGCGGCCGCCAAAGAGCACATGGCAAAGAAAACGGCGATCAATATCCTTGGTGCCTTCATATGAAGCGGATTGAGGGCGTGGATTTTCATCAAGTAAGCAGCCTTTTTAAAGTCATTACTATTACGACTGCCGCGAAGAATTTTTGTTCCAAGAAAAATTCAAATATTTTAAAAATTAAAGACTATCAATCAAGTGGTTATTAATTTCGAATCAATCCGCAACACGGCCGTAGTACACGAAAAAGACCCTCTCACAGAGGGTCTTGCAATAAACAGTTTTCTCGGGAACTTAAGCGCCCCAGGCTGTTACGATTTCTCCCACGTACATGTGGTGGTAGCCGCCCATGGACGCGGTGTAAAACGTCTCGGGAATCTTTTGGTCGATGAAGTTTTTCTGCTCAAGCCGCCCGCAGTAGAGCTTGCGGCACTCCAGCGTCAGGCGCGCCTAGTCGAACAAAATACCGCCCGTCTCGTTGAAGCGGGCGGTCAAGCCCGCCGCTTTTATTTTGTCGGTGTCGCGGCCGGATTTGGAACCACAGCTTTTATGGACGGCCTTGCTTATTTCAGGTTTGAGAAAAGACAGCGTGAAAACATCCTGCGCCTGCATAAAGCTATCAGTATAACGTTCCGGGCGCACAAAGCAGGTGGCCACGGGCTTGTTCCACAAAAAGCCGACCGTTCCCCAACTGGCCGTCATGGCGTTGAATTTTTCCGGCGTCCCCGCGCTGATCAGCATAAAATCTTTGCCGATCAGGCGGATGAAATTGTCAGTCAGCTCAGTCGGTGCGATGGGTTTCATGTACAAAATCCTATCACACAAACAGCCTTTTTCAAAGCGCCACGCCGCGAAAATAAATCACTTCGCTAACCCAAAACGGTTTGAGAAGGGATACAAAATCACGACGGCGCGGCCTATGATTTCTTTTTCGGGGACGAAGCCGACCAGTGGGTTTTGGTTGGAGAACACGCTGGTGCCGTGCCAGAGGCGGCCGTCGAGGCTCATGGGGGAATTGTCGCCCATGACAAAATAGTGGTTCGGCGGCACGGTCACCTTGCGGCCGGGGGCGAGGCGGCCTTCGGCTTTGTAGCCGGGGTATTCGCCGATTTGTTGGGCGTTCAAGTCGAAGGCGGGCGCGCCTTCGATCGGTTGGCCGTTGCGGTAAAGCGTGTGGCCTTTTACTTCCAGCTCGTCGCCGGGCAGGCCGACCAGGCGTTTTATATAATAGACATCCTCGGTCTCGCCCAGGCCGGGCACTTTTTTCGTGGGGAAGACCACAGGGTCGCCGATTTTAGGCGAGGTGAAGTGGTAGCGCATGCGGTCGACCAGCAACAAGTCGCCCGTACGGATGTCGAAATTAAAAATGCGCTCGCCTTTTTTGACAAATTTTCCGGTGTGTAAAAAGCGCCCCTGCATTTTTCCGGCCTTGGCCAGTTCACGGTAAGCCAGCGAGGGGTCGCGCTTGTCCAGTTCCGGGAAGAAGGCCTCCAGAAAAAGTTGATCGGCTCTGTGCTCGATCGGCAAGACCACCTGCACGGGCGTTTTGTCCACGTAGAGCGTGTAGACATTGCGCAGTCCGGGCAGCACGAGCCAGTCGCGCGCCGAGGCGGTTTCAGACATCAGCACCTCGCGCGCGTCGATGGGAATGAGCACCTCGCCGTCAGCCGGGGAGATGATGTCGTTGTTTGTTGCAAAGGTGCGGAAAAATTCAAAGACCTTTTTCGGGAGCGACGGGGCCTGCTCGTTCACAACCGTGGTGACGCCCGAATAAGTCGGGTACATCGAGTTGGTCGGGATTTTAAAGGGTTGAACGACAAAACAGCGCAGCAGCGAGAAGACCACCAGCGCGGCGACCAAAAAAGTTTCCGTGTTGTCCGCCCAAAACGTGACGGGGTAAAAATCGCCGCCCACGGGTCTGAGCGCCGTGTCCACGCGCGCGCAGGCGTTTTCCAGATCGGTGATGTTGGCGCGCGGGTCTTTGATCACGCCTTCCAACTGCGCCTGCGCCTCGTCGAGCCGCGCCAGGTCTTTGGGGTCCACCACGTCGCGGCGGTAGTTACGCACCTTGTTCGCCATCAGCACATATTGCTTGGCCTTCTTGCGTGTTTTTCCCAAGGTGTTGCCGAAAAGCATGGTTAAAAATTTCTCAGTTCGAGGCGCTGGTTTTAAGGATTTTGATAAAAGCGTCCTGCGGGATCGAGACTTTTCCGATCTGCTTCATGCGCTTTTTGCCCTCTTTTTGTTTTTCGAGCAGCTTGCGTTTGCGCGTGATGTCTCCCCCGTAACACTTGGCGGTAACGTCCTTGCGCAGGGCGCTGAGTGTCTCGCGCGCGACGATCTTGCTGCCGACGGACGCCTGGATCGCCACGCGGAAAAGTTGCGAGGGCAGAATGTCCTTGAGTTTTTCGCACAGCGCCCTGCCCTTGCCCTCGGCCTTTGAGCGGTGCACGATGCTGGAAAAGGCGTCCACGCTGTCGCCGTTGACCAAAATATCGAGGCGCACGAGGTCGGCGACCTGGTAGTCGCTCATCTCGTAATCCATCGAGCCGTAGCCGCGCGTGATGCTTTTTAGGCGGTCGTTGAAGTCGACCAAAATTTCGTTCAGCGGCAGCGTGCAGTGCATCATCAGCCGCGTTTCGTCCACGGTTTCGGTGTGGTCGCAAAAA
>JAKPNF010000162.1 GCA_029548565.1 Verrucomicrobiota bacterium
CCGTGGCGCTGGTTGAGCCCACCCAAACCGCCGCGCCGAAACTGGCCGAGCCGCCCTCCAAAATCATTGACCCGGAACTGACGCTGACAGCACCCGTCACCGACAGCGAGCCGCTCGAAAGGGTCAAGGCGCCGCCCGCGGAACCGGAAACGGCCAATGCCTGGCCGACATCCATTTGGCCGCCGTCGATATGCAGTGTTCCTTTCGTCGAACCGCCCACCGTGGCGGTGCGCGCCACTGTCAGGCTGCCGCCCGAAAGCGTCGCCTCGCTTTTTTTCCCGGAAGAACGGGAACCCACTTCAAAACCTCCGGCACTGACCGCCCCGTCCTGGATGTGCAGGGAACCCGTGCCCATGTAACCTACCTGGATGCTGTTGCTCACCGCCACCGAGCCGCCGGTGACAACCACCGCGCCGGAGCCGGAAAAATTGCGCCCTATCACCAAACTGGAGAGCGTCGATTGGCCGCCTTCAATGTGCAACGAACCCGTGCCCGTGTAGCCCACGGCGACCTCGCTGCCCACGCTCAAGGTTCCGCTAGAGACGGTTGCGACACCGCCGCCGGATTGCATCGAGCCAAAATTCATCGAACCGGTGATATTCACCCGTGCGCCGTCCACATGCACGGCGCCTTTGCCACTGTTGCCGACATTCATCAAATTGGCCGAGAGGCTTCCGCCCGACAGCGTCACCACCGCATTGGAAGCGGTCTGAAAGCCGATGGTCAAAGAACTGTCGACAACGGAAATTTTCCCGCCGGTCATGTGCAAAGAGGCGCTGCCATTACTGCCCACAGTAAGAGGATTTTGCACAATGCTTATGCTGCCGCCGGAGACGGTCAGTATGCCCGCGCTGCCGGTGTAGGTGCCCAATTGCAAACCGTAGCCGCCAATGTACCCGCCCTTCAGATGCAGCGAGCCCGTCCCGGAAACGCCAATCGAATGGTAGCCGTAGCTGGCCGACCCGCTGGAGATGGTCACCACGCCGGTGCTGCCGGTGCCTTCGGCAACACGCAGGGCGCCGGTGCTTATTTCCCCGCCCTCGATCGACAAGGTGCCGCTGCCGTAATCGCCCACACGCACGCCGGAAACCGAAACGCTGCCGCCGCCAAACGTCATCACGCCGGCGCCCGTGGTTCTGTCGCCTAAAGACAACGTTTGGGCTGTCAAATATCCGCCGTCCATATACAGTGTGCCGCTGCCGGAATACCCGATCGAGGCAACGCCGTAGCCGATGTAATTATTGGAGGGAGTGACCGTCACCGAGCCGCTGCTGAGCGTCATCACGCCCGCGGCGCCGCTGTTGTAGCCGACGATCACGGTGCGCCCCGCGTAAACATCCCCGCCGTCAACCCGCAGGGAACCCGTGCCGGTGTGCCCCGCGACAATCTCATTGCTGGCCGTCAAAGACCCGCCGGTGAGCGACAGGCTGCCCACGGCTCCTACGCCGTAGCCGACATAGGTGTTGGAGTTGCTCACCGCGGCCCCGCTAATCGTCAGCGAGCCGGTTTGCGAGGCCACGCCGGAAACGGTCAGCGTGTTCAGATTCCAACTGGTCGTGCCCGACGAAGCGGGGACAGGACTTATATTTCCCGCCCAGGTAAGCGTGTCCTGCGCGCGCGCGGCAGACAGGCCCGCCAGCATCAGCAGGCCTGCAAAAACAGCAATCCTTGCCGCGCAAAAAGCGCAGATCTTTCGTGTTGATCCTTTCATTATCAGCGGCGCAGAATGCGGCAAAAAGCGTTTGTCAGCTTTTGTTTGAGCCAGTTAAATCAGCCTGCGAGTTAACTAATAAGACACCCATCCGTCCAAAGAGTTCCTTTTTTTTAACCTGAATTTCGGAAGGCCAGCCCATCAAAAGAAGCAAGCCGCTTGTTTTGAAAGGTTTTGGGCGTAGATTTCTCCCTATGAACCTCGACAAAATTTCAAAACTGCTCGGCGACAAGGCCGACTCGCTGCTCAATCACAAATGCAAGACAATCCCCCAAAAAATGCTGCACTTGCCGGACGGCGAGCGCGTCGAGCGCCTCATGGCGCCCAGCGACCGCAACGAGCGCGTCTTGAACAATTACCAGCGCATCCTCGGCACAGGCCGGCTCGCGGACACGGGGTATCTTTCCATCTTGCCCGTTGACCAGGGCGTCGAGCACTCGGCGGCGGCGTCCTTCGCGCCCAATCCCGCATATTTTGATTCGGAAAACATCGTCAGGCTCGCCATTGAGGGCGGGTGCAACTGCGTGGCCTCGACCTTCGGGGTGCTCAGTTCCGTCGCGCGCAAGTACGCCCACAAGATCCCGTTTCTGGCCAAGATCAACCACAACGAGTTGCTGACCTTCCCCAACAAATCCGACCAGATCCTCTACGGCACGGTCAAGGACGCCTACGAGATGGGCTGCGCGGCGGTGGGCGCCACGATTTATTTCGGCAGCGAAAACGCCGACCGGCAAATCGTCGAGGTGGCGCGCGCCTTTGACATCGCGCACGAACTTGGCATGGTGACGGTGCTGTGGTGTTATCTGCGCAACCCCGCCTTCAAAACCAAGGAGGCGGATTACCATGTCTGCGCCGACCTGACCGGCCAGGCCAACCACCTGGGCGTGACCATCAAGGCCGACATCATCAAGCAAAAACTCCCCGAGAACAACGGCGGCTATCTCGCCATGCAAAAACTCGACCCGTCCTACGGCAAGACCGACAAGCGCGTGTACTCGCAGTTAACTACCGACCACCCGATCGACCTGTGCCGTTACCAGGTGGCCAACTGCTACATGGGCAGGCAGGGCTTAATTAATTCCGGCGGCGCTTCGGGAAAACACGATTTTGAACAGGCGGCCTTCACCGCAGTGGTGAACAAACGCGCGGGCGGCATGGGCCTCATTTCCGGAAGAAAATCCTTCCAGCGCCCGATGAAAGAAGGCGTAAAGTTGCTCAATATGATTCAGGATATTTATCTGTGCAAAGACATCACGGTGGCGTAGGCGCCTGCGCTGAACCTGCCTTGTCTTGAAAGCGTAATTTCTCAATTTTGGCGCGCGGCTTGCCTTGGCGGGCGATTGCCTTCAGACTTTTTTTCATGTCTGAAGAGGCTCCGAAAATCATCTTTTCCATGAACGCCGTGAGCAAGGCGCATGAGAAAAAACCCGTCTTGCGCGACATCAGCTTGTCCTTTTTTTACGGCGCGAAGATCGGCGTGCTGGGGTTGAACGGTTCGGGCAAGAGCACGCTGTTGCGCATCATCGCAGGGACGGACAAGGCCTTTGACGGGCAGCTCATCATGCAGCCGGGGTACTCGGTGGGGCTGTTGGAGCAGGAGCCAAAACTCGACCCGCAAAAAACAGTGCGCCAGTGTGTGGAAGAGGGCGTGGCCGACAAGATTGCGCTGCTGCGCGAATACGACGAGCTTTCGGAAAAAATGGGCGATGCCGATTTGTCCGACGAGGATCAGCAAAAACTCATCGACCGCCAGGGCGACGTGCAGGAACAGATCGACACGCAGGGACTGTGGGACTTGGATTCGCAGCTCGACCAGGCGATGGACGCCCTGCGCTGCCCGGAACCGGACACACGCGTGGACATTATCAGCGGCGGGGAAAAGCGCCGCGTGGCGCTGTGCCGTTTGCTCTTGCAGGCGCCGGATATTTTATTGTTGGACGAGCCGACGAACCACCTGGACGCCGAGTCGGTCGCGTGGCTGGAGCGGCATTTGAAACAGTACCCGGGCACGGTCATCGCCGTGACGCACGACCGCTATTTTCTCGACCACGTGGCCGGGTGGATTCTGGAGCTGGACCGCGGGCACGGCATCCCGTGGAAGGGCAATTATTCCTCGTGGCTCGACCAAAAGCAAAAGCGCCTGGCCGTCGAGGAAAAGCAGGCCAGCGCCCGCCGCAAAACGCTCGAGCGCGAGCTGGAGTGGATAGGCCAGTCGCCCAAAGGCAGGCAGGCGAAATCCAAGGCGCGCATCAGCGCCTACGAAAAACTGCTGGCGCAGGACGTGCGCGAAAAAGACACGCAACTGGAAATTTACATCCCGCCAGGCCCGCGCCTGGGCACGCTGGTGCTGCGCGCCGAAAAACTCTCCAAAGCCTACGGTGAGCGCGTGCTGTTGGAAAACGTCTCCTTCTCGCTGCCGCCGGGGGGCATCGTCGGCGTCATCGGTCCCAACGGCGCGGGCAAAACGACGCTCTTTCGCATGATCGCGGGCGAGGAAAAACCCGATGCGGGCGCGCTGGAACTGGGCGAAACCGTGAAGCTCGCCTACGTCAACCAATCGCGCGAAAGCCTGCCCGACACGCACAACGTCTTCGAGGCCGTCACCGACAATCAGGAATTTTTGCAGCTCGGCCCCCAGCGGGTTAACGGCCGCGTGTACGTGGCGCGCTTTGGTTTTGCCGGAGCCGACCAACAGAAAAAAGTCGGCCTGCTTTCCGGCGGCGAGCGCAACCGCGTGCACCTGGCGCGATTGCTGCGCCAGGGCGCCAACGTCATCCTCTTGGACGAGCCGACCAACGACCTGGATGTGAACACCATCCGCGCGCTGGAAGAAGCGCTGGAAAATTTCGCGGGCTGCGCAGTGGTCGTCTCGCACGACCGCTGGTTCCTCGACCGCGTGGCCACCCACATCCTCGCCTTTGAGGGCGATGGCACTGCGCGTTTTTTCGAGGGCAATTATTCCGACTACGAGCAAGACCGCCGCAAGCGCCTCGGCCAAGCCGCCGACACCCCCCACCGCATGAAATACCGCAGGCTCTCGCGCTAGGGTGTGTCTTCAAATTATGAATTTCACCTGCACAGTCTGACTTGGGCCCTTTTTTACTGTCCTCGCCTCGACGATGGTTCCATCGCCTCGGCTCGAAGCCCTAAAAAAATGCCTCCAAGCCAGACCGCACATTCAAAATCCCTAATTTGAAAACACACCCTAAAGAATCTAAAAATTATAATTGCGGTACTGTCCCGGGGGCATTCCAAAGCGCTTGCGAAAGCAGCGGATAAAATACTGCGGGTCAGAAAACCCGCAGCGCAGCGCCACTTCGGTGACGTTGTAGCGGATGTCGCCCAAAAATTCCAGGCTGCGCTTCAGGCGGATCTCGTTCAAATACGCGCGCAGGTTTTGTTTGGCGTGCTTGTGAAAAAAACGGGAGATGTGGTTGGGGTGGCGGTTGAAGGCCAGCGCGAGGGTTTCGCGGGTGAGGGAAGGGTCCGACCAATGCTCGCCGATGTAGTCGCACAGGCAATGCCACAGCAGGTTTTCGTTTTCGGGCGCGCAGCCGTCGGAAAATCTCAGCAGGGCCAGCAGTTCTGCCAGCAAAATGCCCACGATGGTGTTAAAAAGATTCTCGCCGCCCAGCGGGGTTTCGGGTTCCTCGAGCCACTGCAGCAGTTGCTCGCCGCGCGCTTCGAGCCCCTCGGCGGTCTGCCAGCGCGCCAGCGTGCGCCAGGGGACGGACCCGTCGGGGCGCTGGGCCTTGCGCGCGTGGGTGCTGAAGTTGACGCTGCCCGGACGCAGCGTGATGGCCAGCGAGCGATAGGGCATGACGGGGATGGGGCAGCTCCAGGTGCACGGCGCGAAGTAGGCGATCTGCCCGGGTTTCAAGTCAAAGGCCATCTCCACGCCGTTTTCGACGGTGCAGTAACGCCCCGTGCCGCCGAGCGAGACCACAAGCCGCCCGGCCTCCTTGAAAAACAGCGTCGCCCCGCGCTCGGGCTTCCTGCCCTCGAGCACGCGGATGACAGGGTGGTCTTGCACATGCTCGTGCATGAACACAAGGGCTTTGAGGATTTTTTCGAGGTCGAGCAGTGACATGGGGGTACGGGAAAAATCCTATCTGAACCACCCGCCCTTTGCGAATTATTTTGCGCCCAACCGCGCGCCAATGCCGGGCACAAATTAGCCCCGTTGCCAGACCGCAAGCGGCGCACATGAGAACATGCGCGAAAAAGATAAATCGGAAGTCGTGCGGCAACCCAAGCGGCATTTTCTAACGGCGGAAATTTATTGTTGAGCACTGGTTAATCTAAGCCTTAACTTCATGAAAATGAAATAATCAGGATTTAATAACCTGTTCGCTGCGCAAATGAATTTGTGTATGTGTTCGCAGAAGCAGATGCGGTTGTTTCTCTGAAACAAGCTGTTTCGCAGAAACAATTATTCACTTAATCCCAACCATTGTTTTGAGCGTAGCCAAGGATTATTGACACAAGCAACCCGTGTCCGCCGTGCTGTATAAATGGCTGAACAATTCCAGCAGTTAAAGATTATCCGCCCGCTAGTGTCCGCCGCCGGCCAACGCGGCGGAATCTACATCGCCCCCCAACTCATGAACCTCTGCAAAGGCAAAGACAGTTTCTCCCAATAACAAGCCACCCGCAGGATGCGCCAGCATCCGTCCCAGGGTGTGTTTCCAAATTATGAATTTCGCCTGCACAGTCTGGATTTGGGTTCTTTTTTGGTGTCAAACGCCTCGACGATATTAATATCGCCTCGGCTCGAACCCCCAAAAAATGCCTCCAAGCCAGCCCGCGCATTCAAAATCCCTAATTTAAAAACAAACCCTAAAAGTTTTTAGGGAAAGGAGGCGCGGGGGAAAACCCTTTTTTTCAAAAAAGGGTTTTCCCCCGCATCCATTAATTTTCTTTCCTAAAAATTTATCGTTGGATGCGGCCGGAGCCGTCGCCTTGGAGGAGGGCGTTGATTTCGTCGAGGCAGGAGAGGTTGAAGTCGCCTTCGATGGTGTGTTTGAGGCAGGAGGCGGCCACGGCGAATTCGATTGCCTGTTGGGGGTCGTAATTTTCGCACAGGGCGTGGATAAGGCCGGCGGCGAAGGAGTCGCCGCCGCCGACGCGGTCGACGATTTGGATGGAATATTTTTTGCTGAAGTGGGGTTGGCCGTTGGCGTAGAGCAGGGCGGACCAGTTGTTGACGCTGGCCGAGAGGCTTTCGCGCAGGGTGATGGCGATTGTCTTGAAGTTGAAGCGCTCTTTGAGTTGTTTGGCCACGTCGATGTAGCCGTCGCGGTTGAGCTTGCCCTGGCTGATATGGGTGTCGGCGGCTTTGATGCCGAAGACCATCTCGGCGTCTTCCTCGTTGCAGATGAGGTTGTCGACGTAGGGCATGAGGGCGCTCATGGTCTGGTTGGCCTGCTCGCTTGACCAGAGTTTTTTGCGGAAATTCAAATCGCAACTGATGGTGACGTTACTTTTCTTGGCGGCTTGGCAGGCGCGTTCGAGGACGGGGATCAGGCGCGGGCTTAGCGCGGGCAGGGTGCCGGAAAAATGCAGCCAGTGCGCGCCTTTAAAAACGTCGTCCCAGTTCCAGTTTTTCTCGTCGTCGAACTCGGTGAAGGCGGAGTGCTTGCGGTCGTAGATGACCTTTGAATTGCGCTGGCTGGCGCCGTTTTCCACGTAGAGGATGCCCAGGCGCTCGCCCCCGCGCTGCACGAAGGCGGTGTCCATGCCGTATTGGCGCAGGAAGTTGACGCAGGCCTGCCCGATCTCGTGCGCGGGTACGCGTGAGACCACGCGCGCGTTGTGCCCCCATTGCGCGAGCGATGCCCCCGCGTTGGCCTCGGCGCCCGTGTAGTAGACGTTGAATTTTCGCGACTGCACGAAACGCTCGAAGCCGACGGTGTTCAGGCGCATCAGCAGCTCTCCGAAAAGGACGATGGTTTTGCTCATGGGGCGATGGGTAGGCTTTGGTGGTTGGTGGATTTTATTTCGCGTTGACGGCGTTTACAAGTGTTTGCGCGCGCTGCGTGATGGCCGCCAGTGCCGCGGCGTCGTAGGGCGCTTTGCCCAACAGGTCGCGCCCGAGCGTGACGGCGCAGGCGCCCGCTTTCAGGAAATCGCCCGCGTTGGCCAGCGTGATGCCGCCGGTGGGCATCAGCGGGATTTTCGGGTAAGGCCCCAGCAGGTCGCTGATGTAGGAAGGCCCGCCCGCGCGGATCGAAAAAACTTTCACGATGTGCGCGCCCGCCTGCCAGGCCGTGTAAATTTCCAGCGGCGTGAACGCCCCGGGAATGAAGGCGGCGCCGTGCTGCCGGCAAATCGGCGCCAGCTCCGGTACAAAATGCGGGCTGACGATGAATTGCGCGCCGGCCTCGATGACAGCCAGGGCGCCCTCGGCGCTCAGCACCGTGCCCGCACCCACTGCGCTGTCTTCGGGCAGAATCTTTTTCAGCTCCGCGATGATCTGCGCCGCGTTGGGTGCCGTCATCGGAATTTCAAAACAACGGATGCCGCCCTTGTGCAAGGCGCGGGCGATGGCGACAACGTCTTGCAGGCTATCCATGCGAATGATGGATACAAGTCGGTTGTCGCGTATGGCTTTTACGGAGGATGGGTAGTCAGTCATGGTGGCACTCAGTTTTTTTGGTAGCCTGCACAAGGGCGGCATGCACCCAGTTAAACGCCCGTCCCCTCAAAACCCAAAGCCGAAAAACATAGCAAGACGCGGAAAAATGTAACATCCGCCTCGGAAGGGTTTTTTTAAACGCTCGCGTGCGTGTTACCCAAAAGAAAGTGCATGCGGTTCTGCAAATTAACCGGTGCGACGCCGGAATCGATATCCAAAAACAGCAGCCCCATCTGCGGGTGGCGCTCGCGCAAACGCCGCTCAATTCCTTTGGCGACCACGTGGTTGGCGATGCAACCGAAGGGTTGCACGCACACGACTTTGTCGATGCCATGGTGCGCAAATTCAGCGATCTCGCCGGCGATCAGCCAGCCCTCGCCAAATTGATGAATGAGGTGCACCGTTTCCTTGGCTTCTTCGGCCAGCTGGAAGATGTCACCTTGCGGGCGGTAAAACTTAAAGCGCGACAGCGCCCGATCCGCCCGGCGGTTCATGGAGCGCGCCCACTTCCACGCCAGCGAGCGCAGGAATTTTTCTTTCAGCGAAGACTTGCTGATGTGATGCGCGTCGTTGACCTTTGAGTTGACAAAACTTTGCAGCATGAACGAGCGCAACGGCGGCAGCACCGGCTCTGCCCCCTGCTCGCGAATCCACTCGATCAGGTGGCATTGCCCCTGCGTGTTGTACTTCAAATAAATCTCGCCCAACACGCCGATGACGGGCACTTCGCGCGTGCTGAGGGCGACCGAGTTGAACTCGCGCGCGGCCTGCTCGATGAGCGCGTAAAAGTCGGAGCCTTTGCCCGTGCGCATGATGGGCTTGGCGGCCTCGATGTATTTTTCGAGCAGCGCGTCGGCCTGGCCGGAGACAAGCTCGCGCGCCTTGATTGCCGAGTGCATGGCCGTCAGCGAATCGGAAAAAAGGATGAGCGGGTACATGAGCTTGGCGACCTCGATCAGGTCGACCTTGAAGGCGTCCTGCTCGTTACCGTAAGTCTCGCCCGTGTTGAGCGAGAGCACGCTCATGCCCTCAAACCCCGCGGCTTTCAACGCGCTTTTGATCAGCGCGATGTAGTTGGTCGCGCGGCACTGCCCGCCCGTTTGCGTGATGCCGACGACGTAATTTTTGTGCGGGTCTTTTTTGCCTTTTAAAAAGTGAATGATGTCGCCGACCACGAGGGTCGCGGGGTAGCACACTTCGTTGTGCGCGTATTTTAGCCCCTCGCTCGCCGTGTGCGCGGTGGAGGGCGGAATGTTTTCGAGCTTGTAGCCAAAGCGTTCGGCCAGCAGCGGCAACTGGGGCGACAAGATGTCCGAGAACCAGGGGACGATAACGGTTTTTTGCGCGTCTTCGCGAGTGAACGGGCGATTGTAAGAGCGATACGGTTCGCCTGTTCGCGCCGGTGTCTTATTCGTCGCGCGCAAACTTTCCACAAGCGAGCGCAGACGCAAACGGATGGAGCCGGGGCTGGCGATTTCGTCCACGCGCAGCACGCTTAAGTTTTTTCCGGCGGCTTTCAAAATGTCCGAGGCCTCGTCCATCAAAAACGAGTCCGGGCCGCAGCCGAAGGAGTTGATCTGCACCATCACCACATTGGCTGGCAATTTGGCGACCGCCTTGGCCGCGCGCACGACGCGGTTGGGATACGTCCACTGCGAGACGTAGTTGAGGTTGTCAAAATCCGTCTGTGTGTCGAGGCGGAAGGCGTCGTCGGTCACGACAACCGCGCCCAAGTCCGCGGCGATCTGCGCGGCCTTTTGGTTGACCAGCGGGTCGGCGTGATAGGGCCGGCCGGCAAACACGAGCACGATGCGGTTTTGGGCGATCGCGTCGTTCAAAATTTCCTGCTGCAGCTCGCACAATTCGCGGCGCAAAACAGCGCGCTGGGTCACGGCGTTTTTGAATGCCTCGCGGAACATCTTTTGCGCAACGCCGAGCGTTTTCAGGTAAGCCCACATCGTCTTGCGCAGGCTTTCCTCGCTCTTGAACACGATGACGGGCGTGTCGTAGGCGATCCCCCAGCGCGTCTGCACCGACATCGAGTTTTTCAGCACGTTGGGATACCCGCTGACGACGGGGCAGTTGAAGCAGTTGTCGGCGCATTTTCCTTCCGGCTCCTCCGAATGCACCATCGGGTAAAAGATGCGGTCGACCTTTTTGTCCACGAGGTTGAGGATGTGCCCGTTGGCGAGTTTGGCGGGGAAGCAAATGTTGTCGGACATCAGCCACTTTACGCCGCGCGCGGCCAGGGCGGGGGTCGATTCGTCCGAGAGTTCCACGTCGAACCCGCAGCCCTCGAACAACGCGCGGTAGAACGGAAAATTTTCGTATTGGTTGAGTGCGCGCGGGATGCCGATGCGCGTGCGGCCGCCCTTGGGCGCGAGCGCGGCGGTGGTGGCCGTGTATTTTTCGTCCATGCCGTCGCGCCCGCGTTCGAGCGCGCGGGCGTTTGAATGGAAAAAGCGCTCGCACTTGTTGCCCGCGTAGCAGACGTTGCCGTTGGGGAATTTAAAGCGCAGCACGCTGCAGCGGTTAACGCAGCCCTTGCAGTTGAGCGAGTCGGTCTTGATGTCGGCCAGCGCGTTGAGGGCGGCCTCGACGGCGCTGTCTTCGTTCGTTTGTGCGCGGCGCGCGTACAAGGCCGCGCCGTACGCGCCCATGAGTTCCGGCGCATCGGTCGAGTGGATGCGTTTTTGCGAAAGCTGCTCGAGCGCCCGCAAGACGGCGAGGTTTTTAAAGGTGCCGCCCTGTACGACGATGTCCTCGCCGAGCTTGTCCATGTTGGAAATTTTGAGGACTTTGAACAGGCAGTTTTTGACGACCGAGATGGCCAGCCCCGCCGCGATGTCGCCGTGAGTGGCCTGCCCGCGCAAGGCCTCTTTGACCTTGGAATTCATGAACACAGTGCAGCGCGTGCCCAGGTCGCTGGGGTGTTTGGACATGCAGGCCTGCCGTGTGAATTCGGGCAGCTCCATGTTCATCATCCCCGCGAAACTTTGCAGGAAAGACCCGCAGCCCGATGAGCACGACTCGTTCAATTCCACGTTCGAGAGCACACCGTTTTCGACAAAGATGGACTTGATGTCCTGCCCTCCTATATCCAGCACGAAAGACACCTGCGGCGAGACGTATTTGGCGGCTTCCAGATGTGCCATCGTCTCGACGATGCCGTGGCTTAAGCCCAGCGCGGCGCGCATGAGGTCTTCGCCATAGCCGGTCGAGGCCGAGCCTGCGATTCTCACGCTGGCACCCTGCGCCGTCACCTCGTCAAAAAACTCGCGCAGGGCGCTTTCGGCACGCGCCAGCGAGCTGCCCGCGTTGTTCATGTAGCGGGTGAAGCGGATGGCGCCTTGCTCGTCGATGAGCACGACCTTCGTCGTCGTCGAGCCGGCGTCGATGCCCAGAAAGCAGGTCAGCGATTCGCCTTTTTCGATTTCCTTGCGCGGCAGGGGGCGTATGCTCAGGTTTTTTTGCCAGCGCGAGAAATGCTCTTGGTCTTCAAAGAGCGGGGGCAGGGCGGCCTCGCTGAAAAGTGTATCGGTTTTATGGATACGACCGATTACCTCATCCAAGTCGGCCACCTGCGTGGCGCCGAGCGCGGCGCCCAGGGCGGGAAAGACTTCCGAATGCCCGGGCAGCGCCATGTCCGCCGCGTCCACGCCCATCACGCGTGCGAAGGCCGCGCGCAGGGCGGGCAGGAAGGTCAGCGGCCCGCCCGTGCACAGGATGGGCGCGGCGATGTCCGCGCCTTTGGCCAGCGAACTAATTGTTTGCAGCGCTACCGCGTTGAAAATGCTGGCGGCGATGTCGCAGATCGGCAGGCGGCGGGCGATCAGGTTTTGCACGTCCGTTTTGGCGAACACGCCGCAGCGCGAGGCGATCGGGTAGGTGCGCGTGCTTTTGAGCGCCGCTTCTCCCAGTTCGGCCACGCTCATGTTCAAAAGCCCCGCCATCTGGTCGATGAAGGCGCCTGTGCCGCCGGCGCACGCGCCGTTCATGCGGATGTCGGGCGTGAGCCCTTTTTTGAAAAAGACCATCTTGGCGTCCTCGCCGCCGATGTCCACCAGCAGCGAGCGCTCCGCGCCGATTTGTTCCATCGCGCGCACCGAGGCGATGAGCTCCTGCACGAAATTAAGCCCGCATTTTTGCGCCACGCCCATGCCGGCCGAGCCGGTCACTTGCACGCAAAAACGGGCGTCTTTAAATTGTTGCCGGATGCGCGCCAGCTCGTCGGCCAGCGTTGTTTTCACGTCGGCATGATGGCGGCGGTAGGACTTGTGCGCCACCTCGTTCGTCGCGGCGTCGAGCACGACGGTTTTGACCGTCGTGGATCCTGCGTCGATACCTATCTTGTAGGCGTTCATGGCAAGAAAGGGAATTTTTTATGTGGGACTTGGTTGTTCTAGTCTTTTTTCTCGGGTTCCAACAACCCGCGCATGGCCTCAAAGACCATTTGTTTGCGCTGGGCGACGTATTGCTCCAGCCCGTCCCGTGTTCCGGGAAAGTAGACCAGGGTAAGGATATTTTTAATCAAAAACGGCAAAAACATCAATCCCGCGTACGCAGTGATAATGTCGATCATCGGGCGGCGGCGCACGGTGCCGGCGTGCATTTCCGCCTCGATCTGCTCGGCGAATTTGCTCAGGATCGCGGGGCCGTTCATATCCTGCATGGTTTCGAGCAATTGCACGGGGTCGCGGTTCATTTCCGTGAGCACAAAGTAGGGCAGGTTGGGGTTGTCCAAAAGGAAGTCCGTGTGCGCCTCAATGATGTCGCGGAATTTTTCCAAAACCGGCTTGTCGGCCTCGATGATTTTTTCGATGTGCGGCAGAAAGCTTTTCAGCACATGCTCAAACACGCCGTCGAAGAGCTTGTCCTTGCTGCGAAAATAGTAGTTCAGTGCCGTGCGGTTGATGCCCGCCTCTTTGGCGATGTCGCCCATCGTCGAAAGCTCGCGCCCCTTTTGCACAAAAATATGGCGCGCGGCATCAAGGATGCGCTGCTGGGTTTCAGTGGAGACTTCTGTTGTCATTGGCGCCATTGTCAATCATGTTTGACATAGTTGTCAAACGCATTTGTTTATTTTTGGAGAGAAATGTAGATACGTTCGGTTTGCCGATTCTTGAAACAAAAAAAGCGCCCAACATATCAGTGGGCGCTTGGAGAAAGGTCTGGGAAATCATCTGCGCCTGCGGGCGGCCGCCATGAGCGCCAATAGCCCCAGCAATCCGGCGGACAAGGCGGGCTCGGGCACGACGGTAAACGTCACGGAAAGCGTATGCTGGTCGGTTTGTGAAATATCGTAATCCCAGGTGGCGTTGTCCACCAGGATTCCGTTGACATACAATATGAGATCGGTGGCGCTGCCCACAATGGTGATGACGTCGGCGTTGACCAGCTCCAACGTCAATATTTGCCCGAACAAATCGGCAGCAACATTTAGTTCGAACGTGGTGCCCGCGTGCAAGATGACGGTGCTTTTATCCGAACCGGTGTAGGCGCTGCCGTTGTGCCAGTTGATTTTGTCGTACGACGTCGCGCTGTCCACGTCGAAAATCGCGCTGGCCAACGAGCCTTGTGTGTAGACAAGCCCCCCGCCGATGGCGTTGTTAAAGGACGAGGCGTGCCCGCTGTTGGTGGCTAATTGGAAAGTGCCCACCGTGTCAATTCCGCCGACGGCCAGTTTTCCGGAGCCGGTATTGGCCAAATGGATGTCTATTCTGGATGTGGCCAGCGTACCCGCCGTCCAATTGAATTCGCCACCTGAGCCTGCGCCATCGACGCGCCGCCCCGAGTTGCCGTAGGTGATGCCCAGGCTGCTGCCTGCCGTGGAATCCACTTTTAAAATGCCACCGGAAAGGTTGTAGATGCCCGTGGCCACGCTGGAATTCATGGTCAGGCGCAAATTCCCCTGTGCAAGGTGCAAAGTGCCTCCTGACTGGTTGATAATTCCCGTATGTGTTCGCCCGTCATCGTTGCCCGCCACAATGAAATTGCTTTGGGCGGTTACCAAGCTTCCGCTTCCCACAAAGACGGTGGCGATGCCGTCCGCGGTATTGGATCGGTTGCCGAAAAAGTGTCCGCTTATTGTGGTGGTGGATCCGTCTTTGAAATAAAGCTGTTGTCCAGTCACGCCGTTGCCGGTCAATTCCAAGTCGGTGAAGCTTAATTTTCCCGAAACGGTGACGACGGCGTTGTTTCCGCTTATCTGGAGGCGCCGCCCGATAGTCACTGTGGCACCCGCCATGATGTGCCCGGAAGACCCGGAACCGCTAAAGTTGAGGTAATTGCCGATCGTCGTTTGGGAGTTTTCCTGAAAAATGATCGCTGAATTCTGCCCGTTTGAAATCACTGAGTTTTGAGCCTCGTTGCCGAGCGTGTTTTTGGATCCGGATGCGAAAATGACCAGGGCATTCGCGCCGTTATTCTCAAATACATTGACTGTGCCCGTGCCTGTGAGGGTGTTGGTGCCGTCGAAGACCGTGCTGCCGCCTCTGTTGTACACGGTGGCTACGGTTGCCTGCGCATTTTCAAACAACAAGGCCGTCCCGGCGTTGTTATTGATGGCCTGAAGGAAGGTGCCTCCCTTAATGATCAGCTGCGCGCCCGCTCCCGAGTTGGTGAACGTGGTGTTAAACTCGCCGCCGCTGATCGTCATGAGCGCGCCTGCCCCCGAATTGCTCAATGCACCGGAGTAGCTGCCCCCTGTGATGTGCAAGGAAGCGCCAGCCCCGTTGTTGCGTATGGTATTGGTGTAGACGCCCCCGTGGATGGTCATTTTCGAGCTGGCGGCATTGTGGTCGATAAAACCGCCGATTTGCGAGTGCGAGCCAATGGTGACAGTGGAGCCAACCGCAGCGGCCGAAATAGTGATGTTTCCGGTGTTCAGGATGCCGTTGAAGGAAAGGGTGGAACCGGCGCCTTGGATGAGGATACCCGAAGACAATGTCAGTTGTGCTCCTTGCGCTATGTCAAAGGTTCCCTTTGCGGTGGCGGTGATTTCCATCCGGTTCGCCGTCACCTTTGCGGAGGAGCCTATATTGATGATGTTGCCGTCCAGGCTGGAATCGCGAATGACAAGGTTGGACATGGCGGATCCCAGGACAGTGCCGTGAATATGGACGCTGGCGCTTTGTATTTCGGTTGAGCTATTGGGTTTGCGGATGAAGATACCGGGGCTGGCGGTGGGATTGTCGCCCTCGTTCCATATCAGGTTTAGCGTGCTGCCTGTCGACACAATAAAAGAGGATCCTGTGCCGCAAACCTGAATTTGGTCGTGAACCGTGAGGGCAGAACCACTTTCCATCGTAAATTTGGCGTTCACTCCGATATTTTGAATGGCGGCCGAGTTCGGGTTTACCGCCCCCTGCGTGGCGCTTGAATTGCCCAAATTTTTCGCGATGGTGACGTGGGATCCGTCTCTGAGGATGACTTCGGACCCTTCGCCCGAGTTGGTAATATTTGACGAAAGGGCGCGCGTCGGAGTGCGTGGATTGAGGATGTCCTTCGAGTCTATTTTTACCGTCGAATAAAATTCCAGAAGTGAATTTTTCCCGCGGTTTTGCATATTGGTGGCCAAAATTCCGGTAACGGCGTCGCCCGTGCTGTAAATACTTAGGGTCGCGTTTTCCCCTGCATTGACAATCTCCCAAGCACTGTTGGCATTGCCGACAAAGTACATGTGCGAGTTGATCCCCGAGGTTGTCACGGGGCCTTGTATGTACGCGGCGATGGTCAATTGGGCGCTTCTGGCGTTGTTGATGACTTGAATGGAATCACCGCTTGTACCGAAGCTCAGCGACTGCGCAATGGTGAGGCTGGAGAAACTGTAGGCGGTAAAAATTTGAGTGCCTTCCTCCGCCCGCAAACCGGCGATGGCCGCGCCGCCGGCGGTATCCGTCCATATATCGCCTTCAGGATTGCTTGGATCCGCGATGTAAGTATGGTCGCCGCCTGCGTAATAAATTGTGGCGGCGTGCGAAAGCGCGCAAGACAAACCGAAACAAACAAGGATAAGTAGGAACTTTTTGCTCATTTTTTAAGAGGGTAGAAGGTGAATGAGGCGAGGCGGGGTGCTTGTAAAAAGCAGGGTAAAACAAGCCTTACTCCAGTATAGAAGCAGGGAAAAGATTGTCAAACGCTTATCCGGAGATTGCCGTCTGCGCTTTGTTTGACCGCGTGAGTGTTGTGGGGCGTCAGATTCGACAGGGTTGTTAATCAAAATCGCGGCTACAATTTCCCTTTCTTTTTTGGGGCGCTTGTATCACTATTAATTCGAATGGCTAAATCTTAAAAAGTGCAGCTTGTGCTGTTACCCTTTCTTCAACCCTACTATATATCTCAGTCATGGACGAAAAACTGACCGCTCTGGAAACCGCCATTAAAGCCGGCAAGCGCAAGGACGCGCTCGCGCTTACCCAGGAACTTGTTCAAAGCTCGCCGCCCGGGGGGATTTTGAACGCGCTGATCAGCGGCATGAACGACGTGGGAAAACGTTTCAAGGCGAACGAAATTTTCGTGCCGGAGGTGCTGGTGGCCGCGCGCGCGATGAAGGGCTGTTTGGAAGTGCTGGAGCCCAAACTGGCGGCGGCGGGTCTCTCGCCGGAGCACACGATCGTGATGGGCACGGTGGAGGGCGACTTGCACGACATCGGAAAAAACCTCGTGGTGATGCTTTTGAAGGGCGCGAATTTCAACGTGATCGACCTGGGCGTGAACGTCCCGCCGGAAAAATTCTACGAGGCGGTGAAGGAGCATCACGCCAACGTGCTGGCGCTGTCGGCGCTGCTGACAACGACGATGCCCGCGATGAAATCCACGATCGAAAAAATGCGCGGCAGCGATTTGAAGGACATTAAAGTCATGGTGGGCGGCGCACCCGTCACGCAGGCCTACGCGGACGAAATCGGCGCGGACGGCTATTCGATGGACGCGGCCAGCGCGGTGGAATTGGCGAAGGAACTGGTGGGGTAGCAGTAGGCTGAAAATATCAAAAAAAAGCAAAAATGAAACTTTCCCGACAACAGGTCATAGGCATGGCCAACAGCGGCCTTCGCATGCCGATCGTGGCGGACATCGTGCTGCACGAGCAGCCCGACGTGATGGCCGCGCGGCTCGACCCCGCCCAACTGGCGCAGGTGCTCGAGCAGGGCGCGCGGCGCTTCAACACGCCGATCGCATTGCCGCTGATGGACCTGTCGCTGGAGAAGGCGTTTTTGGGAAAAGCCCTCGGCATTCCCGAGGCCGAGTGGGCGACCTTCCACCTGCACAGCCTGCCGGACGAGGCGACGCTGGCCAAGGCCATGGAGACAATAGCCGGCCCCCTGCCGCCCTTGATGCAAAGCGCGGCTGACGCACTGGAAGTGCTGGGAAAAAACGCGCAGGACTTGTACGTGTGCGGCATGGCGATCGGCCCCTTGTCGCTGGCGACCAAACTGGTGGACGACCCGATCGTCTCGATCGCGATGGCGGCCAGCGGCATGAGCGCCGAAGACGACGAAGACGTCGAGCTATTTGAGTGCGTGCTAAAACTTTCGATGGCGGTGATCGAGCGCAACCTGCGCGCGCAGCTGGAGAAAAAGCCCGCGGCGATCTTCATCGCCGAGCCGGCCGCCAACATGGTCTACATCTCGCCCAACCAAATGGCGCAAGGCTCCGACATTTTCGAACGCTACGCGATGAGCCTGAACCGCCGCATCCGCGACTTCGTGGAAGAATCCGGCGCGCAACTGTTCTTCCATTGCTGCGGCGAACTGACCGATGAGATGGTCAAAGCCTTCGGCGACCTTCGCCCCGTGATACTGAGCCTTGGCAGCCCGCGCAAACTCTGGGAAATCGAACACCTCGTCCCCAAAGACGTTGTGCTGTTCGGCAACCTGCCGAGCAAAAAGTTCTTCTCCGAAAAAGAAATCACCGTCCCCCAAGTCGAAGAACTGGCCCGCGAACTGCTGGAAAAAATGAAGGCCACAAACCACCCCTTCATCCTCGGCAGCGAGTGCGACATCCTCTGCGTCCCCGGCTGCCACGACGAGATCGTCAAAAAAATCGACGCCTTCATTCACGTGCATTGATGCCCACTTCCGACACGGCGCAAACCGATTGGGGCGCGGTGGATTTCTCGGCGCTCAGGGACACGCGTTGGGCGCTGCTGGCCTGCGACGTGTTTGCCGAGGAGCTGGAGGATTTTTTAAAAATCCACCCGCACCCGCCCGTGCACCGCGAGACGTTCGACGTCGGCCTGCACATGGTGCCCGACGACATGCGCCAAAATCTGCAGGCGCGCATTTTTCATATTGAAGAAACTTATCGCCCCGACGTGATCCTGCTGCTGTTCGGCCTGTGCGGCAACGCGGCCGTCGGCCTGCACGCGCATTGCGCCAAGCTCGTCATCCCGCGCACGCACGAGTGCATCGCGATGTTCCTAGGCTCGACCGAACAGTACCTGCAGTTGAAAAAGGAAAAACCCTGCCTGTACTTCTGTTCGCCCGGCTGGAACAAATCGGAACTGCTCCCCGGCCAGGCGCTCTACGACAAGGAGCGCAAAAAATACGAGCAGCGCTACCCCGACGACCCCGACATGGTCGACGAACTCATGGAAGCCTTTTTGGAACAGTACAAATCCTACAATGGCTACCTGTACGCCGACTTCGGCTCCCAACGCACCGTCGGCCACATGGAAAGCTCCCGCCAAAAGGCAAAGGAGATGAACTGGACTTTTGAAACCATGCGCGGCAACCCCGCCTATTTCGCCGCCGCCCTCTCCGGCCAATGGGACGAAAAACGCTTCCTCACCCTGTCCCCCAACGAAAAAATCGCCCCCTGCTGGTCGGGAAATATTTTGAAGAAAGAAGGGAAAGAATGATTTTAATCCGGGGAAACTTTTTTTATAAAAAAAGTTTCCCCGGGCCCCTTCAAAAAAATTTATAATATAAAAGTTTTTTAAGGAGGTGCAGGAGGAACTTTTTTTCAAAAAAGTTCCTCCTGCAATATTCAAAACAAAATTTTCATGCACACCATCACCCTTTCGAATTGCGTTGGAAAGAATCTGTCTGTTTGTTTGCGCGAACATGGGTTTTCCGTGCGGCGTTCTTGCGGGGGGCGGGGGATTTGCCGTTCGTGCGAGGTGGATATTTTGAGCGGTTCAGTGAAGGAGCGCGGGCAGCTGCGTGGGGTGGGGCAGCGGGTGCGCGCGTGCCAGTGCGTGGTGGACAGCGCCTGTCTTGTGGTCGACACGGGGCAAAGCGCCGATTTGATCGCGCACGTGGAGGAGGCCTTCACGGTGTTGCGGCCGTGGCCGGAAAGCGGGGAGACGCTTTTTGCCAAAGCGCGCGGCAACTGCGCGCTGGCGGTGGACATCGGAACGACGACGGTGGCGGTCAAACTTTTTGGCACGCACACCGGAATTTCGCTGGCCGGCGCGGGCGCGCTCAACGCCCAGACGCAGGTGGCCGACGACGTGCTCTCGCGCATAGAAGCCTGCGCGCAGGCGGGCGGATTGGAACGCCTGCAATCCCTCGTGCTGCAAACCATCCACCAACTGGCCCAAACGTGCCTGGACAAGGCGCAGCGCGATTGGGGCGACTTGGGCGCGATGATCGTGGCGGGCAACACGACGATGGGGCATTTGTTTTGGGGCGAAGACCCCACGCCGATGGGCAAGGCGCCTTTCACCCCGCGCTTCACGCACACGCGCCGCGGTGACGGCGCGGCCCTTTTGCCCGAGTGGGCGGGCATCGAGGTGTTGAGCCTGCCGCACATGTCCGCCTTCATCGGCGCCGACATTTCGGCGGGGCTGTGGGCGGCTGATTTTTTTGAGGCGCAGGGCGTGTGCGTGCTGATGGATATCGGCACCAACGGCGAGATCGTTTTGAAAACGCCGCAGGGCATTTTTTCGGCCAGCGCCGCCGCCGGGCCCGCCTTCGAGGGCTACGGTTTGTCCAGCGGAATGCGCGCCAAAGAAGGCGCGCTTGAATCGGTGCGCATAAAAGGCGGCCACCTGCAAACGCGCACGATCGCCAACGCTCCCATGATCGGCATCTGCGGCTCGGGCTACGTCGACTTTTTGGCCGAGGGCGCGCGAGCGGGATGGCTCAGCGAGCACGGCCGTTTCACGGAAAACGCGCCCGTTCTCGTGCACGAGACTCACGGACGCTGCGTGGTGTTGGGCGGGGACGAAAAAGCCCCTGTCGTCGTCTCGGAGGCCGACATTGCCAATTTGCTAAAGGCCAAAAGCGCGATCGCCGCGACCTTGCTCACGCTGTTGGACAAGGCCACGCTCTCGCCAAGCGATCTCGACAGCGTTTTTGTGGCGGGCGGTTTTGGAAAACATATCGACGCCGAAAACGCGATCAGCTGCGGCTTGCTGCCCGATGTGCCCGTGGCACGGATTTTTTACTTGGGCAACGCCTCTTTGGGCGGCGCCTGTGCCGTGGCGCTGGACAAGGCGGCCTTGCCGGCCTTGGAGCGAGATATTGCGACGGTGCAGACGATAGCGGTTAATTTGGAGCCGAGCTTTGAAGACCATTTTATCGACGAGATGGGACTGAATAAAATGGGCGAAAATCAGTAGCTTCGGGGAAGAAATCCGGGTTTCACGGCGCGGCCAATGTGAACAATTTGGGCATTAGTAGCATTTGACCTTTTACGCGAAACCCGCAAGGCTAATACCTTCCGTATGCCGAGCGAACGCAGAAAATCTTTTGAACGCAAACCCCAGCCGGGCGAAGCCGGGCCTGCCGCGGATGCGTTGCGGGTGGAACCGCATAATATCGACGCCGAGCAGGGGCTTATCGCCAGTTGTTTGCTCGACACCACGGGCGACGTGCTCACGGAGTGCGCTTCGCAGAAAATTTCGTGGCATTATTTTTACAAGCCCGCCCACCAGGTGATTTTTGACGCGCTGCTGGCGTTGTATGGCAAGCGCAGTTCCGGCGCGCCCGCGCCCAACGAGCAAATTCTGGCCAACTACCTGCAAGACCACGGCAAATTGGAGGAGATCGGCGGGGTGGGGGCGTTGATGGAAATCACCTCCCGCGTGGAGACGCCCGCGCACGCGCAGTACTGGATCGGCATCGTGCGCGAAAAATATTTTTACCGCAAGCTGATCGAGACCTCGCGCTGGGTCATTGAAAAATGCTACCAGCCGGAGGAAGGGCTGGACACTTACATCGACAAGGTGGAAAAGGCCGTCCTTGAGATCAGTCAGGACCGCATCAGCGAGGACGCGCAGCCATTGAAGGATTCCGTCACGCGCGCCGCCGCGCTCATTGAGACGATTCGCAATAACCGCGGCGCCATTCAGGGCATATCGAGCGGGTTCCCGGATTTGGATAAGCTCACCTTCGGCTTCAAGCCGGGGGAAATGATCGTCGTGGCCGCGCGCCCGGGCATGGGCAAGACTGCGATCGCGCTGAACTTCGCGGAGGCGGCGGTGTTGCCGCGCAGCGGGGAGCCGGGAAAGCCGACGCTGTTTTTCAGTCTGGAAATGCCCGCCGAGCAACTGGCCATGCGTATGCTGTGCGCGCACGCCCGCGTGGACTCGCAAAAAATCCGCGACGGCTTTGTCAGCTCCGAGGATTCGCGCACTTTGGCGGAAACCGCGATCGCGCTGGGCAAGGCGCCCATGTGGATCGACGACTCCAGCGCGGTCAATATCCTGGAGTTGCGCGCCAAGGCGCGCCGCATCCACAGCCGCGAAAAACTTTCGCTGATCGTGGTGGACTATTTGCAGTTGGTCTATGGCACGGACAACACCATCCCGCGCGAGCAGCAGGTGGCGGAGATTTCCCGTGGTTTGAAAGCGCTGTCCAAGGAACTCGGCGTGCCGGTGGTGGTCTTGGCGCAGCTTAACCGCGAGAGCGAGAAGGAGCGCCGCCAGCCCCGCATCTCGGATTTGCGCGAGTCCGGCTCCATCGAGCAGGACGCCGACGTCGTGCTGCTGCTGTCCAAGACCCGCGAGGGGCTCAAGGACGAAAAGGACGAGCTGGCCGAAAATCACGCGGTGCGCAGGGAGTTAATCGTTGCCAAGAACCGCAACGGCCCTGTAGGATGGGTCGATATTGTTTTCAACAAGAAGATCACACGCTTCGACATCTATTCGCCCACACATTCCTCCCCCGGCGCATGAGCCTTTTCCCTAAACGCATCGTTTTCTTTTTTTTGAGCTTTCTGGCGGCGGGCCTGTGTCTGGGGCAGGGCTTGCAGCCTGCGATGATGGCGGGTGCCCCCGCGCAACCGAAGGTGGCCGAGGTCAAGGTCAAGCTCGACGGCCCGCAACGGGTGGAGCAGTCCGCGGTTTTGGCGCATGTGCGCCTGCGCGCGGGCATGGTGTATGACCAACAGCTTGTCGACCAGTCCATCCGCTCGCTGTACGAGACGGGGCTGTATGATTTTGTCGAGTCGCAGCGCGAGACGGGCGCACACGGCGTGGTGCTGACCTTCAGCCTCGTGCCCAAATTCCGTGTCAGCGCGGTGATTTTCAAGGGGAACAAGGCCTACGCTTCCGAGCGGCTGCAAAAGCAGATCGAGACAAAGGCCGGCGGCGTGCTCGACCCCGTGCAGGTCAGCCGCGACGCGCTCAAGCTCACCGAATATTACGAAAAGCACGGCTACGCGAAGATCACGATCGCCTCCGACATCGAGCGCAACGAGGTCAACGGCACGGCGGTTGTCAGCTTTAGCTTGTCGGAGGGCAACCACATGGTCATCCGCCGCGTGGACTTTTCCGGCAACGAGCACTTGAAGGCCGACGACTTGCGCAAACAGCTCAAAACGCGCACCTACGCTTGGTGGCGCTCGTGGTTCGACGACACGGGCTACCTTTTGAAAAACCAGTTTGAGCTGGATTTGGACGCGCTGATCACCCATTACAAAAACAACGGTTTTCTGGACGTCGAGGTTCCGGCGGACAAGGTCGCCTTCGAGTACCCCAAGCCCAGCGCCATGCACATCAATATCACGGTGCTGGAGGGGCGCCAGTACAAGGTCGGCAAGATTTCCATCTCGGGCAACACGGTGTTTGACACGGCCTCGCTCATGCCCGAATTGCGGGTGAAAGAGGGGGACATTTTCTCGCCCGCTCAAATCGAGCAGACGACCGAGGCGCTGCGCGATTTTTACGGGCAGGTCGGCTATCTGGACACTTACGTGCGCGCCATCCGCAAGGCCAATGTCGACACGGGCGCGATCGACGTGAATTTCAACGTCATCGAGAGCGAAAAGTTTTTTGTCGAGAGCATCGTGGTGCAGGGCAACGACAAGACCCAGAGCACCGTTGTCTTGCGCGAGTTGGCGCTGGCTCCCGGCGATGTGTTCGACTTGAAGCGCATGCGCCTGTCCGAGGCGCGCCTGCGCAACACCCGCTATTTTGACGAGGTCAACATCGATCCCGAGCCCACCAATATCCCCGGGCGGCGCAACATGCGCATCTCCCTGCGCGAAGGGCGCACCGGTATGCTGACTTTCGGCGCGGGCTTCTCCACGGTCGAAAATCTGGTCGCCTTCGCGGAGTTCACGCAGGGCAACTTCGACTTGTTTAACGGCGGCAACAGCTTCTTCGACTGGTTTGGCGGGCGCAATTCTTTCCAGGGCGCCGGCCAGAAATTCCGCCTGCGCCTGGCCTTGGGCACCAAGACCAACATGATCTTGCTGTCCTTCGAGGAGCCGTGGCTGTTTCAGCGCCAGTTGGGCTTTGAGTGGAACGGCTATCGCCAGGAGTCCAGCTACTATTCCGACTTTTACGACGAGACGCGCCTGGGCACCTCCTTCTTCTTCCGCAAGCGCATCTGGGAGTTGATCGAAGGGCGCGTGGGTTACACGGTGGAAGACATTGGGGTCAGCGACGTGAGCCAAAACGCGCCGATGGACATCAAGAAAGAGTCCGGGCACCGTTCCGTCTCGAAGGTCACGGTCAACTTCTTGCGCGACCAGCGCAATTCGCTCATGTTCCCGAGCAACGGCACGCGCTTTGAGATCATCAACGAGCTGGCCGGCGGACCGTTCTTTGGCCAGACGAATTATTACAAGCTCGAGGGCCGCGCGGGTTGGTGGACGTCGCTCTTTGGCAAGGACGACACCCACGTCTTCCAGCTCATCGCCCGCGGCGGTTCCATGATGGCCTACGGCGGACAGACGGGCATCCCCTACATGGAACGCTTCTTCCTCGGCGGCTCGTACAACATGCGCGGTTACGGTTACCGCGAAGTCGGCCCCTACCAGACCGACCCGAACCAGTCCGGCGAGGGCGAACCCCTGGGCGGTGCGACCTTCGTTTACTTTAGCCCGGAATATACCTTTAAAATTCTCGAACAAGTGCGCCTGGCGGTGTTTTACGATTTCGGTTACGTGAACGCCGGGGAGTGGGATTTTGACTCCAGCAATTACAGCCACAACATCGGCGTGGGCATCCGCATTTTGGTGATGGGCGCGCCGTTGCGTTTGGATTTGGGTTATCCGTTAAATCCGAATAAATATCAGTCGCAATCCGTCCAGTTTAACTTCTCGTTCGGCACGGCGTTTTAGGGTGTGTCTTCAAACGCGCTTAGTCTGCTAGCTTGAGCAAATGCTTGTCCTCGCGGATGGAAAATTCCAGGCATAGCGCGTCGGCGCTCAGGGCGCCCGTGATTTTTTCCGGCCATTCGACGGCCAGGCAGTAGGGGGGGCGTAGGAATTCGTCGAGCATGAGCGCCTCGAAATCGGCCGCGCTTTCGAGGCGGTAGGCGTCCACGTGCACGAGCTGGCGGGTGCCCTCGTGAATATTGTAAATGTTGAAGGAGGGGCTGGTAATGTGGCCGCAAATGCCCCATTGCCGGGCAAGCCCGCGCACAAAAGTGGTCTTGCCCGCGCCCAGGTCGCCATGCAGTGCCAGGGTGCAGTTTTGCGGCAGCGCCTGCGCCACGGCGCGGGCGATCAGTTCCGTGGCCTCGGGGCTGTCGGTCAGGATGCCGGTCTTTAGCTGGGCGAAAATGTCCATCTATTGAAAATGCGAAAACCCTTTCGCGTTTAGCAATTCTTTTGTGCGCGCATCGCGCAGGCGCTTGCCGTCTTTGTCGTCGTGTGCGCGCTCGATTTTTCCGATACAGGTCAGCGGTGTGGAAAAATTTTCATTCCATTTTTTCATGAGCGCGGCGATGTCGGTGCCTTCGGGTAAAGTAAACAGCAGCTCGTAGTCCTCGCCGTCGCTTAGGGCGTGGACGAGCGGGTTTTCTGTGACGGCGGGTGAGATCGGCAGCGCGTTTGTTTCCAAAAACGCGTCGCAGTTTTCGGGAAGCAACTGCGGCAAATCTTTGGCCAGGCCGTCCGTCAAATCCATCATCGCGTTGGGGCGAAAATGCTCGGCCAGCCACAGCGCCTCTTTCACGCGCGGCTTAAACTCATAATGCCAGCCCGCCAAGGAGCCGCCGAGTTTTCCCGTCACAAAAATGAGATCGCCTGGTCGCGCGCCCTTGCGGGTGACAGGATGTTTGGCTTTTCCCAACAGCGAGAGCGACGCGCTGAAGGTGCCCGCGTCCCCTTGCGCCAAATCGCCGCCGACCAGCCGCACACCGTGGCGCAGCGCGGCGGCGGAAAGCCCGCGGCAAAATTCCAGCAACCAACCCTCGGACACATCGCCCCCGCACACGACGGCGGTGACGCCAACAGTGGCCGTTCCAGCCATCGCCGCGATGTCGCTGACATTGCGCTTCAAAAGTTTTTCGCCCGCCTGAAAGGCAGTCAGCGAATCGTCAAAATGTTTTTTATAGACGAGACTGTCCACGGTGAACAGTTGTTTGAAATTTTCCTCGCATTCGCACTCCAACACGGCGCAGTCATCTCCCGGCCCCTCGGGGCAGGGTGGGGCGGCCTCGCCCAGCGCGCGGCGGATTTTTTTCAGCAACGCCAGCTCACCCAGCTCGCGCATGGGTTTGTCGGTGGCGCTCGTTTTTTCAAAGGGGCTCATAGCGGGGTCGGGCCGAACAGGAGCATGACGGCCACGGAGTTGGCGTTGAAAGAGGCGTGCAGGAACATGGGCACTGCGATGTTGCCGCTGCGTTCGTAGCTCCAGGCCAGCATCAGGCCGATGGTGGTCAGCCCTAAAAAGCCCAGAAAGTTAAAATGGATCAGTCCGAACAGCACGCCGGAGACGACCAACGCGGCTGTCGCGCCGAATTTGCCCTTTAAAAAACGGTAGAGGACGCCGCGAAAAAAAAGTTCCTCGGACAGCGGCGCCAGCACGACCACGGAAAAAGCAAAAAGCCCCAGCGCCAGCGGGTGCTCCATTTTCATGAGCAGTTCCACCACGTTTTGCTGGGGGAAGTTGGTGTCCACGCCGAAATATTTCCAGGCGGCCAGCAGGGCGAGCATGCCCATCTGCACGCAAAAAAGCGGGACGATTGACACCAGAAAATTTTCAAAGCCAAGCCAGGCGAGTTTTGGGGGCGAATGCTTTTCACTGTTGAGCGTGCCGAAAAATTTCACGCGCGCGTAGTGGTTGCCGATCAGAACGCACAGTATCACCGCGCAAGGCACCATGAGCATTATGGGCAGCATCGAGAACTCATCGGGCAGCAACTCGCCGATGAAAGAACCTCCCACGGTGGACAAAAAATAGAAGGTGAAAAACAGCCACAGGCAAAACCCGAAATCCTGCCACGAGGTCTCCCATGCGATGACCTTGTTGGCCGGGAGCCTGTGTTCATTGACCGCCGCGCGCACAAATGCGCAGATGCCGGCCACCAGCAAGACACTCGTCCAAAGCAAGACGCCCACGACCGTCGCCGCGTCCATTGGCAGCGCTTGCGAAAAATCTTCCACCGTTTAAGCGCCGGTTTTGGGAATGACCTTCCCGTCTTTGAAGACGCAGCGCCCGCCCACGAAGGTCGCCTGCACTTGGCCGCGCAGGGGGCGGTTCATCCACGGGGAATTGTGCGAGCGGCTCAGCGCCGTGTCGGGGCGGTAGACCCATTGTTTGTCCGGGTCGAATACCGCGATGTCGGCGGCGGCTCCGGCGCTCAGCGTGCCGGCGTTTAAGTTGCAGATCTTCGCTGGCTTCTCCGTGATGCGGCGCAGCAGCGAGGGCAGCTCGAGCTTTTTGGAATGGTAAAGTACTTCCAGCGAGATCGGCAGCAGCGTCTCCAGCCCCGTGATGCCCATCGGGGCGTAGCACAGCTCGACGTCCTTTTCGTAGTCGGTGTGCGGGGCGTGGTCGGTGGCGATGATGTCGATCGTGCCGTCGATAAGCCC
>JAKPNF010000004.1 GCA_029548565.1 Verrucomicrobiota bacterium
GCCACCCCTAGGGGTGGAAATAGAGATGTCTTTGAAAGATACAACATCCTTGACATCTACAAAAAACCATACATAAATTTAATCAATGATTCCAACATTTTACTCTCACATAATCTGGTCTAAAATCTTGGGTTCAGGCAATCTCCCGAGTACTGGTCAGCCACAGCCATACCCGGCAAACCAAAAGCCAACAGCAAAGCAAAAAGGGATTTTTGTAATTGCATAACCACAAAACGTTCACAAATTTTTCACCGTGTTGTCAATATGCAAAAAACTTCCAACAAGTTGGACGAAGCACTCCCGTCATGCGTCGGGGCGTGTCCCAAATTTCCTTTTTTATTTGAGCGCGCCCCTCTTGGGAATATGCTATAAATAACTGAACAGCCTTGCACATTTTTGCGTCATAAAGTCCCATTCATGCTAACTGATTAATAAGGATGTCTTTGGACAGGCAAGCACAGCAAATTTTCGCCGACCGGCTCAAGGGCGTCCAAGCGCAGACGTACGCCTATATCTGCGCGCTGCTGATGAACCCGCGCGACGCGGGGGACGTCTTGCAGCAGACAAACCTTGTTCTTTGGCAAAAGGCGCATTTGTACGACCCGGAAAAACCGTTCGCGGCGTGGGCGTACCGTTTCGCCCGTTTTCAATGCATGGCGTTTTTGAAAAAACGCAAGCGCGACCGCCTGGTGTTCAACGACGATTTCATCGCGCGCGTCAGCGGGGAATTCGAGGGGGACGACACGTCGGAGACGCAGCTCAAGGCCCTCGAGCAGTGCATGCAGTCGCTGCCGGAAAAACAGCGCGCGCTAGTGGAGGCGAAGTACTACCGCAACGAGGCGGTGGCGGACATCGCCGAAAAAATCGGCAAGACGCCCAACACCCTCTCCGCCTTGCTGTACCGCATCCGCAACGCCCTGGGGAAATGCATCAGCGAACGCCTAGCCGCCAAAGCCAACGACTCTTTCTTTTAAATTTTTCAGATGACACACACAAACACAGAGAAGCCCTTCTCTAACGCTCAATCGCTTATGGCCCACGCCCTGATCGCGGACTTAAGCGATGCCGAAGCCGCTGAGCTTGCGCAGTTGCTGTGCGAAGACAAAACGCTTCGCCAGCAATGGATCGCGCAGGTCAAGACGGAGGGGCTTTTGCGGGCCTGTTCGGGACAGTTTGAAAATATCAAAAAAGAGCAGGAAGTTGTAAAAGCGAACGCCTTTTTTAGACGCTGGAAAGCCTCGTGGGGCTGGATGGCGGCCGCGGCGGCGCTGGTGCTGGCCGCAGTGCTCGTGCCGATGCTTTCTTCCGGGCAAACGAGTGTGCAGGCGCGCGTGGTGGAGGTGGCCGACAACGACGCCTTCACCCGCTCGCAAACGGTCGAGCTCTCCGCCCTCACGCTCACGCAGGGGCGCTTGCGGCTGGAATTGCCCAGCGGCACGCGCGTGTTGCTGACCGCTCCGGTGACGGTGCGCGTGAAAAGCTCCGACGAACTTTATTTGGAAAACGGCACGCTCACGGTGGAAAAACCCGAGGGCGCTGCGGACTTTTTTGTCGACACCGCCCACGGGCGCATCGAGGCTGCGGGGCGCGTGGTGGGCATTTCCTCGCGCGGCAGCGGCACGGATGTCGTGGCCTTCAACGACGCGGTGAAAATCGCGGGGCGCGACGGGCTGAACTTCACGCTGCCGGCCAGCGAGGCGGTTCATCTGGACGAACTGGGCGCGGCCACGCGCATCCCGTATATCGTGCGCGACATCAACGACGTGGAGTGGGCGTGGTCCAGCGCGTTGACGGAAGACACCGTGATCGCCGCCTTGTCCGACAACCTTTCCGGCTCGGACGCCTTTTACCGCATCTCCATCGGCGGCATGCGCGAGGGCGTGCCGGCCAACGCGCAGCGCAGCCATTTTTGGACGGCCGACGACGGGGCGAGCTTCCCGAGCTGGCTTGACAATTCCGACCTGATGGAAACCGTCGCCCAATCGGGCAACGCGCAGTACGAGCTGGCGATGTCCTTGTCCAAGGGCGCGTTGGTGTGCGTGCTGGTGCCGCAAGACGTGCAGCCTCCGCAGTGGCTGGCCGAGGAAGGGTTTTCCAACAGCGGTGTGTTCCTGAGCATGCGCGACGAGGACGGGCGCTCGATCCGCCGCACCGCCGTGTGGCGCAAGGTTGTCACCGACCCGCAAACCGTCCACCTGGGCGCGATCAAGACGGGCGAGCATGGCGGCTACACGGTGGCCACCAAGGTGCTCTCCTTGCCCGCGATCGCGCGTTCGGCTGCGTCGCAATCCAACAAAGTAAACTGATTTTTTTCATGAAAAAACTACCCGTACTGCTCCTTGCGGTTGCCCTGTGCCCCGCCCTTTTGAACGCCGAGTCTCCCCCGTGGAAGGCCATCTACAGCAACGACACGACCAACGTGTTCAACTGCCAAAGCCCCTTTAACCCCGAGGGCGACGACACCCGATTCACGGAGGAAATGCTGCGCGCATCCGTCGCGGAAGCGGCCGTGCCCGGCATGGGCGCGCAACTGTTGCAGCCCGGCCACGGCTGGATCCCCTGGTGGGACAGCAAGCTGCTCCCGCTTAAAGAGCACGAGCAATGGTTTCGCGACACCTTCAAGGTCGAGCCCGCCATCGCGGTTCATAAGTATCTTTTAAATGGCGGCGACTTGATCGGGCCGTTCATCGACGAGTGCCACAAACACGGCAACGCGGCGCTCATTTCCTACCGCGTGAACGACAACCACCATTTGGAATGGGTCGTCAAGGGCAACCCGCCGGCCTACAGCGCCCACGCGATCAACAAGTTTTACGTCGATCATCCCGAGTATCGCATCAAGCAGCCCACGGAGAAGGACGCCACGCTCGCCAAATACCGCGTGCACAACTGGCTCTTTAAAGAGGCGCGCCAGTACAAGCTCGACCTGATTCAGGAGATGCTCGACAGCTACCCGACCCTCGACGGCATGGAGCTGGACTTCATGCGCTACCCGAATTATTTCCCCGAAGGCACGCCCAAGGAAAAGCGCGTGCAGGCGATGGTGGAATTTATTTCGGCCATGCGCGGAAAACTCGACGCGCTGGCCAAGAAGACCGACGGCAAGCACCGCTACCTGGGCGCGCGCGTGCCGATCCATGAAAACGACTGGGAGAACATCGGGCTTGATCCCAAGGCATGGGCCAAGGCGGGCATCGAATTTTTCAACCTAAGCCCCTCCTACCGCATGGTGCAGGACATGTCGGTGGCCGCGCTGCGCAAGGCCGCGCCCAAGGCAAAGATTTACGTGGAGCTGACGCACACGGTGCAGACCTGGAAGTTCGGCGGCCCGGGCTACGACGACCATTGCTGGCGGCGCTGCACCAAGGAAATGTTCGACACCACCGCGCGCATCGCCTACGCGCAGGGCGCCGACGGCGTGAGCTTTTTCAACTTCGTCTACTACCGCGCCCACGGCGGTTACTGGTCGCGCAAGGGGCCGTTCAACGAGCCGCCCTTTAATTATATTCCCGAGTTGACCGACAAGAAGGAACTTGAAGACGCCCCGGGTTATTTTTACCTGATGGCCAACCACGAGCTTTTCGGCGCCAAGGGCATGGAGCGCTCTTATCAGATGGACAACATCGTCCCGGCCAAGGGCAACGGCGAGGGCCTCGTGCGCATCCAGATGATCACCGACGCGGAGAGCAAAAACTCCGAGGTGGAACCGGCCGATGCCCTCGACCGCGGCCAGTGGTCTGTCACGCTCAACGGCAAAAAACTCGCGTCGGCCAAGCCGCTGGAAACGGCCTACCCGTTCCCCACGCCGTTCAAGGCGGGCTTCGGGTATCCCGAGCAGTACATCACCTTCAAGCTGCCCGCCGGGCTGCTCAAGCAGGACAACCAGATCGTCATCAAAAACGAAAACGCGCCCGCCTTGCGGCTGCGTTGGATTGAGATTGTCCAGCCCGCCGTGGTAAAATAAGCTGTCTTTATGAATAGCGCCCCCCGCAGTTCACGCGCCCGCTTGTTGAGGCTGATCGCCTTTGGCGCGCTGGCCTGTGCGGGTATGCAGGGGCTTTGCGCAAAAAACTACTGGAGCCGTGCCAGCGGGGACTGGAATTCGGACATTTGGGCGACGATCCCGGGCACCAGCCCCGTCGAGGGCCTGCGCCCGGGCGTGGAAGACAGCGCCAACTTGGGGCTGACGGGCGCCACCATCACCTTTTCCAACCCCGTCCACGTCCACGAGTTTTCCCTGCGCGCGGACAACGTGCGCGCCGTGATCACCCCCGGGGCCGACGTGCGCTGGCACCGCTTCTTCGGCCAGCGCGACCGCAACGCCAAAGGCGGCTACAACGGCGTGGTGGAAATGCTCGGCGGCAAGCTGCTCGTTGAAGACCGCTTCATCATCGCCGGTTACGCGCAGGGCGACATCGGACGCGGGACTTTTCACCAAAAAGGCGGCGAGGTGACCCTTCTGGGCGCGCTGCACCTGACGCAGTTCGCCGTCACCGGCACTTCGATCGCCACCGGCATTTATTCCTTGAGCGGCGGCACGCTCAATATCCCCACCAACGACGAGCACTTGGGCGGTATCCGCAGCGGCATCGGCAAAGGGCGCTTCGAATGGGACGGCGGCACGCTTAACTGCACCCGCTTTTTCGGCAACATCCACAACGCCGGCAGCGGCAACCTTTCCCCGGGCGGCGACGGCGAGGTGGGATTGAGCATCCTGCACGCGCTCAAGCCAAAAGTCTACGCGCAAAGCTGGAACGCCTCCATGACCGTCGACATCGCCTCCGACACAAAGTACGACCGCCTGTTCTGGCAGGCCGCCGGAGGCTCGCAGGCCATCATCCGCAAGGAGAGCATGTTCAAAATTTACCTGCTCAACGGCTACCAGCCCGCCCCGGGCACGAGCTTCGACGTCATTGTGGCCGACCGCCTCACCGTGGAGGGCAACCTGCGTCTGGGCGGCTCCGACGGCAAATATTTTACCTGCGAGAAGGTGAAAGTCGGCAACGAGGAAATTTTCCGCCTCACCTACCGCGGGCGGCGCGCCGAATAAATCGCGTCACACTTTCACCCGCCGCGCTAAAACAGTTAAGCCGGGCTTTTTTATCTTCCTGTGTCCGGCTTTTAAAATTTTTTTCCCATGCTTAAAAAAACCTACCTCCCTGTTTTGATGTTGTGCGCCCTGTTGGGATCGGCCAGCGCCGCCGAGCCGCCGCCGTGGCGCATGATCTACGATAACGACACCACCAACATCCTCAACTGCCAGAGCCCCTTTCACAACATCGACGAGCGCCCGCGCGTGTTGACGGATGAGAAAATCCGGGCCAGCGTGCGCGAGGCCGTCGTCGACGGCATGGACGCACAGTTGATCCAGCCGTGCACCACCTGGGTGCCGTGGTGGCCGAGCAAAATCGTGCCGCTCAAAGAGCACGAGCAGTGGTTTCGCGACACGTACGGCGTGGAGCCGAACATCCCCGAGCAGCGCTACCTGTTAAACGGCGGAGACATCGTGGGCACCTTCATCGACGAGTGCCACAAAAACAACGTGGCCGCGCTGGTCTCGCTGCGCATCAACGACGCGCACCACCAGGAGCGCACCTGGGACGAGAACCCTCCGGGGATCTTCGCCCACTGCCTAAACCGTTTTTACCGCGAGCACCCGCAATACCGCCTCGCGCCCCCGCCCTCGCGCGCCATCAAAGACCGCGTGCACAACTGGGCGATTCCCGAAGCCCGCGCGCACAAGGAAGCCCTCGTCAAGGAAGTGATCGACGTGTACCCGACGCTCGACGGCATCGAGCTGGACTTCATCCGCCACCCCTACTACTTCCACGAAGACCTCCCGATGGAAAAGCGCGTGGAGATCATGTGCGACTTTATTTCCAAAATCCGCGCACACTTGGACGCTTCCGGCAAGGCGCCCACGGGGCTCAAAAAATACCTCGGCGTGCGCGTGCCGATCACCGAGGCGGAGTGGAAGGACGTCGGCTTGAACCCGGCGAACTGGTCAAAGCCATGCTCAAGGATTGGCGCAAACTGTTTAACAAGGAACTGCCCTTCTACTACGTCGAGCTGGCCAACTACAAGGACGTGCAGACCGAGCCGATCGAAGACTGGGGGCTGATCCGCGAGCGCCAGGCCGACGTGCTCGAACTGCCCAAAACGGGCGTGGCCACCGCCGTCGACGTCGGGCAGGCGGACAACGTGCATTTTTGGAACAAAAAACCCGTCGGTATCCGCCTGGCGCGTCTGGCGCTGGTTAACGACTACGGCATGGCAAAATCCTTCGACAGCGCGGGCTGCCCGGAGCTGGAGGATTTCAAAATCGAGGGCGACAAGGTCTATTTGAAAATCCGCCACGCGGGCAAGGGCCTCAAACTGCGCGAGGGCCTCGACAAACCGCAGGGCTTCGCCATCTGCGCGCAAGACGGCAAGTGGGTGTGGGCCGACAGCGTGAAGCTCGACAAGGATGTCATCACTGTTTCCGACAGCAAAATCAAAAAACCCAAAGCCGTGCGTTACGCGTGGGCGCAAAACCCCTACACCAGCGTCGAAAATTCCGACGGCTTCGCCCTTCGCCCCCTGCGCACCGACAAAGACAGCGAATTTTAAAATGCCTTTTCTAAAAAAAATAATTCTCCCCTTTCTCTTGTGCGCCACGCTTTTTGGCGCGCAGAACCCGCCGTGGCGGATGATCTACGACAACGACACGACCGGCATCCTCAATTGCATCAGCCCCTACAACCCCGTGAAAAACCGCGTGCTGACCGAGGAGAAAATCCGTGCCAGCGTGCGCGAGGCGGTCGTCGAGGGCGTGGACGCGCAGCTCTTGCAACCGGCGCACGGCTGGGTGCCGTGGTGGCACAGCAAGGTGCTTCCCTTAAAAGAACACGAGCAGTGGTTTCAGAAGCATTACGGAGCCAAGCCCAACCTGGGCGAGATGGACTTTTTACGCAAAGGCGGCGACTTGATCGGCGTTTTCATCGACGAGTGCAAAAAAAACAACGTGGCCGCGCTGGTCTCCTACCGCATGAACGACGGGCACCACCAGGAGTGGGCGTTCGAGAAAAAAGTCGGCGGCGTGCGCGCGCACACGCTGAACCGTTTTTACGTGGAACATCCCGACTACCGCATCGGCACGCTCGACGACAAGACCATCAAGGGCCGCGTGCACAACTGGCTCATCCCCGAGGTGCGCGCGTACAAGGAGGCGTTCATCAAAGAACTCATCCAGATCTACGGCGCGCTGGACGGCATGGAGCTGGACTTCATGCGCCACCCCTACTATTTCCCCGACGGCGCGCCGATGGCCGAGCGCGTGCAGGTGATGTGCGGCTTCATCGAAAAAATCCGCGCAGCGCTCGATGAAAAAAGCAAGGCGGACGGGCGTTACCGCTACCTCGGCGTGCGCGTGCCCATCCACGAGGCGGATTGGAAGGACGTCGGCTTCGAGGCCGGCTCCTGGCGCAAGGCGGGCGTGGATTATTTTAATTTGAGCCCCTCGTACAACATGACGCAGCAAACCAGCATCGCCGCCGCGCGCGCGAGCGCCCCCGATGCCAAAATCTACGCGGAGCTGACCCACACCGCGCAGACCTGGAAATTCGGCGGCAAGGGTTACGACGACCATTGCTGGCGGCGCTGCACCAAGGAGATGTTTGAAAATACCGCGCGCATCGCCTACGCGCGCGGAGCCGACGGCCTGAGCCTGTTCAACTTCGTCTACTACCGCGCCCACGGCGGGCTGCAGGATCAAAAGGGCCCCTTCAACGAGCCGCCCTTTGCGCAACTGCCCGGGCTTTTGGACAAGGAAAAACTCGCGGACATCCCGGGCTATTTTTATCTGTGGGTCAAAGACGAGCTTTTCCCGGCGGGCGGGCGCTGGGGCGAGTACAAGATGGACGTCGTTCCGGCCAAGGGCAACGGCTACGCGGTGCTGCGCCTGTGGCTGTTGGACGACAGCGAAAAGACCTACAACGAAACCCAAGACGCCCTGCCGATCGACCGCGGCCAATGGCAAGTCTCGATCAACGGCAAGGATCTCGAGCAGTTCCAATCGCCGCCTTTGGCCTACCCCTTTCCCACGGAATATCAGGCGGGCTTTGGCCGCCACGAGCAATACCTCGCCTTTGCCGTGCCCGCCGGCACGCTCAAGGACGGCGTCAACGATATTTTGCTGGGCAACCAATCCCCCGCCTTGCGCCTGCGATGGATTGAAATTATTCAACTGCCGCGTTAAACTCTGCTTATCATGAAACTATCCCTGAAAACCTTCGCCCTTTTCGCCCTGTGCGCCGCCGCGCTGTCGGCCGCCATTTCCGAACCGCCCAAGGGCAGCGAAAACCGCTGGGCGCGCAAGTCCGGCAATTTCAAGGACACCATCTGGTTCAAGGAAAAGGCAGCCAAGGCGGAAAAAAGCGCCGCGCCCACCGCCATCCATACGGCCGTTTTCGCCGCCACCAACGGCAAGTGGGTCATCAATTCCAAGGAAGAAGTCTGGACCTTCGCCCAGCGCGCCAACAACACCAGCACCACCTTCCAGCGCGGGGCGGACTTCACCACCTGCTGGTTTTTCGGCCAGCGCGGCTCGGACAACAAAATGAAAGGCTACGAAGGCTCGTTCGAAATAGGCGACGGGGCGACCTTCAACGTCAAGGAGCGCTTTGTGCTGGCCGGCAACCTCATCGAGGACAGCGGCACGGGCACCTTCAGCCAAAAAGGCGGCACCGTCAACGTGGGCGGCCAAGGCATTTACTTGACGGGGCGCTGGCCCATGACCTCCTCCGCCAAAGCGGTCGGCTTTTACGGCCTGCAAGGCGGCAGCTTGAACATCAACTGCACGGAACCCAACGAACCCGGCCTCACCCAGGGCACCGGCAACGGCATTTTCAGCTGGCAAGGCGGCACGCTCAACGCCTCGCACGTGGGCATGTCCATCGCCAACACGGGCACGGGCAACCTCTCCCCGGGGGGCGACGAAAAAATCGCCACCATGCGCCTGGCGCCCATCAAGGAGAGCAAGGAAAGCCTCTACACCTACACCCAGGCAACGAGCGCGAAAATGACCGTGAACGTGGCCGGGCGCAGCTCCCTCGACCAGGTCAACTGGACAACCCCCGACCGCAAGGGCCGCGCGGTCTTCGAAGCGGGCACCACCTTTGAACTCGTGCCGGTGAAAAATTACAAACCCAAATCCGGCGATAGCTACAGCGTCTTCATCGCCGACGACATCGAACTGCGCGGCGACCCCGTCATCAAGTGCGAGGGCAGCATGCGGACCTTCAAGGCGCAGGTGACCGGCAACATCCCCAAACGCCTGCAGATCGTCTGCGAATAATTTTAACGCCCCCACGACATATAAAAAGCGCCCGCCAGCGAAGGCGGGCGCTTTTTTTGTGGCTGAAAGCCTTTTCCCGTTTATAATTGCATTTTCACCCTCAACCCCGTTTCCGATGAAAAAACTTCCCTTCGTTTCCGCCTGCGCGCTTGCCTGCTGCGCGCTTGTCGCCGCCACGCCCCCGTGGAAGGCCATCTACAGCAACGACACCACCAACATCTTCAACTGCCACAGCCCCGCCAACCCGCAGGGCGACCCCGATTTGTTCGACGAAAAAATGCTGCGCGCCTCCGTCGCGGAAGCGGCCGTTCAAGGCATGGGCGCGCAACTGCTGCAGCCCGGCCACGGCTGGATCGCCTGGTGGCCGAGCAAGCTCGTGCCGCTGGACGAACACGAAAAATGGTTCAAGCAGACCTTCGGCAACGACCCGGACATAGCGGTGCACCGCTACCTGCTTGCAGGCGGCGACCTCTTGGGCATTTTCATCGACGAGTGCCACAAACACGGCAACGCCGCGCTGATTTCCTACCGCATGAACGACGCGCACCATTTGGAGTGGACGGTCAAGGGCAACGCCCCGGGCTACACCGCCCACGCCAACAACAAATTTTATTCCGACCACCCGCAATACCGCATGGCGCCCCCGCCCGCCACCGACGGGCGCAGCCGCGTGCACAACTGGCTGCATAAGGGCGCGCGCGACTACAAGCTGGCGCTTCTGCGCGAGATCACGGAAGTTTACCCGCAAATGGACGGCTTCGAGCTGGACTGGATGCGCTATCCCCACCTTTTTCCGGACGGCACGGCGCAGCCCAAGCGCAACGCGATCATGCTGGAATTCATCAAGGAAGTGCGCGGCCTGCTCGATGCGCTTGAAAAGACGGACGGCAAGCACCGCTGGCTGGGCGTGCGCATCCCCACCGACCCGAAGGCATGGCCGGAGATTGGCCTGAACCCCAAAACCTGGCAGGACGCGGGCGTGGAGTTTTTCAACATCAGCCCCTCCTACGAGACGACCGAGCAAACGGGCGTCGCCGAACTGCGCAAGGCCGCCCCCGACGCCCGCATTTACGCGGAGCTGACGCATTGCACGCAGCGCTGGCGCTTCGGCTACGCGGGCTACGACGCGCACATGTGGCGGCGCAGCACCAAGGAAATTCTGGAAAATTCCGCCACCGTCGCCTACGCGCGCGGGGCCGACGGGGTGAGCTTTTTCAACTTCGCCTACTATCGCGGCCACGGCGAATATCAGGATTTAAAAGGCCCCTTCAACGAGCCGCCTTTTGAGCTGATCCCCACGCTGGCCGACAAGGACGCGCTGCGCGGCATCCCCGGCTATTTCTATCTGGACGGCGGCCACGCCGCCTTCAACGACAAGGAGAAAAAGCGCTCCTACGAAATGGACATCCTCCCGGCCAATGGCAACGCCGCGGCGACGCTACGCGTGCAAGTGCTCGGCAAAAAGGAAAAGGAACTGAGCGAACGCGAGCCGCCCGAAGCCATCGACCGTGGCAAATGGCGCGTGGTGCTCAACGGCAAGGCATTGGAATTTAAAGGCCTCGCGGATAAAAATTATCCCTTTCCCACCCCCTACAAGGCGGGCTTCGGCCACGCGCAGCAATACCTGTGCTTCGACGTGCCCACCGGTCTGCTCAAGAACGGAAAAAACACTCTCGTCCTCGAGAAAAAAAGCGGCCCCGATCTGTACCTGCGCTGGCTGGAAATCGTCCAGCCCGCGCGGTAAATGCTCACAAGGCCTTGAGGCTGGATTTGACGACCGACAGCGACTCGTCCAAATGCCCCGCCAGCGCCATTTTCCCCAAGCCCAGCGAGAAATTTGCCGCCATTGACATCGAGACGGCCGGCGGCACCACCACGGCGTTGGGGTCGGTCACCAAATCGACCAGCACGGGGCCGGGCGTTTCAAACGCGCACCGGATAAGCTCGTCGGCCTCGCAGGGTTTTTCGACGCGGATGCCCGTCATGCCGATCGCCTGCGCCATTTTCGCGAAATCGGGGTT
Source organism: Verrucomicrobiota bacterium (assembly GCA_029548565.1). GTDB lineage: Bacteria > Verrucomicrobiota > Verrucomicrobiia > Opitutales > JAKPNF01 > JAKPNF01. The sequence continues at coordinate 11,356 of JAKPNF010000004.1, forward strand.
TTTCAAGTCCGTCTGAAAGCCGCCGCCGTACCCCGCCGCGAGCATTTCCAAATTGATGAAGGCCAGCGCGCCGTTGTTGTACACAAAGACTTTCACGGGCACATTGAGCTGCACGAGCGTCAAAAGCTCGCCCATGAGCATCGTCATCCCGCCGTCGCCGCACAGGACGTTGACCTGGCGCTTGGGATACAGCAGCTGCGCCCCGACGCCCATCGGCAGCGCGTTGGCCATCGAGCCGTGCGAAAAGGAACCGATGATGTTGCGCTGCCGCGAGGCCGTGATGTAGCGGGCGCCCCACACCGTCGTCATGCCCGTGTCCACTGTGAACACGGCATCCTTGGCCGCGTATTTGTCGATGAGCATGGAGGCGTACTCGGGGTGCAGCTTTTCGTTTTTGCCGCACTTGCCCGCGTAATCGCGCAGCTTCTTCACGGCCGAGCGGGTGTGCCCGACCGCCTTGTCCAGGTGCGCGCCATCGCTTTTTTCCTCCACCAGCGGCAGCAACGCCTTGAGCGTGCGCCCCACGTCGCCGACAATCCCCCAGTCCACACGCCCGCGGCGGCCGAGATTCTCGCCGCGAATGTCGATCTGGACGAGGCGCGGCTTGGTCGGGTACCAGGTCTCGTAGGGAAAATCCGTGCCCAGCAGCAGCACCAGGTCGCTCTCCTTCATCGCCTGCGTGAGCCCGCCAAAGCCCAGCAGGCCCGTCATGCCGACATCGTACGGGTTTTCTCCGGCGACCCATTGTTTGCCGCGCAGCGTGTGGCCGATGGGCGCCTTTATTTTTTTCGCCAATTCCAAAAGTTGCGCCTGCGCGCCGCGGCAGCCATCTCCGCAAAACAGCGTCACGCGCGCGGCCTTGTTGATCTGCTCGGCGAGCGTCCTGATGTCCTCCTCGCACGGCAGCTCGCGCGCGTGGGTTTTGAATATCGGGTGCTCCAGCGAAAGGTTGTCAACGCTGCGCGCGGCCACGTCGCCGGGGATTCCCAGCACCGACACGCAGCGGCGGCTGACGGCCGTCTGCATGGCGATTTGCAGCATGCGGGGCATCTGCTCAGGCACGGTCAAAATCTCGCAGTACTGGCTGCAGTCCTTGAAAAGCAGTTCGGGGTGCGTGTCCTGAAAATAGGTGGTGCCCATCTGCGAGGTCGGCAGCATGGAGGCAAGCGCCAGCACCGGCGCGTGACTGCGATTGGCGTCGTAAAGGCCGTTGATCAGATGCACATGCCCGGGGCCGCTGGTGCCCGCGCACACGGTGAGGTTGCCGGAGAGCTGCGCCTCCGCGCTGGCGGCAAAGGCGGCCGCCTCCTCGTGGCGCACGTGGATAAACTCGATGCGCCTGTCGCCGCGCAGCACATTGGAAACGGGGTTCAGCGAGTCGCCCACAATGCCGTAAATGCGTTTCACGCCGGCAGCCGCGAGCTGGTCGACCAACAATTGCGCAATCGTCTTGCTCATGGGTTTACTATAAACCCTGCGCCCAAAAATGAAACTCGCGGCGCGTTTTTATTTTTTCAGGATGCGTAGCTATGCAGCGAACTGATTTTAGGCAAGAGATTGACGGCGAAAAAGGTGATCAATAGCGCGAGAAACCCCAGTGCCAAGACGACGCGCCCTGTGGCCGACAGGCGCGTTTTTTCCTTTAGGTGGAAATAGGCCAGATAGATGACCCAGGTCACCAGCGCCCAGACTTCCTTGATGTCCCAACTCCAAAAATAACCCCACACCTCGTCCGCCCACAACGCGCCGCTGACAAGCCCCAGCGTGAGGAAGGCAAAGCCAAAACCCGCGAACATATCCGCCTGCTTCATGCGCCGCACGGACAGGGCAGCCGCCACGGCCAAGAGCGCGTAGGCCACCAAATACGTGAACACATGCGGCACAAACCACGGTGACTGCAAAGCGGGCATCTGCCGCCAGTCGGCCTGCGTGTCCATAAACAGCGTGCCCAAAAAAACGAGCGCCGCCACCCACGCGAAAGTCGGCAGCGTGTCCGCCGCCCCGACGCGCCGCCCATACAGGTAAAAAACAGGCAGCGCCAACGGCAAAAACACCATCACGTGAAACATGTTTCCAAAGGCGGGCGCCTGCGCGTGAACGCAGTTCAGCGCGAACACGGTCAAATTTAAAATCCACGCCAGGGCGAAGCATCCGTACGACGCCGCGGATTTTTTCGCAAACAGCAGTGCGCTGCCCGCGCACAGAATCAGGCACAGCGCCAACAGCGGTTTTATCAATAGCTGCGTCACGACGCGCCCTCCTTTCGTTTCACACGCGCGAACGCCCAATAACACGCAGACAGCCCAAGCATCCACAACCCCGCCTTAACGAGCGGCGTGCCCGGCATTTGTTTGACAAGCACGCGAATGAAAACGGTGCCGTCGGCATACTTGCCGTGGCTCATCAGATAAAAATTCCAGCCGCCGATTTTCAGAGGTTTGTTAACGCCCAGCACGGCCACGTCCTCACCAATGCGAAAGGTTGCCGCAAAGAAACGCTCGCGCGGCGGCTCCAGCGCGCACACCAATTCGCCGGGCAGCGACAGGTATTTTAACGGCTGTCCGCTTTGCGTGAACAGGTCATTTTCCGTCAACGTGAGCGCATTGGCCTTGAAAAAAACTTTTCCGTCTTTAAACGCCGCGCGTTCCAGCGGTTTGAGTTCCCCCTCGGCGCGTTTGCACAGCCAAAAAAAAGGCGGGTAGTATTCGACCGCAAAATCTTCCACGACAAAATCCTTCATCTGTTCGCCGACCGGAATATCCATCATCAATCGCCTGCCTTGTTGCTCGTCCAGCGCGAAGCCCGCCACGCACAACGGCAGCGCCAGGTGCACGAGCGCGGCCGTCCAGCGGCGGCAACACAGCGACAGCACCGCGGCGTAGAAACTCAGCAGCGCAAGCAGCACGCCTATCGCCGCAAACAGTTTGAACCCCAACGGCAGGGTTTGCGCGCTTTCAGGCACTTCCCATGGCGAGATGAAAAAAAGAAGCAACCATACAACGGCCAGCGCGATCGCGGCGCGGCGCGGCCAGTTTTCAAGCATGTGTTGCGGGCGGCTCAAAGCGATTTTAAGTATTCGATGAGGTCGGCTTTTTGCGCCGCATTCAAATCGTTTGTGCGCCCGCGGCGGCTGTCCTTGTTCAAATCAAAGACGGCCTCCTCCAAGGTCGCGGCGCGCCCGTCGTGCAAATAGGGGCCCGTGCGCCACGCCTCAATCAAGGTGGGGGTGTCCACTTTTTTGCCCGCGTCCAGCCCCTTGAGCGTGCCCACGTCGTACAAATTCATGTCCGTGAAAAAAGGATGCGGGTGGCACTGCACGCAACCGGCCTGCTTAAAAATTTCCTTGCCGCGCCTGGCCGATTCGCTGAGGCTGCCGCGCCGCAATTCGGGCGCATGGCATTGCAGGCAGGAGGGGTCGGTGTTTTTTATTTTCAGCGGCTTTTTCGCGTTCAGGCGCGGGCTGTTCGCGGGGCGCAATGAACGCAGGTAGGCGTCTGTCTCTTTCGCCATTTGCTCGTCGGGCATCACGAATTGGATGTGCTTAAACCCCCTGCGCACAGCCGTCTCGGCGTCTTTGCGGATGCCGAGGGTCATCACGGGCGGCGTGAAGTGCGAGAGCATTATCGAACGCGTGTTTTTCGGGTTGCCGATGCCGTCGTTGGTCAAATCCCAGTTCAGCCCGTCGGCGCGCGCGTCGGGGTGGCAGCTCACGCAGCTCTGCCAGGTTTGGAAACACAAACTCGCGTCGTTGTAGTGCGAGTGCCCGCGCCGCTCCGGCGAGGCGCCCTCCAGCCCTTCACCCAGCGAACAAATTTTTTCGACCTCCCCTTTTTCATTTACCCGCACGATGTCGTCGGAAAAATAACCCGCCACATAAACGCCGCCGCCGTCCACCAGCAGCGCGCGCGGGCCTTTCACGCCCGTTTGCACGCGCCGGCGCATGCCCGACAAAAACCCGAGCTGCTGGGAGACTTCCTTTTTGTCCGCGCTGTCCAGTTTTTCGAGCAAGACGGGAAAGTCGATGACGCTCAACTCCCCCGTGCCCGCGTGCGACACGTATAAAATTTTTCCGTCCGCCGAAAACGCGAGCGCCCAGGGATTGGCCGCGCCCAGTTCCATCTCGTCGAGCAGCACCGTGGCGATGAGTTCCTTTTTCTCGGCGTCAAACAGCGAGACCGCGTTGGTGTTCATCCAGCCCTTGTCCACCTGGGTGGCGGGCAGCGCGTAACGGCTCAGCACATGCGAAACCACCGCGATATTTCCGTCCGGCGAAAAACAAAGCGCCCGCAACGAGTGCGCGCCGTTGGGCAATGAAATATCTTTTCGTTTTTCGCCTTCAAACACGCTGACCGCTGCCGCGATAAAATCCCCGTCCGCCCTACCCGCGGGCAAGAAGTTACACACCCACAGCGCGTCGTCTTTGGGCGCAAGCGCCAGCGCGATCGGCTCGCGGATCGCCTCAAGGGTTTTTGAGACATCGCCCGCAATCAAAACGCGATCCGCAAAGCGGTCGGCGGCGAAAATAGTGTCGGCGCGCGCCGCGATCGCTACGGGGAAATGACCCAGCGGTTTTGCGGACTCCATTTTCCATTTGCTTAAGTCAACGACGTACAGCGTGCCCTGCGAGTCGCCAGCCGCGATAAAAGCCTTGTCGCCTTTCACGAAGAAATCGTTGGGCTTTTCGCCCAGGGGCAGGACGCGCTCGATTTCGCCCGTCTGGCTATTTACTTGCGCGAGTTGTTTGGCGTCGTGCCCCAAGACCAGCAGCGCGTCCCCGTGTTTTTCCATTTTCACGGGGGAAAAATCGCGCGAGGGTGTATCCTGTTTGCTTGCCAGCGAGCAGGCAGCCAGTGCCAGGCACAGCAGCGTCAGCGCGGCCGACAGCGCACGGGCGGTGTTTTTTTGGCGGGGGGGCATTTTTTATTTATAGTCCTTTTGGGCGCGCGGTTTCAAGTCGTCGGTCAGGCGTTGGCAGGTGGCCACTTTGCCGATTTTGTCGGTGACCAATTCCCACACGACGCGCTTGTCGGTCGAAAGCTCGAAAATGTGCGCGGCCTTTTTGCCGTCTTTATTTTTCGCGCCCCAATTGCACACGAGCGTGTTGCCGTTGGGCAGGCGCTGCACGCCGGCGGGGATCGCGATGTCGATGTCCGGCGAGTCAAAGGCGGTGTTCAATTGCCAGACGATGTTGTCGGCGATGTCGTATTCCGTCACGGTCTTGTCGCCGGAAATGAGGGTGTTCCCGTTGGGCAGGCGCACGGCGCACACGGGGAATTTCAGCGGGGGGAAGTTGCGGATGATCTCGCCCTGGGCGTTGTATTCGCGCACGGCGCCCTCGTCGCTGAACGGCACGAGGTAAGTGCCCTCCGGCGTCTTGCGGCACAGGCGGAACTGCGCGTGCGGCCTTGTCACCGGCGTTTGTAATTTCAACTCGTGGACGATCTCGCCTTTCTTATTAACCTCGATCAAGCGGCATTGCCCGACGATGCCGATGAGCACATTGCCATCGGGCAGCGGCTGACAGGTGGGCGTCTCGTCGGGCGATTCGACCTTGTACTGCCAAACGATTTCTTTTTGCGCTGTCACCTCCATGACGGCGTGCAGCGAGGCGAACAGGACGTTGCCGTTGTCCAGCATCCAGACATCCTGCGGGGCCTTGGCGGGATAATCCCAGACGATCTCGCCGTCTTTGTTCATGATGTACACCTTGCCCAAGTCGTGCGAGCCGCCGACGAAGGCGTAGGGGCCGTAGTGGTTTTCGTGCCAGAAATTGCGCTTGAGTTCGGGCTGCGTGCCGTCGACGCCCTGCGGGTTGTCGGGATCGACGTCCAGCGCGGGCCACACCAGCTCGCCTTTAATCTGGTCTTGCTCGCGCTCAAACGCGCCCAGGCGCGGGGTGTTGCAGTCCAGCCAGGTGAAAAACGTGTGGCGGTCTTTGTCGCTGACGGCCTGCCTGTGCGTCTCGTTCAAAAGCGCCGCGCCCACCTTGGAGCTGCGCGCGCCAAAGCTGCCGGGGATCGTGCGCGAGCCGCCGTGCTTGCCGGAATAACGGCCGAGCATCTGGCGCGCCATGCCGCCGGAGAACCAGACGTTGTCTTCCTTGAACGATTCGTAGGACAAATCCAGCGGCCCTTTTTTCTGCGCGCGGTGACAGGGTAGACAACTGTTGTCTATGATGGGCTTGATCTGGCGGTAATAGCTGATCGGCTCGATCGGCCCCAGCTCCGGCTGCAGTTTGGACGGCGCGCGTTTGAAGGCCTTGGGTGTGCCCGTCGGCGCGGGGGCGTGGTCGTCGGGTTCATGGCAGCCCAGGCAGGAGAGCTGCTCGCCCGGGAAGGCGAAGGCCACCGAGCGCATGGTGTGCACCGCGCGGTAGTCTTCGTCGAGCAATTGGAAGATCAGCTCCTTGGCCACCGGCGCCTCGAAAAAGACGCTGCCGTCGTCCTCCACGGGGACAATGCCCAGGGGGATGCGCGGGGTGTTCTCGCGTTCGTGGCCGATCATGGGCAAGCCCATCGTGTGGTTGGTCTTCAAAATGTTTTGCACCACGCGCAGCCATTTGACTTTGACGCCCTTGGGCAGCGGCAAATCCGTCTCGTAGACGTTGGCCACGGAGATGGTCGCCTTCGCGCCGCCCACGTTTTTGTTTTTCCCGTGGTTGGTGCGGTCGGGAATGGTCGGGGGAGCCGCGCGCGCGCGCAGCGGGATGGGGTCGACCAGACGCAGTTTTTCGTCGGGGAAGCACGGCAGCTCGCGGATGCCGCACAAGAACTCGCGGTTGCCGAAGCGGTCGAGCAAAACGACGTCCTCCCACAGGTTGGCCAGGTAAAAATCCTCGCTCAGCGGCCAGGGCATCCCGTATTTGTGGTGGTTACGCGAGCGCGTCTCGGTTTCGGGGAACGGCTCCTCGGGCGTCACGCGGCGGATCTGCGACATGTGGCCGTCGTCCCTGATGCGCGTATCCAAAATTGCGATACTGCCGTAGACCTGCCCGTGGTGGGGCGCGGCGGTGAAGATATAGCGGTGCGAGCCGGGGATGGCGCGGATGCCCATTTGCACCAGCGGCGTGCCCTAGCGCGAACCCCAGCCCTGCCAGGGGATGCCGGGGAATTCCTTTTCAAACTGCTGCTGGGCCTGCTTGGCGTCGATCGTCGAGAAGGGGCGCGGGTAGTTGCCGTGCGGGGCGCGCGGGTTCGTGCCGTCCGGCCCTGCTATCCAGAAGCGCCCGCCGATGCAGTTCTCGCGGTCGACATAATCCCAGCGCGAGTACACGATCATGCCGTCATTGTTGACGGAGGGGTTCCACTCGCTCGTTTCAAAATAACTCAGCGGCCTTATGTCCGAGCCGTCCTGCTCCATGTCAAAGAGCGTGTAGTTGCGCACGCGCAGGTAGGAGGCAAAGCAGCGGATATGCCCTCCCCTGCGCTCAGAAATAAAGGCGATGCGCCCGCTGGGCAAAAAGCAGGGGTCGAAGTCGCCCTCGGTGCCGTCGGTGAGTTGGCGCAAGTCCGTGCCGTCGGCATTGATGGTAAAAATATGAAAAGTGTTGTCCTGCGCGTAGCGGTTCAAGTTGTGCGCCTGATTCGCGCTCCAGGCGAACGCGATTTTTTTGCCGTCGAAGGACAAGTCCGGAGTCGCCACCGAGCCGTTCTCGAGTTTTTTGCCCTGCCAGCGGCCGTTTTGCACGACAGCGTCTTTAAGCAAGTCGACGACCTGCGGCGTGCCGCGCCAGTTTTTAAAGACAAACAATCCCCCCGCCGGAATCGTGTTGAAGCCGAAATACTGGTTGGACATGTGCCCGCCCACCCCGTCGTTGGTGCGCGGCAGCGAGCGGATCGAGCCTTCAAAGGTGCCGCGCGCGGCCACCAGCACGTCGTCAAAATTCAAAAGCGGGTTTAAGAAAGCGAGCTGGCGGCGCAGCGCGCAGGCGGTGTAATAATAGGCTTTTGCTTTTTGTTCGTCTGTGGATTTTTCCTTCGTCCACGCCGTGGCGAGTTTTTCCAAGTCCGCTTTGAGCACGGAAAGTTTTTGCGAATCCGCGCCTGCTTTTTCCAGATGCTCGGCCAGCGCCTTGA
>JAKPNF010000005.1 GCA_029548565.1 Verrucomicrobiota bacterium
GCCACCCCTAGGGGTGGAAATAGAGATGTCTTTGAAAGATACAACATCCTTGACATCTACAAAAAACCATACATAAATTTAATCAATGATTCCAACATTTTACTCTCACATAATCTGGTCTAAAATCTTGGGTTCAGGCAACCCCTCGCACGCGGGTGTCGTCGGGCAATTCATCATCGGCGGGGTTTACTACGCCGTGTTTTACAACGAGGATCCGCGCCTGAACACCTACAAACCCGAGGGCATGAGCGACGAGGACGCCGCTTTTTACCGCGGGATCATCAACGAGGTCACGCAAGGGCGCCGTCTGCCCCCGCCCTCGGACAAGGGCAAGTTGCCTCCCAAGAAAAAACCGGATTTCTCAAAAGAAGAAGGCGCATTGCAGGCTCTCAAAGACGCCGCCAAGCAAAAAAATTAAACAACCAAAAAAAACTCCATGAAGACAAAAAAAATCATCACTTCCTTACTACTCACGTTTTCGGCGTGCCTATGCCTGTTTGCCGCAGACAAAGCACGCCACTTAAATGTGCTGGCAGTGGGCAACAGCTACACCGGCAACACGTCCATGTTCCCGAATTGGGTGGAAGGCTCCGGCAAAGGCCACACGCTCACTTACGAGCGCATCATGATAGGCGGCTCGACGCTGGAAGAACACTGGCAAAGCGTGGTGATGCTCGACGGCGGCGAAGCGGCCAAGCACAACAAGACAGGCTCGATTTCCAAACCGCTGGTGATGGCGCTCAACGAGCGCAACTGGGACTACGTCAGCCTGCAGCACGCCTTCCCGCAAACGGCCAAGATTTCCACCTATGAACCTTACTTGGGCAACCTGCTCGGCCTGGTCAAACAGTACGCGCCGGAAGCCCAGCCCTTCTTTTACCAGACCTGGGTCTTTCGCGAGGACAACAAACTTTATAAAAACAGCAAAATGGACCGCGAGGAATTTAAAAAGGCCGTGATCGAGGCCAGCCAGAGCGTCGCCAAAAAGTACGCAATCCCCGTGATGCCCGTGGGCGAAGTGCTCTTCAAGGCCGAGGCGGATTTCCCCTTCGTGCGCGATCCCAATTTTGACTACGACAATCCCCCCACCAGCGGCAAAGGCCCCCAGGGTGAAAAATCCCTCTACGCGGGCTGGAAAAAATGGCGCGACATTATGCTGGAAGACAACGTGCACACCGGGCTGATCGGCAACTACATCGTCGGAGGCGTGTGGTACGCCATGCTCTACGACGAAAAAGCCGTGGGCAACAAGTTCATCCCCGAAGGCATGAGCAGAAAAGACGCGCTAACCTGCCAGCGGATCATCGACGAGATGACCAAGGGCCGCCATTTCCCCGCCCCCATCCCCAAGACCCAGGAAAAGCCCAAGCAAGACTTCTCGAAACAGCAAGCGATCCTCGCCCAAATCAAGGCCGACGACGAGGCCAAGAAAAACCCGAAAAACACCATGAGCAAACAAGAAGCCCAGCTCATCCGCTAAGCGCGTTCTTTATCTCTTGCCAACAAAAAAGGCGTGTCCGAAAAGACACGCCTTTTTGTTTGGCAAATATAAATCCTCATTCATTTCTTTGCCGCAGTCTTTGGCACCGGTTTTGCCTGTCCGAATTTCGCGGGGGTGTAGTCCGGATCGGGATAGACGTCGGGGGCGTTGGTGCGCTGTTTCCATTTGGCCAGTTCGGCACGCAGTTCGGCCACTTTCTCCGGCATGAAGGGCGCCATGTTTGTCTTTTCCCCGATGTCCTCGGCCAGATTGTACAACTCCACCGCCTTTTCGTCTTCCAGCCATTCCATGAGCTTGTAGTCGCCCTTGCGGATGGTGGCGGCCGGGCGGCAAATGGAAGGCAGCGTGTGCGCGCCCCAGGCAGGCCCGATCTGGTAGTGCGGGTAGTACCAAAACAGCACACGGTCTTTGTCACCCTGTTCACCCAAAAGAAGGGGCAAAATGCTCTGCCCGTCCAGTTCGTTGGGCATTTTCGACGGGTCACCCCCGGCGATCTCAACGAAGGTGGGCAGGAAGTCGAAGTTAATGGTCGGCGTGTCGCTCGTGGAATTGGGCGCGACTTTGCCCGGCCAGCGCACGATCAACGGCACGCGCACGCCCCCCTCGTAGAGCGTGTGCTTGCCCCAGCGCAGCGGGGCGTTGCTGGTGGGCGGGCGATAGTCCACATGCGCCACGCGCCCGCCATTGTCGGAGGTGAAAATGACGATCGTGTTGTCGGAAAGACCCAGCTCGTCGAGCGCGGCCAGCACTTTGCCCAGGTTGCGGTCGATCAGCTCCATCGTCGCCGCGTAAATCGGCATCGAATGGTTGAGCCCCGGGCGGATTTTCGCGGCGTAAGCGGCCGTCAACTCCTCCGGCGCCTCAAACGGATAGTGCGGGGCCAGGTGCGCCAGGTATACAAAAAACGGCTCGTCCTTGTTGCGGCGCATGAAGTCGATGGCCTTGTCCGCGAAAGTGTCCAGACCCTTGTAATCGTTCTTGGGGTATTTGGGGTTTTTATTGGTCGTGTACTCCTCGTCAAAACCCTGGTCGACCGGGTAAAAGGGGTG
>JAKPNF010000050.1 GCA_029548565.1 Verrucomicrobiota bacterium
TTGAGCATGGTGCGCCGCTCGAGGCTCATGGTCTCGGGCATGGTCAAAATCGCCTTAAAACCCAGCGCCGCGGCGGCGCCGGCCAACGCGATGCCGGTGTTGCCGCTGGTCGGCTCGATAATGGTGCCGCCGGGTTTGAGCAAACCCTTGTTGCAGGCGTCCTCGATCATTGCCCAGGCGATGCGATCCTTGACGGAGTAGGTGGGGTTGCGCATCTCCAGCTTGACAAAAATATTGGCCGCATACGCCTCGCTGAGGCGCTCCAATTTAAACAGGGGAGTGCGCCCCAGCAGTTTTAATTTTTCGCTGAAAAAAGTTTCCATAATATTCCGAGAGAGAAAATGTGTCTTTTATTACCCTTTAGTGTGTCTTTTATTAACCTTTAATATGCAATAGGTTATTTTTCAAATAAACTAACCTAGGTTAGTTGCTTTTGTGGCAAAAGGCAAAGGAAAACTTTTGCAATAAACCTTTTTTAAAACGGGCATTTCCAAAAACAATAAATGCCCGTTATGTCGAAAGGCAGAATAATCAATGGCGTTTTTGAAACTTTTGAAAATTCATCTTGCCTGCTCCAATTCGAGGAGCGATTTAGGGGCATCTCTTTTTATTGTGCAAATGTTCCCCAGCTGTCTTTTTTAAAAAATTTGTGATAGGATGCTTTCATGAGCCAAAACGATTCTATGAACCCGACTTTGCAGACCATCCACGCGCGGCGCAGTGTGCGCCTGTTTAGCGGTGAAGACGTTTATGAAAAAGACGTGGAGACTATTTTGCGCGCGGCGATGGCCGCCCCCAGCGCGCGCAACAACCAACCCTGGGCCTTCGTGGTCGTGCGCGACCGTACGAAACTCAACACGCTGCGCGAGCAGTTGCCCTATGCCAAAATGCTCGACAAGGCTGCGCTGGCCATTTGCGTGTGCGGCGACCCCGAACACCGCCATTGGGTGGAAGACTGCTCAGCGGCCACCCAAAATATTCTGCTGGCTTGCCAGTCGTTGGGCTTGGGCGCCGTCTGGACTGCCCTCTACCCCGAAGCCGACCGCGCCGCCGCCGCGCGCACGGCGCTGGAAATCCCGCAAGGCTGGGAACCCCTGTGCCTGATCCCCATAGGCGTAAGCGCCCAATCCCCCAAAGAACGCGACAATTACGACCCCGCCAAGGTGCATGCCGACGTGTGGTAAAAACGCTTTCGTTTTTTCTCTAATAGCCGCCCGGTCACACCCGGCGGCTTTTTTTGAAACCATTGTGCAACACTGGGGTTTTCCCATTGACGGCAGGCGTGCCTGCGGCCGATAATGCCGTCCGAATAGTGCCGTTTAAAAACATCATTTTTATATTATGAACCTCAAGCCGTTTTTCCTGTTTTCTTGTCTGCCGTTGATTTCGTTGCTGCATGCCGACGACTTCAAAACCGGCACCGACAACGCCCGCACTTTCCGCGAAGCCTGCGAAAAAGGCAGCGCCGAAGATGTCCAATTCTTCCTGGACAACGGTGCGGATCCGAATCGCCAGTTTGTGGTGTCTTACAGAACCGAAAGCGGGCATTATGAAATGGCCACTCCGCTTGCCTTTGCCGCCAGGCATAATTCCAATGCGGGCGCGATTGAGGCACTTGTCAAAGCGAAGGCGCAGGTTTCGAGCTTTTCGGCGTTGCATGAGGCTGCCGGAAACAATCCGAGCGTAGAAGTGGCTCAGGCATTAATAAATGCAGGTGAAGATATCAACGCAGAACACCTGTTGATCGTTGCCGCCCAGAAAAATCCCAACCCACAGGTGTTGGAATGCCTTTTGGATGCCGGGGCACAAAATAATCCGGGAATTCTTTTGTTCGCGTCCCTAAAAAACGCGAATACCGCCATGTTTGAAATGCTGAAAAAGCGCTTTGGCGGCGTGGATGCCTGCGGGCAAAGCGGCAACACCGCCCTCATGTGGGCGAGCGCCTCGAAGGATTCCTCGCGTGTGAAACGTCTGCTCGAACTGGGCGCCGATAGCAACAAACGCAATTCGCGCGGCGAGACACCGCTCATGTTCGCGGTTACGGCCGCGAATCGCGAAACTGTGGAGGCGTTGGTGGGTGCCGGCGCCGACGTGCAAGTAAAATTGCTCAACGAAATAGGGCTTTTGGAACTGTCGCCGCGAAAATCGGATCAAGACAAACATGACGAATTGCGCGCTTATCTGGAATCTTTGGGCGTCAAAGCGATGTCGCGTGCGGCGTTCGAGCGTCTCCAAAAACAGTCTCGCGAACAAGGGCGTGTGAGGCGTCTTATCCCGCCACCGGAAGGCAGTATTGTTGATTTTGAAATGAGCGAGTTGAGCGGGATTCGTGAAAGGCGCGTTTTCCGGCTTGTTTCGGAGCGCGATATTGCCCAAGAATAAAATTCACAAAAAAAACTCCGCCGTTACGGGCGGAGTTTTTTTAAAGTGGCGCTCCCGCCAGGACTCGAACCTGGAACCTTCTGATCCGTAGTCAGACATTCTAATCCATTGAACTACGGGAGCGTGCAAAGATTCACTATGAAGATTTTTTATTTGCGCTTCAAGCCTGTTTTTTGGGAAAGCTTTTTAGACTTACCCGCGCAGGTAGTGATGATGGTCTTTTGGCGTTGAGTTTTTGACGCAGTTGCGCTTTTATACGGCTGCACATGAAAGGACTTTTACGCTTATTATTGTTGGCGGTCTTGGTTGCGGGTTCTTTGTTTGCCCAGGAAGAGCAGGGGTTGGACACAAAACTGGACTTTTCGAGGGCTGCTACTTACGACGACCTCTCAAACACGGTACAGGCGCTGGGATTTTCCCAAAAAGAGCTTAAGCAGTGGTACGATGCCGTCGCCGTCATTTTTGCGCGGGATCTGAAAATGGAACCCGCCCAGCGCGCCGACGCGGCCATCGCCGAGGCCAAAACGATCGAATTTGTAAAGACCCATTTTAACGGGAAGACGGCGCGGGAAATTATTCTAAGCGTGAATCCTACCGCCTTTGACCCTCCGCCCGCCGCTGCACCCAAGCCAGCGTCCGCGGCCGCTGGAACTTTGGATCTTTCCCAGATGCGCAGTTTTTCCGATTTGCAAAAAGCGATCGCGCAATTGGGCGTTTCCAAAAAACAGGAGGAGGAAATTCTCAGCAACATCAGTGCCGCGATGTTTTAATACGGCCTAAACATGCCCAAAGGCAACATGACTTCCGCCCAAATTGACAAGCAGCTTGTGGAATTTACGAAAAAAACGTTTCACGGAAAAACGGCCAAGGAACTGTTGGCTCAAAAAAAGCAGACGATCACAATTATTGATCGCTTTTAGCTGTCGAGGATTTGAACATAAAAAAATACTGCTGCCAATCCTCTGCTTGCTAACACTCGCGGGGTGTTGCGACCTCACCGGCATGCTGCCCGTTTTTTAACCAAAAAAAACCTCCCGCGTGGGAGGTTTTTTTAGAATTCCTTGTTTGAACTTTTGTTTCGGATTTGCTGGCAAGCCGTTCAGTCCACTTCCATCTCCACGGGGATTTCGCCGATGGGGATGTCTTTGCGGTTCACGCGGTCGAGGCGGGAGCGGCGGCGCAGTTTGCGGTCGAGCTTGTCCACGAGGATGTCTATGGACTTGTACAAATCGTCGGTGGTTTCGGACACTACCATGTCGTTGCCCGGGATCTCTATGATGCCCTTGGCCTCGTAGCGGCTCTGATGTTTCCCCGACTTGGTGTGCTTGTGTTCCAGTTCTATGCGCAGGCGGATGATGCGCTCTTCGTGTTGGAAGAGTTTCGCCATCTTTTCACGCACGACGCTTTTGATCGCGTCTGTCAGTTCGAGGTGCACGCCGGAGATGATCAGGTCTTTGTTGTTCATACTTAGGATGACTCCTTTTTTACGTTGTTGACGTTGTTGCGGTTTGTTCGCCACACTGGGTGGCGAATGCTTTGGTGTGAATGCGCAGGGTGCGCAGGCCGCCAAAGCGTGAATTTTTAACAGCCCCAGACATCGCCCTCATGAAAAACGTGTCTTCTTTTTTGCAATCCATGTCCGTGGTCATAATCACGGGCGGATCTTCGGGAATTGGTGAATCTATCCTCAAGGCTATTTCTCACTATAAGCCCGAAATGCGCTTTTTCAACCTTTCTCGTTCTTCAGTTGAAATAAATTTGAAGAACCTCACGCATATCCCCTGTGATCTCTCTGACAGTGCAGAGCTTACGGCGGCGCTGGGGGTGCTTAAAGACGGGCTGAAAACTGTGCCGCAGGGAAAAATTTTACTCATCAACAACGCCGGATATGGCCTGTACGGACTGGTGCCACAGATGGACAAGGCCGGGCTGCTGGGCATGCTGGATTTGAACAACCGCGCGATGGTGCAGCTTACGCTGGAGCTTTTGCCGCAGATGATCGAGCGCGGCGGCGGCATCATCAACGTGTCGAGCATCGCGGCCTACGTGCCCACGCCCACGCTGGCCGTTTACGGGGCGACAAAAGCCTTTGTGCTTAGCTGGGGCATGGCGCTGCGCGAGGAATTAAAGGCGCAGGGCATCAACGTGCTAACCGTCTGCCCGGGGCCGACCGCCACGAAATTCTTTTCGCGCGCGGGGTTTGAAAAGTCGCCCCTGCCGCCGGTCATCGGGCGCACGCCGGACTTTGTGGCCAAGCGCGCGCTCAACGCCGCCGCGAAAAACCGCGCGCTCATCACCACCGGCTGGACAAACAAACTGCTGCGCTGGGTCTGCGCCGTCGTGCCGCGCGAGCTCGGCGTGCCGATCTCTTTTGGGGTGCTCAAATTCGTGCGCCTGCGTTCGTTGAAAAAATAGCGCAACGCCTGGCAACACCTGTCGTCCCGTTTTTTTTATGTCGGAAATCGCGCCCCTTATTTCCCGCGCGGAATTTTCCGCCTGCGTGTTGCATGAGGACGCGGACTTGCTGGTCGTCAACAAGCCCCCATGGCTGGTGTGCCATCCGAGCAAGCAAGGCCCCTGGTCGAGCCTTGCGGGCGCCGCGCGCGAATACCTGGGGCAGGACACCATCCATCTGATCAGCCGCCTCGACCGCGAGACCAGCGGCGTGGTCGTCATCGCCCGCAATCCGCGCATGGCGGCGATCTTGCAAAAGGCGCAGATGGCAGGCCAATGCCGCAAGAGCTACATTGCCATTTTGACAGGCGAACTTTCCGCGTCGACCGATGTCGACGCCGCGCTTGGCCCCGATCCCGATAGTCCCGTGGCGGTCATCCAAAAAACAGGGCAGGGCGAGGGTTTTCAAAGCGCACAAACCCGCTTCGAGCCGCTTGCCGCCGCGAATGGTTTCACTCTCTCGCGCGTGATCCCCGTCACCGGACGCAAGCATCAGATCCGCGCGCACGCCCGCCACATCGGCCACTGGCTGGTCGGCGACAAACTCTACGGGCCGGATCCCTTGCTGTATCTGGAATTCGTCGAGCACGGCCTCACCGAGAAAATGGCCGAGATCCTCCTGCTGTCGCGCCAAGCCCTGCACGCCCAATCGATTTGCTTCGACATCCCCGTAAAACCTATCGGCCCTTTCCGCGCGCCGCTGGCCAGGGATTTGAAACTTTTTGTATTGGAAAACATGGGCGCTCGTGTCACCAAGTTGCTGCAAGACCTTTGCTAACGTCCAAACTTTGGATTGCGTCCACCATAGGGCGCTGATTGAATAATTCTTTTGAATTTGCCATGAAACGCACCCACACTTGCAACTGTTTGAACACCCAGGACGCCGGGAAAGAAGTCACCCTCGTCGGCTGGGTCAATACCGTGCGCGACCACGGGGGGCTTATTTTTGTCGATTTGCGCGACCGCACGGGGATGACGCAGATCGTATTCGACCCGCAAAAAAGCGAGTTCGCCGACGTGGGGCACAGGCTCAAGGACGAGTCGGTCATCGAGATCGCGGGCAAGGTGGCATTGCGCCCCGCCGAGACGGTGAACAAAAAGTTGTCCACCGGAGAAATCGAGGTCATCGCGCAGGAATTAACCATTCACAACGTGTGCGCCGTCTTGCCGTTCCCCTTGGATGACGAGCAGGCCGACAAGGTCAACGAGGACTTGCGGTTGACCTACCGTTATCTCGACCTGCGCCGCCCGCGCAATTTTAACCTCATGAACCTGCGACACCGCGCCTCGATGGCCGTGCGCAATTATTTGGACGAACAGGGATTTTTGGACGTCGAGCTGCCCATGCTTTTTAAAAGCACGCCGGAAGGCGCGCGCGAATTTTTGGTGCCCAGCCGCCTGAACCCGGGCGAATTTTACGCGCTGTCCCAGTCTCCCCAGCAGTACAAGCAGATGCTGATGGTGGCGGGCGTGGAGCGTTACTACTCGCTGGCGCGCTGCTTCCGCGACGAGGATCTTCGCGCGGACCGCCAGCCGGAATTCACGCAGATCGACCTTGAGATGTCCTTCATCGACCGCGAGGACATGTACGCCCTCATCGAGGGCATGCTCAAGCGCGTGTGGAAAGACGTCTTGGGCGTCGACATCCCCACGCCGTTTGCGCGCATGCCGTTTGTCGAGGCCATGAACCGCTACGGCGTGGACAAGCCCGACACGCGCTTCGGCCTGGAGATTCAGGATTTTTCGGACGTTTTCAAAACGAGCGAATTCAAAGTTTTCGCCTCGACGGTCGCTTCCGGCGGCGTGGTGAAAGCCTTTAACGCCAAGGGACTGGCCGACATCACGCAGGGCGAACTCAAAAATTTGGAAGACACCGCCAAGACGCTCGGCGCTAAGGGGCTGGCCTTCATCAAGGCGGAGAAAGGCGAATGGAAATCCCCGATCCTAAAATTCCTGTCCGACGCCGAGAAAGCCGCGCTTAAAGAACGCCTCAACATCGAGGACGGCGACATTGTGTTTTTCGCCGCGCTTGGTTGGGAAAAAGCCTGCGCCATCCTCGGCCGCGTGCGCCTGGACAGCGCGCAGTTGCTGGCCGCTCGCGGCAAGCTGACGATCTCGCCCACGCAGTACAATTTTCTCTGGGTCGTGGACTTCCCGCTGATGAGCTACGACGAGGAATCCGGCCGCTACCTCTCCACGCACCACCCGTTCACCTCCCCGGTGGCAGAAGACATTCCGCTGCTGCAGACCGAGCCGCAAAAAGTGCGCGGCCAGCATTACGACATCGTGCTCAACGGCGTCGAACTCGGCGGCGGTTCCATCCGTATCCATCAGCCCGACGTGCAGAAAAAAATCTTTGAAGACGTGCTCAAAATTCCCGCCGACGTCGTCGAAAGCCGCTTCGGCTACATGCTCAAAGCCTTCCACTACGGCGCCCCGCCGCACGGCGGCCTGGCCATCGGCCTCGATCGCCTGTGCGCCATTCTCGGCCAGCGTTCCAGCATTCGCGATGTCATCGCCTTCCCCAAAACCCAGCGCGGCCAAGACCTCATGGCCAATTCCCCCGGCCCCGTCACCGACAAACAACTCAAAGACGTCCACATCACCCGCGATTTGCCGCTGTAAGTTTTTAAGGAGAAGACGCGGGGGGATCATGAAGGGTTGAAAAATCAGGGAAATGGGCGTATTGGTTGTTTATGACGCGCTAACAAAGGCGCGCTCAAACCTCACACCTGATCTCTCAATGAAAAAGATTCTGTTGCCGCTGCTGGCGTGTGCCTGCCTGGTGGGCTGCAAGCCCTCCCAACCCAACGAGGCTCAGCCAAAGAGCTTGCATTCCTACACTGTCACAGACATCGAGGGCGAGCCGTTCGCCCTCTCGCAGCTCAAGGGCAAAAAGGTCATGATTGTCAACGTGGCCTCCAAGTGCCGGCTGACATCGCAGTACGACCAACTTCAAAAGCTCTACGCACAAAACGCCGACAAGGGTTTTGTGATTCTGGGTTTCCCCTGCAACGACTTTGCCGGTCAGGAACCCGGCTCCAACGAGGAAGTTCACCAGTTTTGCCGCATTGCCTACGGGGCGAATTTCCCGATGATGGCGAAGATTTCGATCAAAGGCGACGACGTCGCACCGGTTTACCGGTGGCTCACGCGCAAAGAGCTCAACGGCGTGGCCGACGCGCAGGTGACCTGGAATTTTCAAAAATTCCTGATCGATGAAAAAGGCAACTGGGTCGCCAGCATCGTTCCGGACACGCTGCCCGATTGCCCCGAAGTGATCGCTTGGATAGAGGGCAAGCCCTTCGTCCAACCGCCCGTGCCAGACGCCGTACAACGGCCTTCCGGCCCGGTTGAACCCGCGCAGAAATAAAAACGCGCGTTAAAAAAAAGACGGCTAAATGCCGTTTTTTTGTGTGCCTGTGGCCGTGTGTGTGGTGGCCTATTTTTTCACAAGCACCAACGAGACCGCTGTGGGGCGTAGCTTTCCCCAAAAGCCGGCTGCATGATACGAGCAGTTGAAGCGGCTTAACCAGGCCAAAAAGCAGTCCAATCGCACGACGGTCTTGCTGTTGTAGGATTTTTTGAAAAGTTTTGAGGCCAGCAAAATGACCGGACGAAAGCCGGTGAGCGTCCGGGATTTGACAGTAAAGCCGGACTCCTGTGCGATGCGCAAAAACAAGTCCAGAGGGATGCCGCGTTCCATACGGGTCAGCCCGCTTGTTTTAGCGCCGCCACGTTTTCTTAAGTCTCCCATTGAGCTGATGGGTTCCCTAAGTAGCAAGATCCCGTTTTTGCGCAGGCAACGCGCCGCCTCGCGGACCGTGTACGAGACGTTGGGAATATGGTGCAGCGAACTGCAGGGGAAAATGAGGTCAAAACTCTCATCGGGGAAGGGCAGGCCGTCTTCGCTGGGGTCGTGGTAAACGGGTGTCAATGCGCCGATTTTTTCAGAGCGCCATTTCTTGGATGGCTCGACGATGTCGAGGCTTTCAATCCTGCCGGCAATGGGTTCAAATTCAAAACCCAGCGCGCTGCCGATGCCCAGAACCCGCCCCAATTTTTCGGGCAGCTTGCTGTACAGTGTCAGTTCGTCGAGGGCGTGGTAGGGGTAGTTTGTGCCGTAGCCCTCAAGACTGGAGTAAGCTTCCGCTTCCAGCGTGAACCACTGCGCGATTTCCTCCCGCGTGAAATCGTCGCCGAAGAGTTTTTCTCCGGTGAGATATTCGTCCCCGTATTTGTCAAGAATGTTGGCCATGCGGATTTTTAAATTTTCAAGGGACGCGAAGTCACCTCCGCATTCAGTCTAGAAGCGCATCAGCCATACGCGCAAGACAAGAAGAAATCACGCGTTTCGGGCAGGCATGCATCAACATTTTTTTTTAACAAAGCCACG
>JAKPNF010000064.1 GCA_029548565.1 Verrucomicrobiota bacterium
TTTAACCTGGCGCCTTCGGCCAGCAGCACTGTGCCCTTGCCGCCCACCGAGCCGCCGACATTCAAGTAAGAGGAAATCGTCGCCTTGGAAGTGCCCGAGAGGCTCAGCACGGGTGTCGAGCTGCTGTTATTGCTCATCACCACCTGGTTGAGCCACAGGTTGCCGCCGGTCATAATGATAGAGGCGTTGGCATTGGTGCCCTGCCCCATGTTTGTGCGCGCGGTGCCGCCGGCGTTGGTGACCGAGGCATTGCCACCGCTGATAAACAGCGTTCCGCTACCAGTGTTGCCCGAACCGATATTGAGCGCCGCGGCACTAAAGTCTCCGCCGAGGACTTCCAAGCGGCCCGAGGAAGAACCCACCACCGGGTCGGTGCCGTTGGCGGCATTGCCTATTTGCACGGTACCGGAAGCGACCAGCGAGCCAGCGATAACAGAAACTGTGCCGGTGGAAAGATGCCCGGTGCCCACGTTCATGGCCGTGACATTCGCCGTGCCGCCGGAAACCGTCAGTTGCCCGTTGGAACTCGTGCCAGGGCCCACGTTCACCGTGGTGCCGATGAATTGGCCGTTTGTGGCGACCGTCAACTTCGCGGTGCCAAAGGCTCCGCCGCCCAAATGCACCGTGGTGGCGGAGATGCTGCCGCCGGCGATCGTCACCGTGCCGTTGGCGCGGTTGTTGCCGGCCAAGTTCAGCGTGCCTGCGGAAATACTGCCGCCGGACATCGTGATCACGCCGCTGGAAGTGGCGCCCGAGCCCACAATGAGGTTCGTGGTGTTAATATAACCGTCGGTCATCGAAATCGTGCCGCTGGTTGTGTTGGAACGGCCCACACGCAGATTATTGGCGACAGTCACAGAACCGCCGGTCATCGACAAGGTGGCGTGCGAAAAATCCGCCTGCCCCAGGTACATTTCCGCCGAGGTCGAGACAATCGCGCTGCCGCCCACATTCATCGTGGCGTGGGCGTAATTGGACGCGCCCAGGCCGATGGTCGCGGTGTTGTTCAACGCCTGCATTTTGGAGTTGCCGGTCAAGTTGATCGTCGTGGATGAATAGCTGTTCGTACCCGCGTTGATGCGGTTGGCAAAAAGGTAACTGCCCGTGCCGGAAAGATCCATCACTGTCGACGAGCTTGCCCCGCCGCCGATATTGGTGCTGCCGGTGACGGTCATGGCTCCGCCGCTGATAAGTATGTAATTGCTCGAAGTCGCCCCAGCGCCTATCGTCATGCCGCCGGCAATTGTGACCGTGCCAGAGGAAAGCGTGTAATCCGCGTTGGAGCCCGTGCCACCGCCAAGCGCCATGCTGGCCGCCGTCACCGTGCCGCCGCGCACGGCAAACACGCCGTCGGAATCAACATTGCCGCCGGCCGCAATCGAGCCGACCACCTTCAACAGTCCCGTGTCCACATAAATCGCGGAGGTGACACCCGTGCGGGCGACGTCACGCAGTTGAATGTTGTCCACCGTGTAGTCTCCTGAGTCAAACACCAGGAAACGGTCGCTTTTGTCGGCGCACAAGCCGTAGTCGGCCGTCATGTAAGTGGAAACATCGACCGCGCTGGTGGTGCCAACCGCGAAGTACCAGTTGGTAGCCGCACACAGGCTTGTCCAAGTCAGTGCGCCCAGACACAGCGCTGAGGGGATAATTTTTTTTAATTTCATAACAGGGTAGTAGTTTTAGATGTTGTCGTTAAAAAAAGTGGCGACAGGCCGGAGAGCCGGGGGTGTCCCTCGCGGCCTGTCTGAGGCGCTGTCTAACGGCGGCGGCGCGCGGGCACAGCCAGGGTTAGCAGTCCTAGTAGCACGGAAGAGAAAGCCGGTTCGGGAATGGAACGAATGTCCAGCCACAGTTCTTTGGTCAGAGCGTTCCAACGGTGGGTGACGTCCCACCAGTTGGTGTCGTAACCGGTGATGTCCACCGAAAGATCCGACAGGCCTGCCTCGCTAAAGTAGGTCATCACCATGACCTCGCCGTCGCCGGTGAAGATGAAGTCGGTCATGTCAACCGTGAGGGTCGTGGGCGTCAGAATTTGCAGTTCGCCCAAAGTCGCCGCGCCCTGAAGACCCTGCGTGCCCGAAACGGACAGGACAAAACCACCGCCATTGAAGATGGTTTTGCCGTCAATTTTCCCGCCGGTTTGAACGCGCAGCGTGTCGGCCTTCGCGTAATTGGCCGGTGTGCCGCTGACGGCGCCGATATACAAGGTGCCGGAATAGCTGCCCCCGCTGCGCACGGCAAAAGTGGCAGCCGAGGCTGTGCCTGTGCCAGCAATGCTCAAGTGACCGCCATCGCCCACCAGCAGCGTCGCGCCAACGGACAATTTACCGGCGGTGATCGACGCCGTGCCCGAAGCGCCATCGGCAATCGCCACATAAAAGCCGCGATCAGCAGTGACCGTGCCGCCGGTTTGGCTGTAATAGCCGTTGCCGGCGTTACCGATCGAAATCTCGCCGTTTTTGGCATAAATGATGGCCTGGTCAGTGATCGACACCGTGCCCATGGCACCGGCATTGCCGCCCACGTAGAGCCCGCCCTGGTACTCGCCCAGCGGATCGTCCGCGCCGAGCACCAGCGAGGAAGTGCCGGTCATCGACAAGGTTCCCGTCGAATTTTCATTCGCACCCACAGAGAGCACCTTGGCGTTGAGCACGGCGCCCTCGGAAATGTTGACAGTTCCTTTGCTGCCGTCGCTGGGACCTCCGCCGATATTACCCCAGTTGCTGATCGTCATTTCGGCATCGCCTGAAAGATCCAACAGCGGCGTGGATGTGCTGACATTGCCCATCACAAAGGTCTGGGTGTACAAAGTGCCGCCGGTCATCGCGATGGTGGCGCTGCCGCCGTCGCCCTGCCCCATGTTCAAGCGGCCGGTGCCTGCCGAATTGGAGATGACAACCGAGCCGCCGGAGATCGTCAACACGCCCTTGCTGCCGACTCCGGTGCCCGCGATATTCATGTTGTTGGTCTTAATTTCTCCGCCGGAAACATTGATCGAGCCGCTGGAATTTTCTCCAGCACCCGCGATGATCATCAACGCGGAAATGCTCGCGTTGTCGGCCACGGAAATCGTGCCGGTCGAACCTTTGCCCGCGCCCGCCGTCAAATTGCCCGCCAGCATGTTGAGCGAGGAGGTGCCCGTCAACGACAGGGTTCCCTGCGAATTTTCATTCGAACCCACGCCCAGCGCTGCGGAATTTAACCTGGCGCCTTCGGCCAGCAGCACTGTGCCCTTGCCGCCCACCGAGCCGCCGACATTCAAGTAAGAGGAAATCGTCGCCTTGGAAGTGCCCGAAAGGCTCATCAAAGGTGTCGAGGTATTGACATTGCCCATCACCAATTGATTGAGCCACAAGTTGCCACCGGTCATGATGATCGACCCAGCCGAATTCGCCCCCTGCGCCAGATTGGTGCGGGCAGTGCCGGCTGCGTTGGTGATCGTGACATCACCCCCGCTGATATACAGCGTGCCTTCGGAGTCTGCACCCGAGGCGATATTCATCGCCGTGGCGGAAACAGCACCTCCGGAAATACTGAGCAAACCGCTGGTGCTTGCGCCATTGCCCAATACAATCGCCAATGCGGAAATATTCGCCTGATCGCTCACAAATATCTTGCCGGACGAACTTGAGCCTCCCCCCGCTGTCAAATTGCCCGAGAGCATCGTCAGCGAGGAAGTGTCCGTCATCGACAGCGTGTCCTGCGAACTTTCGTTCGAGCCTACGCCCAACGAGACCGCATTTAGCTCGGCTCCCTCAGAAAGGGAGACAGTCCCTTTGCCTCCTACAGAGCCGCCGACATTCGCGTAGGCGGAAATCGTCGCTTTGGCAGTGCCGGAAAGATTCAGCTCGGGCGTCGCGGTATTAACGTTGCCCATCACCAATTGATTGAGCCACAAGTTGCCACCGGTCATGATGATCGACCCAGTCGAATTCGCCCCCTGCGCCAGATTGGTGCGGGCCGTGCCGGCTGCGTTGGTGATACTGACATCACCCCCGCTGATATACAACGTACCGCTGGCGCTTGCACCCGAGGCGACATTCATCGCAGCAGCACTGAAATTACCACCGGAAATCGACACCAACCCACTGGCGGTGTTGGCAGTGCCCACTTGCAACGCTCCCGTAGCGGCGATAGTGCCGCCCGTCATTGAAATCGTGCCAGAAGAATTCGCTCCGCTGGACACATTGATCGTCGTGGCGGCGATTGTGCCGTTGGAAATTTCAACAACGCCTTTGCTATAGCCGCCCGAGCCCACATTGATCGTGGTCGCCGAGATCGTGCCGCCGGTCATCGAGATCGTGCCGGAAGTGGAGTTCGAACGGCCAACGAGCAAATTTGTGCCCACTTGCACCCGGCCATTGCCGGAAACGATCAGGTAACTTTCGCCGTAGTTGGATTGCCCCAAGTACATTTCCACCGGCGTGGCCACCGAGGCGTTGTCCGTCACGCTGAGCGTTGTGACCACTCCGGCGGAAGCCCCCATGCCGATCGTGGAAGTGCCGTACAGGGACGAATTGCTCGTTAGGTAAATGGCTGCCGTGGATGTTGTTCCGCCGCAGCCAATGTTCATGCGGTTGCCCACTGTCAGGTGCGCGGTGCCGCTGAGGTTTATCACCGCCGAAGACTGCGTGGCGTTGTCCATGCCCAGATTAAAATAACGCCCTACCGACATGCTGGCGTTGTCCGTCAGGCTGATCGTGGAGTAGTTCATCGCGGTGCTCGACATATACACATCCGAACCCACGCGCAGGGACGAGTTACCGCTCAACGATATCTCATTGGTATTACCCGCGGACAACTGTCCTATGTACAACGTGGTGCCAACTGTGGCGCTGGCCGAACCGCTCAAGGTCCACTTGTTCGTCAAATAAGCGCTCATGGAGCCGCCCAAATAGACGTTGGCCGCTGTGACCGTGGCATAATCCGTCATCGTCCATGAATTGGTCACATTCATGGAATTGGTGGCGCCCAACATGATATTATTGGTAATGATCACCGAGGATGTGCCCGACTGTAACCAAGTGTTGGTGACGTCGGTGGCGAAGGCGTCTGTGCTGGTGGTCATTCCCAAGAAAACATAAGTCGCCCGCAGCGTGCCGCCCGAAGAATTAATGGTGTTGCTGCTGGACTGCGCCTGCCCCATGTAAAGCGAGCCGTTCAAGGTGAGCGTGCCGCCCGATTGCGAAATAACACTGGTCGCACTGGTGCCGCGCCCCATAAAAATACTCGAGGCCGTCGCCGTGCCGTTTGACACGTAGAGGTTGGCCGATGAGCTAGCGCCCCCGCCCATGAGAAAATCGACCAGCTGCACCGTCCCGCCGCTGATCGTCACGTTGCCGCTGGAAGTCGCCCCACCGCCTATCGTCATATTGCCACCCAGCGTGACTGTGCCGGACGAAAGGGTGAGATTCCCGTTGGAACCCGAAGCCAAACCCACCGCCAAGGCCGATGCCGTCACAGTGCCGCCACGCACGGCAAACACGCCGTCGGAATCTGCGTTGCCGCCCAGCGTGATTCCGCCGACTACTGTCAAAATACCCGTGTCCACGTAAATAGCGGAGGTGACACCCGCTCGCTCGGCATCGCGCAACTGGATGTTGTCCACCGTGTAGCTGCCGGCGTCGTCAAATACCAAAAAGCGCCCGCTTTTGTCGGCGCACAGCGCGTTTTCGGGTATGATATTGACGGACACATCAACCGCGCTGGTGGTGCCGGCTGGGAAGTACCAGTTGGCAGCCGCAGATAGTTGCGCAAACGAAACAGCAGATAGCGCAATCGCAAACGCGCATGTTTTTTGAATATTCATGGTCAGGGTAGTCGGGTTAAAAATATAGACGCGACGAAAAGGCCTAGTAGCAAAAGAAAAAGTAGTAGCAGCAAGTTTGCTTTTTCGTTCGCGTCTGACACAAAAGAAGCATTCGTTAATCCCCTTGGCAAGCCTTTTTTTAAAAAAAATCGAAAAATTTTTGCGCAATTTTACGAGTGAAATTGCGCAAAACAGGACATTTGCTCCAAGCACCCATCACCAGTCGCAAATCCATTTCGATCCCCAAGCCACCCAAACGGCACCTCTACTATCAACAAAATTTCACTCTACCCCCTTGTTATAGAAAATATTACATCCACTCATCCTCATAGAATGCAGATTGATACCAATTTAACAATTTGATAATCATTCAATTATATCAGGACAAAAGCAATGCCCACAGTGCCCACTTTTATAGCAGTCGAATCGCTGAAGCAATCTGTCCCCTTAAATGCGCAATTGTTTGTGCAAATAACTTTTTTCTTTCATAAAAAAATCCGAAAAAATCTCTCACAAAAAGCGCCTTTGTTAAGGACACGCTACCGATAGTCACATTTTAGTCTTCCATCCGCGGCGAAATTTGGGGATTGTAAAAGACTATCCAAAAAACGCCCGCCGCACGACAGTGATGTTCAGCACCCCCCAGGATTTTTCGCACGATGAGGACGCCCAGCTAATGCTGCGCGTGCAAAAGGGCGACGAGGTGGCTCTCAAGGAGATTATCGAGCGCTGGCAAGGCCCGCTCATCAATTTTTTCTTCCGCTCGATCAACTCGGTCGAGCAGGCGCAGGATTTGGCGCAGATGACCTTCATCCGCGTGTACCGTTCCGCCGCGGTCTATCGGCCGACAGCGCGCTTTTCCACCTACCTCTTTCACATCGGGCGGCGCCTGCTGATCAACGAATACCGCCGCCGCCAGCGCAAGCCCGCAGAGGCTTTCGACCCCTCGGACCTGCAACAAGTCGCGGACCCCTCGGTCCACGAGCAGGGAGACTTGCGCGAGCTGGAGGAAATTTTTCAGCAAGCCCTCGAGCACCTCTCCGAAGACCAGCGCACCGCCATCTTGCTGCTTAAACAGCAGGAACTTAGTTATGACGAGATCGCCAAAATCATGGGGCTGCCGCTCTCCTCGGTAAAGACCCACATCTTTCGCGCCCGCCAAAAATTAAAGGCCATTTTGGGCGCTTATCTGCGCCCGGGCAAAAGTGACGAAAAAAATTGAAACTTTTTTACCCGCACGGGTTTTAACTTTTTGAACCAAACAGGCCATGAACAACCACAGCGAACATAACGACGGGCTGCAACGCACGCTCGAGGCGCTGCTAAGCCGTGCGGCGATCGCGCCCAAGGCGGACTTTGCCACGGCCACGCTCAAGCGCCTGCGCGAACAGCCGCCGCCTGAGGACGCTTTCGAGGACGCCGCGCTGGACGCCCTGCTCATGAGCCAGCCGATTGAACCGACGGACGAGTTCACCCAAACCACCCTTTCCAAGGCCTTCACGCGCACAACGCGCTGGCTGCATTTCCCCATCTGGGCCTCGGCCGCCGCGGCGGTGCTCACGCTGGGGCTGTTCCTGATGTTCGGCAAACCCGCCGCCCCGCAGGAAACCGCCCTGTCTCCCTATTCGATTTCCTCCACCGGCTTCATCGAGGCCGTCCAACTGGCCGACCCTGTCTCGCAGGCCGAGGTATTCCTCGACGAGCAAAACCTGGAAGCCATCGTGCTGTTCTCCTCCTTTATTTTGTAAGTGCAAACCCACCTGTTTAAACCGTTGCTGCTAGCCGTGCTGATTGTGTGCGCGGCGGCGCAGGGCTTCGCGCAAGGCGGCCCCAAACCACCCCAGCCTCCGGCCGTGCCCGACGAGCAGGACAATCTTTTTAAAGACCTTTCCAAGGAAGTAAAGTCCGGCGACCTGATGGCGATGGAACGCTTTTTGTCGCTCTCGCCCGAACGCATCCGGCAAGTCGTCAAGGCGCTCGAAAAAATCGCGGACATGACGGACGAGCAGCGCGCCCAACTGCGCAAGGAGATCCGCGCCTTCCGCATGATGAACGACGAGCGGCGCCGCATGCTTTTCACAGCCTACTCGCTGACCAGCCCCCAGGAGCGCGACCTGGTCAAACGCTACTTCGACAGCCTGCCGGAACCCGAACGCCAAAAAGCGCAGAAGCGTTTCGACAAACTGCCCGCCGACGACCGCATGAAAATGCACGAGGAGTTTTTAAAAAAGGCGCTGGCCGCCGGGTTAACTCCCAATCCAAAACTTTCCAACGTCAAGGGCGACAAAATGCCCGAGAACATCCGCAACGGCCCCCATCGCAAACCACCCCCACCGCCGCCGGCCGGGGAAGCTGCGCCCAAGCCGCCATTACCCGCGGCACCCGCTCTGCCTGAACAGCCCGCTGCTCCCGCCCCTGCCGAGGCATAAGTCGTGCAAGTCGTCCGGCGCGCTTGCAAATAAACGGTGCCATTTCAGTTTTTCAATCGTGTTTTTGCGAACTCGCTTTATTTGCCGCAAAAAATTTTCCGCCCATACGCATGGGTTCGGTTCAACTCCAATATCCTCATCGCCCTACCCTACTGCGCGGGAGCCGTATTTGGCGCGGGCCTGTGCTGCGGTTGCGGCGGACGTTGCCCTGGGTTGGGATTGGGCACGGGGCCGGGCATGGGGCCGGGGGCTGTGTTTATAGTGATGGACTGCTTGACCAGCGGGGTTGAAAATTCGATATCATCGGGCTGGGTTTCGAGCACTTGCGCCAGGGCGGGTTTTATGTCGTCGGCATGTTCGCCGGAATTGCTGCAATCCAGGTAAATGAGGTTTGTCCTGCCCTCGCGCAGGATGCGGGTGAGCACCCCGCGCAGCATCCGCGAACGGGCGGCTTGCGCGCCGTACTCGAGCGTCACCCCGTAGCGGCTGAGCGCTCGCTCGCCCTCTTTGCGCTGGAAAAGCACGGGGATCACGCCGCCAAAAGTCTTGCTGCGCTCGTCCCAGGTATAGGCGATGGCCACGACGGCGTTGGGCATCGAGCCGGTCACGTCCAGGGGATTGAAAAACAGCACGTCGATGGAGACGTTTTTGCCATCCAATTTATTGATATGCTGGCGGCAGTAACGCGCCGTGTTTTGCGCACTGCCCCAAAGCGCCGTACCCGCGCAGATGCCCAGCAGGCAGAAAATCAATAAGCCTCGTTTCATAAGCGTGCCTTTGTTGTTTTCATTGTAGCGTGGATGAACTGTGCGTCAATCGGGTATGGCGCTAGCGGCGTGCACCACCACGTGCGCCCCCGCCGCCGGAGCTGCCGCGATAGCTTTGGGTATTGCCGCCGCCGGAACGACTCGGCGCGCTCTTGTAGGAAGAACTGTTTGACGAGCGCGATGGTTGCGAGATGGAGCGGGAAGCGTTCCCACTGCTTGGCCGTTGTCTGGGCGAAGTCACCGCGGGCGGTCTGTTCGTCGGGCGCGAGGCGGGCGCGTTGTATGCCGGCCGACCCTGCGAAGACGGCGCGGTATAGGTGGACTTGTTTGGCGAGGCGGGCGCGCTTTGGCTCGGCCGCGCAGACGCGCTTGGAGCGGACGGACGATTTTGAATCGAAGTGTTCGGACGCACCGCCGGCGGGCGTGAATTCGGACGCGAGGCGGGTGCGTTATACGCGGGCCTGCTCGGAGAACTCGGCGCGTTTTGATTTGGCCGCACGGACGCGCGGGGCGCAATCGGACGGTTTTGCGGCGAGCTGCCCGGGCGCAGTGCCGGATTATTCGGCCGCGTGTTCGGTGTGCTCGGCGCGCTCGGCGCGTTTGAAACGACGGAGCCTCTGCCGGGGTTTGTCATGCCCGGGCGGTTTTGCACGGTCGCGTTCGGGCGGGTGGACGGGCTGTTTGGCCGCAACGCCGCCGGGCGATTGGAATTGGGCGAATGAGGGCGCAGCGCGCTCGGTCGCTGGGTGCCGCGCGTCGAGGAACTTATTGTGGGCGGCTTGGCCGCGATGGGGCGCGTGGAATTGACCACGGCTCCCGCGCCGGGTTTGCCGCCGGGCTTGAAGGGATGTATCGCGCCCGGGCGGGAAATAGTCGCTTTGCCATGATGCACCACATGGGGTCTGGGTGCCGGTCGGTACGGCCCCGGGCGCCAGGTATGCACAGTGGGTGCGCGATAGACATGCACGACACTCGGGCGCGGCCCCCACCAATGCCAGGGACGGTAGTGGTAGTACGGGCGGTACGGGCGCCCTATGTTGATGGAAATCCCCCAGCCGGAAGAATAACCCCAGCCGCAATATCCCCAACTATACGGGTCGCCCCAACCGTAATACCCGCCCCAATAAACATTGTTGTACACGTAATTGTCGACGACCACGGTGCGGGTTTGCACGGTGGTCGTGGCCGTTTCGCCCGCCAGAGTCGCCAACAGCGTGTCGTCAATCGCCGCGGCCGAGCAGTTGATATAAACCACGTCGTTGCCGCCTTGCGTGCGCACGCGCTTGAGCGTGCCGGACAGCGGCTTGACATTGACAGTCGAGGAGGCCATCGCCTTGCCGTAGTAATTAAGCGCGCGCTGGCCTTCGACATTGTCAAAGACAACCGTGATGAGGCCGCCGTAGCTCAGCAACTCGTCGTCCCAAGTCTGCGCGTGGGCGATCACGCGGCCGCTGCGCTGGCTGGCGGCCTCGTCTTTTTGCAGGTAAAGCACATCGACCGTGACAATCCAGTCCTCCCACACGTCGATGCTGTTCTGGCAGGTCTGCGCGGTGCGGTCGTAACCGCCCAGGGCGGCGAGCGCGCCCGCGGCCAAAAGTGTCACCGAATACAAAAGGGTTTTCATACGTTGCTCCTTTCTGTAGGCTTGTTGAGAATAGTGTCTAATGTTCAAGGGGTGCAACCCCTGTTTTTAGTCCAAAGTTTCAAATTTATACAAATTTTTTAAACAAATGTTTGAATCGCTCACCGACAAGATGTCCGCCGCCTTGCGCAACCTGCGCGGGCTGGGCAAACTCTCCGAGGAAAACATGGCCGAGGCGCTCAAGGAAGTGCGCAGCGCCCTGCTTTCGGCGGACGTGCATTTCAAGGTCGCCCGCGAGTTTGTCGAGACGGTGAAGGAAAAGGCGATCGGCCAAAAAGTCATCGATTCCGTCTCGCCCGGGCAGCAGATCGTCAAGATCATCCACGACGAATTGGCCGCGCTGCTGGGCGAAGGAGCCGCCGCGCCGCTGAGCGAGCAGCGCCCGTTAAAAATCATGATGGTCGGCCTGCACGGCTCCGGCAAGACGACCTCCAGCGCCAAGCTTGCCCGTGCCCTCGCCAAAAAAGGCTACAAGCCCGCATTGATCGCCTGCGACATTTACCGCCCCGCCGCCATCGACCAACTGGAAATCCTCGCCAAAGCGCAGGACTTTTTGTTCTATGCCGAGCGCGACGCCAAAGACGTCCCCAAACTCGCCAAACGCGGACTGGACTGGGCGCTGTCCCAAGGCGCGGATCTCGTCATTTTCGACACCGCAGGGCGCCTGCAAATCGACCACGATCTGATCGAGGAGATCAAGCGCGCGCGCGCCGCGATCGAGCCGCAGGAAGTGTTGCTCGTGGCCGACTCGGCGCTCGGCCAGGAGGCCGTCAACGTCGCCAAGCATTTTGACGAGGCCGTGCAAATCACGGGGCTGGTGCTCACCAAGCTCGACGGCGACGCGCGCGGCGGCGCCGCCCTGTCCATGAAGGCGATCACCGGCGTGCCGATCAAGTTCATGGGCTTTGGCGAAAAGCCCGAGGATTTTGATCTTTTCCACCCCGAACGCATGGCCCAGCGCATCCTGGGCATGGGCGACGTCGTTTCCCTCGTTGAAAAAGCGCAGGAAGCCATCGACGAAAAAGAAGCCATGCGCATGGCCGAAAAAATGCGCAAGGCGGACTTCAATCTGGAGGACTTTTTAAGCCAGTTGCGCGCGATGAAAAAGATGGGCCCCTTAAGCGGCATCATGGGCATGATTCCCGGCATGAGCGGCATCGAAGTGGGCGACAAGGAGGAAAACAAGCTCAAGAAAACCGAGGCCATCATCCTCTCCATGACGCCGCTTGAACGCCAAAAACCCCAAGTGCTCAACGCCTCGCGCCGCCTGCGCATCGCCAAAGGCTCGGGCACCGAGGTGCGCGACGTCAACCAACTGATCAAACAGTTTGAGGGCATGCGCAAGATGATGAAAATGCTCAAAGGTGGCAAAGGCAAACGCATGCTCGCCCAAATGGGCGGAATGGGCGGCGGGAAAATGCCGCCGTTTTAAGCGATCGCTTACGCGCCGATTTGCTCGAGCAAAGCCTCGAGCACGCCTTGCATGGTGAACTGATCGCCTTGCACTTGCACGGGAATGCCCGCCTTGCGCATGGCAGAGGCGGTCGTGGGGCCGATGGCGACCGTCAGCGGTTTTTGCGCGTCGGCCGCTATGCGCAGCTCCTTGGCCTGCGCGACAAAAGAGTCCACCGCGCTCGGCGAAGCGAACACAATCGCATGGGCGCCCTGCTCGCGGAAGGCTTGCGCGTCCTTGCAATCCGAAATGTCGTTTTCACTCGTCGTGTACACGGGCATGATATCGACAATCGCGCGCGCGTCGTCGGTCAACAGGTTGACAAGCGTGTCGCGGTTGCGGTTGCCGGTGATCACCAGGATTTTTAAATTGTCCAGCGACTCAAATTCCATCATGCCGCGGGCCAGCGCCTCGGCGTCGCCGCCAGAGGTGCTCACATCGACGGACAGGTGAAACTGCTTCAATTCCCCCTCGGTCGCCGGCCCCACGCAGGCGAATTTCGCGGGGCCAATTTCGCGGATGTCTTCAAATTTTTTGAAGAAGCGCCCGAAAAACCCGCGCACACCGTTGCCGCTGGTAAAGACGATCCAGTCGTACTCGGAAATGGTTTCCAGGCATTCGTCGCTCTCGGCGTGCGTGTGCTCGATTTCGATCAGCGGGATTTCCAGCACCCGCGCGCCCGCGTCCTCGAACAGCGCGCGCGAAACTTCGTTACCTTCGCGGCTGCGCGTGAGCACTACCGTCTTGCCCTTGAGCGTTTTCTTTTTTGAAGCCATCCTTACAGTACAACCCAACGCCTAGAAATTCTCGAGGCTTTTTCGCACCGCGGCCGCGCGGGCTTCTTCGTTCTGTTTTCTGTTTGTGTTCACGACACCTTGCAACCGCTCGCCCATCTGGGCGCTAAAAAACATCACCCAGGTCATGTTGGAGCCAGCACGGTTCACACGCGCGCGCAACGAACCATCGGTCGTCTCGTAATCATAGTCAAACAGCGATTCAGCCTTTTCAGTGCGTTTGACTTCCTTCCACTGGCGCTGCCCGCCATTGATCGAAAGCAGCCCGTCCAATTCTGCCTGCGAGATAAAATTGCCGATGCGGCGATATAGTTCCCATTCCGAAGTTTTATTGACCGTAAAAACCATCAGCTCCCATCCGGTGAATTTTTCATAAAGTTTCTGCATTTCGTCGCCCACTGTTTTGTCCGCGTCAATGGCGACGTCGCCCTTAATATCCTTATCCGCCTTTTTCCCTTTTGTCCAACTTCTGAAATCGCGGCCATCGGGCTTCCAATTGCGAAAAGCCGACACATTGACGCCGGTGGACCCGCCCGTGTCGCTCTTCAAATAAAAAGTGACATCCGTGTCCATGGAAGGCGGCATCAGTTTTATCACGTATTCCGGGGAAGGGATGCGCACCATGTCGGGACGCTGAATGGTGTTTAGATCCGGATTATAGGCCGTGTCGATAGTTCGCTTGCCCGGCATGGAAAGAGGTGTCTTCGGAAAACGGCTCCCCGAACCCGACGAAGTGATCCGCTTGTCGATCACGTCCAAGCGTTCTCCCACGCGGGCGTTTAGAAAGGATGGCGTCACACAGGCGGCGAGCACAAGTAAGCAAAGGGTTTTCTTCATAAAGGGAAACGAATACGAAGCTACTTTAACGCGCTTAGCTGCGCCCCCCAAGCAAAAAAGAGAACTTGTCTTCTCACGAGCGCGGGTGGGCTTTTTTATAGACTTCCTGCAGGCGTTTTAGCCCCACATGGGTGTAAATTTGGGTGGTGGACAGGCTCGCGTGGCCGAGCAGTTCTTGGACCGTGCGCAAGTCGGCTCCCCTGTCGAGCAGGTGGGTGGCGAAGCTGTGGCGCAATTTGTGCGGCGACAAATCCGGGGGCAGGCCTGCGGCTTTCAGATATTTCTTAATTAGTAGCTGCAAAAAACGCGGGGTTGCCTGGCGGCGCTGGTCGTTCAGCAGCACAAAACTCTCGCGCGTGGTGGCAACGTTGTGCCGCGTCACAAAGCGGTCGAGCACGTGCATGGCGACAGCCCCCAGCGGGCACAGGCGCTCTTTTTTGCCCTTGCCCAAAATACGCGCGACGCCCTCGGCGCGGTCGAGTTTGCCGTAAGTCAATGCGCACGCCTCGCTCACGCGCAGGCCGCCGCCGTATAAAATCTCCAGCGCCAGCCAGTCGCGGTCGGCCTGGTAATCGCTAATCTCGCCTTCTTTGAGCAGTTTTAGGGGCTGGCGCAGCAACTCCTCGGCCTGCTTTTGCGTCAGAAATTTCGGGAGCTTTTTCTCGCGTTTGGGCAGCACAAGGCCAGTGCAGGGATCGGCTTTTATCAAGTGGCGGCGCACCAGAAATTTAAAAAAACCGCGCACCGCCGCCGCGTGGTTGTGCAAGGTCGCCCTGCCCACACGTCGCTGCATGTCGATCACATAGCTGCGCACATCGCGCCGCGAAACAGTTTCCCAGTTCCCCGAAAAACCGCACTCGGTTTTCAAGTACTGCGAAAATACTTCCAACGCCTGCGCGTAGTTGCGCCGCGTGTAGGGGGACAGCCGCCGCTCGAGCGAAAGCGTGTCCAAAAAATCGGTCACTTGCGGAAAAACACTGGCGGATTGTGCCTGTTCGCCCATGCGCAAGCGTTATTCTTTGCCGGGCAAAAACTCGAGCGTGTCGTCGTCTTTGAGGCGGCGGTAATAGCAGCCGCTGCGCGGTTTGCCGGTTTTGTCCTTGGTGTGGCAGGCGCCCTTGCCAACGGGTTCGACCAGATAAAGGATGGAATTCTGCTCGCAGTTGACGAGGATGTCTTTGAGTTTCAGGTAATCGCCGCTTGTCTTTCCCTTGATCCACAGCTCGTTGCGGCTGGTGCTCCAAAAGGTGGCCATGCCCTCCTTGCGCGCGGTGTTCAGCGCCAATTGGTTGGCGTAGCCCAAAATGAGCACCTCGCCCGTTTTGGCGTCCTGCGCGACGGCGGGCAAAATATCCGCCCCGCACGCGGCCACCTTTTTGAGTTTCAAAAAGTCCAGTTTCAGTTCGCTGCCTTCTTCGAGTTCTTTGCTCATTGGGTTATTTTTCCTTCACTTGGCGCCCCACTTCAATCATATTTTTTATATTGTCCCGATTGTCCCCGAACCACCATAGAAAAAGACCGTTACATGAATCTGAACACAACCACTCTTAACCGCACGGCCAACGAGGCCAGAGGGCTGGCGATCGACGCCATCACCAAATGCAAAAGCGGGCACCTGGGGCTGCCGCTGGGCTGCGCCGAAATCGGGGCCATGCTCTGGGGCGCGGCGCTCAACTACAACCCGCAAGACCCCCGCTGGATCAACCGCGACCGTTTTGTGCTGTCGGCCGGGCACGGCTCGATGTTTTTGTATTCCTGGCTGCACCTGGCCGGGTATGACCTGCCGATGGACGAGTTAAAAGCCTTCCGCCAAATGGGCTCGAAAACGCCCGGGCACCCGGAGTTTGGCCACACCGTCGGCGTCGAGGCCACGACGGGGCCGCTGGGACAAGGCATCGGCAACGGCGTGGGCATGGCCGTGGCCGCCAAGATGGCCGAGGCGCACTTTAACACCAAGACCCACACGATTTTCAACCACAAGATCGTCGTTTTGTGCGGCGACGGTTGCATGCAAGAAGGCGTGGCCAGCGAAGCCTGCGCCTTTGCCGGGCGCCACAAGCTCGACAACCTCATCCTTATTTACGATTCCAACGACGTCACGCTCGACGCCCTAGCCTCGGCCTCGCAGTGCGAGGACACCGCCGCGCGCTTCGAAGCCTACGGCTGGGAAGTGCACACGGTCAAAAAAGGCAACGACATAGACGCCCTTTTTGGCGCCTATGAAAAAGCGCACAAGGGCAAGGGAAAACCCCAGCTCATCATCGCAAAGACACTGATCGGAAAAGGTATCGCCGAGGTGCAGGGCACGGCCAAAGCCCACGGCGAAGGCGGCGTGAAATACGCGGCCGAGGCTCGCAAATCGCTCGGCCTGCCCGAGGAAACTTTTTACGTTTCCCCCGAAACGCGCACCTATTTCAAAGGCCGCAGCGCCCAGCTTGAAGAAAAATACAACGCCTGGAAAAAAATCTATTCCGACTGGCAGCAGGCCAACCCCGAAAAGGCGAACCTGCTCGAGCGCGCGCTCAAGGGCGAGCTGGCCGAGTGCCTGCTGTGCGGCATCCCCGCCTTCCCCGTGGACACCAACATCGCCACGCGCAAGGCAGGCTCGATGGTGCTGCAACCCTTGGCCGAGCTATGCCCCGTCCTCATTTCCGGCAGCGCCGATTTGCACGGCTCCACGCTCAACTACATCGGCGACAAGGACAAAAATCCCGACAACTTCGACGTCGACAATTGGGGCGGGCGCAACATCCTGTTCGGCATCCGCGAGCACGCCATGGGCGCGATGATGAACGGTATCGCCTACTACGGCATTTTCAAGGCATCGGGCGCTACCTTCCTGGTCTTCGCCGACTACCTGCGCCCGTCCATCCGCGTGGCGGCGCTGCAGAAATTGCCGCTGTTTTACATCTTCACGCACGACTCCGTGGGCGTGGGCGAAGACGGCCCCACCCACCAGCCGGTGGAAACCGTCACGGGCCTGCGCGCCATCCCCAACCTCGACGTCATCCGCCCGGCCGACCCCGAGGAAACGGCGGGCGCCTTCGTCTGCGCCATCGAGCGCAAGGACGGCCCCAGCGCCCTCATCCTCTCGCGCCAAAACCTGCCCATCCTCAACCAAATTCCGATCGACGAGCGGCGCGACGGCGCGGCCAAAGGCGGCTACATCGCCCGCAAGGAAACGGGCGAGCTAAAACTCATCCTCATCGCCACCGGCTCCGAACTGCAATGGGCGCTGGCCGCCGCCGAACAACTCGGCGAAGGCGTGCGCGTGGTCTCCATGCCCTGCACGCAGCGCTTCGAGCGCATGAGCGACGACTACAAAAAACAAGTGCTGCCCTGCGCCTGCCAAAAACGCCTGGCGATCGAGGCGGGCGTGACCTTCGGCTGGTGGAAATACGTCGGCTGCCAAGGCGCCGTCATCGGTATCGACCGCTTCGGCGAATCGGCCCCCGGCGACCAAGTGATGAAACACCTAGGTATCACCACCGAACACGTCGTCCAAAAGGCGAAGGAACTGTTGGGATGATTTTAAGGGAAACGCGGGGAACCCTTTTCTGAAGAAAAGGGTTCCCCGCACCCCTCCCAAAAGACTTTTGACGCAGATGCTGCGCATCTGTGTTGCGAATGAGAGGTTAATTTATTCTGGAAAATTATCATGTTGCTCGATCCCGAAATCCGCTCGAAACTTGACGAACTGCACAAGCGCGCCGGTTATTTGTGGAGGTTTCTTTGACGTCCCGGGCAAGCAGGAAAAATTGAAGGAGTTTGAAGCGCGCATGGGCGCTCCCGATTTTTGGGACAAGCCCGAGGAAGCGCGCGCGCTCTTTGCGCAGGCAAACCCGGTTAAAACCATTGTCACCGGCGCGTTGGAAATGCAAAAGCGTCTGAGCGATTTGGATGCGCTCGTCGAGCTGGTCGAGGAAGGTTCGGACGAAGACGCGGAGCTTTACCTGCCCGAGATCACCGAGACGCTTCAAGCGCTCAAGGCCGATTTTGACCGGCTGGAAATCGAGTCGTTTTTAAGCGGGCCGCTGGACCGCTCCAACGCGATTGTCACCGTGCACGCGGGCGCGGGCGGCACGGAGTCTTGCGACTGGGCGGACATGCTTTTGCGCCAGTACACCCGCTGGGCCGAGCGCCGCGGTTTCAAGGCCGAATTGCAGGATTTGCAGGCGGGCGAGGAGGCCGGCATCTCAAAGGCCACCCTGCGCATCGAGGGGCTAAACGCCTACGGTTACGCCAAGGCCGAGCGCGGCGTGCATCGCCTCGTGCGCATCTCGCCCTTTGACTCGAACAAGCGCCGCCACACATCCTTCGCCTCCGTCGACGTCATCGCCGAGATCGACGACGACATTGAGGTCGAAATCAAACCCGAAGACCTAAAAATAGACACCTACCGCTCCAGCGGCAAAGGCGGCCAGCACGTCAACAAGACAGAGTCCGCCATCCGCATCACCCACCTGCCCTCCGGCATCGTCGTCACCTGCCAGACCGAGCGCTCCCAGATCAAAAACCGCGCCAGCGCCATGCGCACCCTAAAGTCGCGCCTCTACGAAAAAACACAGGACGAAAAGCGCGCGGCCATGGAACGTTTCTACGGCGAAAAAGGCGAGATCGGCTGGGGCAACCAGATCCGCTCCTACGTCTTCCAGCCCTACCAGATGGTCAAAGACCTGCGCACCGGCTACGAAACCGGCAACATCCAGGCCGTCATGGACGGCGACATCGACGGCTTCATCAACGCCTGGCTGCGCACCGGCTGCCCCCTCACGCGCAACAAAGATATTAATATAGAAGATTAAGTTTTTATTTTTTTGAAGGATGCGGGGGGAAGCCCTTTTTTGAAAAAAAAGGGCTTCCCCCCGCGCCCCCCTTCCTAAAAAACTTTTAATATTTTTTGTTGTCGCTGTTTTGACGAGGGGGAGTTGTCGGGGTATTCTGGAAACTTTAGCGATGCA
The DNA here is from genome assembly GCA_029548565.1 of Verrucomicrobiota bacterium. Taxonomy (GTDB): domain Bacteria; phylum Verrucomicrobiota; class Verrucomicrobiia; order Opitutales; family JAKPNF01; genus JAKPNF01. The sequence goes on from JAKPNF010000064.1 coordinate 18,696, forward strand.
CTTGGATTTTTCAGATGTTTTGGACGCGCACACGCGCGACGGGTTCTTTTCCGGACAGTCTTGGCGGCTGAGTCCTCGGGCGTTTGTGTTGGGGGCGGAGCAATTGAAAACGATCGAAACGCTGGGAAACGCTTGTGTTCATTTTTACAAGGCCTGCGAGCAGCTCTATTTAAAAAGCGCGCTGCAGAAAAATATTTTGCGCAACGGGCAATTGCGGGCGGACTGGGTGGCGCAGCTTTTGGATCGCGGCAAGCCCGCCTGGCTTGTTGAGCACGCGCGCGCGAAGGCACTGCATGGGCAAATGCCCATGTTGATACGGCCGGACTTGATCATGACTGAGACGGGCTTTGCGTTGACGGAGCTGGATAGCGTGCCCGGGGGCGTGGGCATCACTGCTTTTTTGAATGAGTTGTACGGCGAAAAGGAAATCGTTGTCGGCGGCAAAGACGCCATGATCGCGGGCTTTGCGCGCATTATCGAGGCGCTGGCCTTGGGCGACAAAAAGAACCTCGTCGTCATCGCCGTGAGCGAGGAGGCCGCCGCCTATCGCGGCGAGTTCGAGTGGCTGGCGGCGCGGCTGCGCGGGCGTTTTTCGCTCAATGTGCGCGTGGGCGCGGCGGAGGAATTGTGCGCGGGCACGAGCGAGAATGCCATTCATTTGGCGGGCAAAAACGGCGCCGAGCGCGTGTGCGGCATTTACCGTTTTTTCGAGTTGTTCGACCTCGAAAAACTGCCCTGTCGCGACGCGCTTTTGAAATGCGTTGAAACAGGCGGCGTGCAGCTCTCCCCGCCCATGCGCGTTTTTCAGGAGGAAAAACTCTTTCTGGCGCTGTTTTGGCATCCGCGGCTGGTCGAATTTTGGAAGCAGGCGCTTCCCCCCAAAGACCTCGCGCTGCTCAAGGCGGTCATCCCGCCCTCCTGGCCGGTCGAGCCTGCGGAAAATTTCCCGCCCCACGCGCTCATTCACGGCCCCGCCGTCGGCGGCGTGCCGCTGACGGACTGGGCGCAGCTCTCCCGCGCCGCGCAAAAACAGCGCGATTACATTTTAAAACTCAGCGGTTTTCACCCCAACGCCTGGGGCGCGCGCTCGGTAACGCTAGGCAACGACGTGCCCTCGCAAGAATGGGAGGCCTCCCTCAAGGAAGCCCTCGACAACGCGCACAAGCATCCCTTTGTGCTGCAGCATTTTGAACACCCTTCCCTCCAAAGCCACGCCGTTTTTAACGAAGCGGGCGAAGTCGAAGACTTCCCCTGTCGCGTGCGCCTGTGCCCGTATTATTTTAACGTGCAAAACGCCGTGAGTTTGGGCGGCGTTCTGGCAACCGCCTGTCCCGTGGACAAAAAAATCATCCACGGCATGAGCGCCGCTACCCTTGTGCCGTGCGCTACCTAGCTTATTTGCGCGAGCGGGGCATTTCGTCAAAAAAAAAAACTTTGACAGTCACCACGCGCAAGCACAGACTAAGTCTAAGTCTTTAAACTGGCTTTATGGACTTGGACAATAGGCGCCTTCTGCTTGATTGTTTTCTCCTTCTAACCACTCTGTTCAAACCCCATGAAAATCCTCTTCAACGCGCTTGGCGTGTCTTTGTGTGCATTGCTTGCGAGCCAAGTGTTTGCCGCCACCCCCACCAGTATCGCCATTTCCACCGGCGGCCTGTGGAACGAAACCGGCA
>JAKPNF010000081.1 GCA_029548565.1 Verrucomicrobiota bacterium
TTTTTGGCGGGCGCGGGCGGTTCGGGCGCCTCGTCGGGCACGACGGGGGGGATGTCGTCAAAACCGAACAGGCCGTCCTGGTCAAAGTTTTCTTCGGGCGACTTCATTCCAGATTTCCTGCGCGATTTTTTCCTTTGCCCGCGTGCCGTCCACCACCAAAAAGCGGTCGGGCAGCGACTTGGCCAGCAGCAAATAACCCTCGCGCACGGCCATGTAAAATTCGATGCTCTCCTGCTCCATGCGGTCGGGCAAATCGGACGTGCGCGACTCGATGCGTTTGAAGCCCAGCTCGGCGGGGATGTCCAAAATAATCGTCAAGTCCGGCATGAACTCGCCCACGGCGAAGTGGTTGATCATGGAGACGGGGTCTTTGGAAATCTTGCGGGCGACGCCCTGATAGACGGTCGTCGAGTCCAGGTAACGGTCGCACAAAACGACGCGGCCCTCCAGCAGCGCGGGGGCTATTTTTTCGCGCACCAATTGCGCGCGGCTGGCGGCGAACAGCAGCAGCTCGGCCTCCGGCGTCATTTTCGACTGGGTCTGGCAGTGCTTGAGCAAATGGCGGATTTCCTCGCCGATTTGGGTGCCGCCCGGCTCGCGGGTGACCAGCACGTTGCGCCCGGCTTTTTCAAAGCGGTCCTGCAGCAGGGCGATCTGGGTGGTCTTGCCGCTGCCCTCGCTGCCCTCGAAGGAAATAAAAAGCGCGCGTTGCTTGGGTGTGCTCATGTAAAAAAGTCTATTTCCCTGGAATGAATAAGCCAACCAAATCTTGCGCGGCGGCGCTTTTTTTGAAGATTAATTCGCGCGGAGCGCAAAACTTGTTTGCGCCCGACGCAAAGCGTGTCAGAATTGATGAAAATATTTCCAAATAAACCGCGCGAACGATGATTTTTTCTCTTGTTGCAAATATTGGCGATGCCAACGTGTTTGAACTGTTTCACAACGCCGACGCGCTGGGCAAGGTGATCGTCGTCGGGCTGCTGATCGCGAGCCTTGTGGCCTGGACGGTGATGATCGGAAAATCGCTCGATCTGAACCGCCTGCGCGCGCTTAATTTCGCGTTTGAGCGGCGTATCAAGCAGGGCGAGTCGCTGCTAGGCTTGCGCATCAAGGACGCGGCGAGCCTGGGGCCTTACGCCGTCATCGTGCGCGAGGCGCAAAAGGCGGCGGCGCAGGCGCCCGTCAACGTCAACAACACTTCCGACGACAAAAATTTGCGCATGCGTTTTATCGAAAACGCCATGCAGCGCGTGGTGGCCGACCAGTCGATTCAATACGAGTCGAAGATGGTGCTGCTCAGCTCGATGGTCTCCGGCGCGCCGTTTCTGGGGCTGTTCGGCACGGTGTGGGGCGTGATGATCGCCTTTTCGGGCATGGGGCAGCAGGCCTCGGCCTCCATTCAGGCGCTGGCTCCCGGCGTGGCCTCCGCCTTGTTGGCGACGACCTGCGCGCTGATCGTGGCCATTCCCTCCGTCTTTGGCTACAACTACCTGCTCACCCGCGCGAAAATCATGATGGCGGAGTTGGAGAATTTCGCCAGTTGGACGTCCGACAGCATTGAATTGGAATTTGACCTGATGGACAAAAACGCCCAGCGCCCGCTGGAAACGCCGCAAAGCGCCGCGCAGGCTGCTCCTGCCGCGCCCGTGTACGCGCCGAGCATGCCGAGCGAACCACCGCCGCCGGAGCCGCCCAAGCCCTCGCCGTGGGCGAAGCCATCGCGCGAATTTTCCATTCGCCTGGACGAGGAAGACGAGGACTGATTTTTCACGCTTTTAAAAAATGGCGCGCTCGTTCAAACGCAAAGACCGCATGGCCGCGGTGGCCGAGATCAACATCACCTCGCTGTTGGATATCGTGTTTTGTTTGCTGCTGATCTTCATGATCACGACCCCGCTGCTGGAGCAGACGATCCCCATTAACTTGCCCGAGCAGTCGCGCGACAGTTCCAGCGAGCGCCCCGAGGATGTCAAATATCAGGCGCTCTCAATCGATAAAACCGGGCAGATTTACTGGGGCGAGACGATCGTGACGCGCCAGCGCCTCGAGGAATTGTTGCACGCCTTGGCCGCGGATCCCCAGGCGCCCGTTGTCAGCCTGCGCGGCGACGGGGAGTTGAAATACCAGCACGTCATCGACGTGGTGGACATGCTCAAGCGCGCCAAGGTCACGAAGATCAGTTTCGACACGCAGGTGAAATAATTTTTACGGTTTTTTCAAAGCAAATGCAGGCAAGCGAACGCAAAGGCTTTTTTATCTCCGCGGTGATACACGCGGTGGTCTTTGCGTGGCTGGTGGTGGCGACCTTTTTTTTGACCGGCACCACGAAGCCGGCGGACGATTTTGTCTTTAATATGGTCGATAGTCCGGGCACACCGTTTCAGATGCCCGGCCCTCCCGGCCCGCCCGCGCAGACGGCCCAAGCGCAGCAGCCCGACGCGGGTATGAACCCGTTGCCGGATCTCAACGCCCCGGATATTCCCGACGTGCCGATAGAGCCTGTCCCGCAGCCGCCCGCGCCTGAACCACCGCCCGCCGCGCCAGCGCCGCCGCGCGCCGAGCGCCCCACGCAGCGCCCGCGCGAAAACGCGCGCCCGATGAGTTACGAGGAATTTTTACGCCAAACCCGCGACGGCCGCCGCATTCAAAACACCGCCACCACCAGCACGCGCTCGTCCACCAGCAGGCGCCCTGCCGCGAGGGTGAACATTCAAGCGGGAAACATCCGCCAGTCGCTCGGGCAGATCACAACCGGTACAGCCTCCGGCGGCGGGGGCGGGGGAGGCGGGGGCATGTCGTCCGAACTGGCGCGCTACGCCGGAGGGCTGCGCACGCGCATCGATGCCAGTTGGGAAAAACCCGACGTGGCCACTTCCGGCAAGATCGTCGTGACCGTGGAATTCACGGTCAGCGCAAGAGGGCAGATTTCCGCCAGGCGTGTTTTGAAATCTTCCGGCTTCCCGAGTTTTGACAGTTCGGCGCTGGCGGCCTTTGACAGCCTCGGTTACGTCGGCGTGCCGCCGGGCGGGGCGCGCACCTTCCAGTTGGACTTCACGCTGAATGATTGAAGGTGAAGCACCTGCGGCATTCGTGAAATTATGGGATTAGACAAAAGGTTTGTTTGTTGAAAATATAAGTCAGCCGGCCGCGAAAACCGCGACGAGCGCATTAACCCAATGACAACCTGCTACAAAGCAGCCTTTATGCTGATCGGACTTTTTTCACTGATGGTAGCCGGATATTCCGGATACGGGATACTGGCGTTGCAAGACCCTTCTTTTTCGAGCGAGGAAAGCGTGCTGGAATGGTCGCAGGCCGTCCTGATCTTCATCGCGATGATCGTTTATATGGTTGTCGGCCTCGCGCAAAAAAATCCGGCGCGGATGATAGCGTTGTTTTTCGCGGTGCTGTGCTATTCGTTTATTTTGCGCGAGGTGGACTTTGACAAAATGAACCTGCCCGATGCCGCCGTGTTCATGCTGTACGGCGGCGGGCGCTACGTGACGCTGGCGCTGGGCTTCGGGATCACGCTGGGTTGCGCGGCGTTGAATTGGAAGCGCTATTTTCTCGCGGCCTGGAATTTTGTCTTTTCCAAAGAGGGTTTGTTGATCGCGCTGGCGGCGGCGTTCTTGTGGCTGGGTTATTTTTTCGAGCACAAATTCGATGTCGCCAACGACGAGTTTTGGGAGGAGTTTTGCGAATTGCTCGGTTATGCGTGCCTGCTGTCTTCCGCGCTGTTTTCGCTGATGCATACGCGCAAGGGCGACGGTGGCGAATTGCAAGAATCAGCGCCCACCGCTTAATCGCGCGAGCGTTTTGAGCACGATCGGCTCGTCGGGTTTCAAATTTTCGCGCGCATCGAACAACGCACGGCAAATCGTTTCGTAGGGCAGGGGCTTTTCGTTTTTGAGCGCGCGCAGTTGTTGCACGTAACGGATTGCGCGGTCGATGAGTTTTAGATTGCTCGGCTTGACGTGGGTCATCACGTTGCCGTGGCAGCGCCCCATGCGGGCCATGAGGGCGGTCGAATGGGTATTGAGCAACATTTTTAACAGCAGGTTGCGCTCCAGCACGTCGTCTCCGGGATCTTGCACCAAAAATGTTTTGCCGAAAAAACAGACGCGCAGGGCCTCTTTGGTGTTGTCGATTTCGAACAGGTGCTGTTTGTGTTTGCCGACACGTTTTTTGCGCAGGCGCTTCACCTTGTCGGAAATGTCGTAACCCATGAGTTCCTTTTTGCCGGAGTACGCTTCGCAAAAATCCCACTCCAGGCAGCGCGGCGCGCGTTTCAAAAGAGTTTTCCACGCCTGCGCGGGAGTGGCTGTTTTTGGCATGTGCAAATAGCACAGGCAAATGGGCGCCGCACCTTCGCGCCGTGCGTTTTCAAAGATCGGCAGGCTGAAGGTGGGGGAGCGTTCCGTCGTGTCGGTCAGCACGCTCAAGGCGTAGTCGGCGCTGCTGTACAAGGTGTATTCGCCGCGCAAATAAGCGTCCGCTTCGTCCTGTGCGGTTTTTTCGGGAAAATCGCGGCCGCGTTTGCCCATGAGATTGATTTCCTTTTGCGCCCAGTGCTGCGCGGCTATCATGGCGGCGTGCGGGTCGCAGTAGTGGCGCAGGGCAAAGCCGATCGCCGCCATCAAGACCGTGCTGGCCTGCATGCGCGTGGAACCGGCGATCGCCATCGGCCCCACGCTAAGGTTCATCTTTTTAATGTTCGCATTGTCCAACACGCGTGCGGAACGCTCGGCGGCGGCGCGCAGGGGTGCGTCGGGGTTGCAGTATAAAAACCACGGGGCGCGTTTGGAAAGCCGCGCGGCCTTTTCGGCGGCGCCTATCACCCAGGGTGTCTCGCCGCCTTCGGTGCTGGCGATCAGCAGGTCGTTTTTGCCGAATTTTAATTCCTGCAACTGGCGCGCGCCAAATTCGGGATGGTCCTCAAACGCCTCGATCGAGCGGATGAGTGCGGCGTCGCCCCCGGCCATGAAGGCGACGACTTTGTGCGCGTATTTTTTGGGCAACAGTCCGTCGCGGCACAGCCATTCGAGCGCCAGCGACAAGCGCCCCGTCGCGCCGCACCCACATAGGAACACGCGCCCGCCGCTGTGAAACGTGTCGGCGATGGCGGCGGCCAGAGCGGGCAATTTTTCGGCGTGCAAATGTGCAAAAATGCCGAGCGCCTGTGCGTCCACGCGTTGCAGCGCGCGGATGGCCTCGGGCATATTTTTTTGCGCGAGCGTGGAAAGATCTTTGGTTTCCGGATGAAAGCCCTCGGTGTCCAAGCCGCCCAGCTTGAATTGGTGGGCGACTTTCAAAAAGGCGTCGGCGCTGCGCTCGTGCGATTTCATGAGGAAAGGGAAATTAATTTCATGCCCACAAGCAGCCACATTGGCGTGAGCAGCAGGCCCACGAAGGAAGTCGATAGCACAAGCTGCACCGCCGTCATCGGGCGGCCGCCGTAATGCACGCTCATCAAAATGGAAAACACGCCGCAGGGCATCGCCGCCTGCAGCACGAGCACGCGCTTAAGCTCGATGGTCGCGGGCAGCAGCCACATGAGGCTAAGCAGCATCACAGGGGCCAGCAACTGGCGCAAAAAGATGCCCCAACCCATGACCGCCCAGTCGCGCTCAAATCCCAGGCGCCGCAAAAGATGGTGCATCGTCCCGCCGATCAAAACGAGCGCCAGCGGGATGGCGGCGTCGCCCAGCAGTTTGAGCGTGGTCTCCAGCGTGTGCCGGGCCACCGACGGCAGGTGGGCCGTGGCGTCCAGCAGGTTTAAAAAAATGCCCGCCCCCAGCGCGATCAGCACGGGATTGAGCAGCGCGCGCAAATTGGACGCCTGAAATTTTCTGCCGGACAGAATCAGCGGGCCGAGCAGCCACACCGCCAATTCCGTCCCCAAGTTGAACACCATCAGCACCCCCGCGGTGCGCAGATCAAACAGCGCCATGCACAGCGGAATGGGCACATAGCCGTAATTGTTGATGCCGGTGATGAAAGCGAAGGTGCGCCTAAGCGCGTTGTCGCCGAGCTTGCGCCAGCGCGCCACGAATGCCGCCAGCACCATGATCGTCGATACCGTGCAAAAACCCAGCAGGGGAGGCAGCAGGAGGTTTTCCGGCTCGTGCAGCGCCTCGTTGCCCAAGACCAGGCGCAGCATCAGGCACGGGTACAATAAATTGACGACGACTTTCGTGCCCATCGCCGGGAAACTCTCGTCAAACAGCCCCTTGCGCGCGATCAGCCAGCCCGCCGCGATCGCGAGATACACGGACAAGACGGCGGCAAGCGTTGGCGCAAAAGTTTCCACGGCAAAAGATAATGATTTTCACACCGCCATGGCGCCGGCGCAAGTGTGAAGATTTGACGCCATCACCGCTTTTTAAAACAAAAATATTGCGTAAGCGGGCCGGTGTTTTGTTATAATGGACGGGATGCGCTCGAAGCGTTTGGCCGAAAAGCACGGCCGGAGCCAGGCGGATCAATTGGGTCGGGTACATTTAACCACTAAACATACTGAACACGAATGAAAGTCCCCTCGAACACGCCTAAGACAAAACACGCGGCCTTGCTGGCCTGGGTGGAAAAATACGTGGACCTGTGCAAGCCGCAGAAGGTTTGCTGGGTCGACGGCTCACAAGAGGAGGCCGACCGCCTCTTCGGCGAGATGGTCGCCTCCAAGATGGCCATCAAGCTCAACGAAAAGCTGCGCCCCAACAGCTACCTTTACCGCTCGGACGTGCGCGACGTCGCCCGCGTGGAAAAGCGCACTTATATTTGCTCGAAGAAACAGGAAGACGCAGGCCCGACCAACAATTGGGAATGCCCCGTCAAGATGCGCAAGCAGATGTACGATTTGTACGACGGCTGCATGAAGGGCCGCACGATGTACGTGATTCCCTTCTGCATGGGCCCCCTGGGTTCCCCGATCTCGCAGATCGGCGTGGAATTGACGGACTCTCCCTACGTGGTCGTCAACATGCGCACGATGACCCGCATGGGCGACGCGGCCTTGAAGCAGCTCGGTGACGACAAGCCCTTTGTGCCCTGCGTGCACTCGGTGGGCAAGCCCATCAACTCGCCCGCTGACGACGTGGCCTGGCCGTGCAACCCGGAGAACACCTACATCTGCCACTTCCCCGAAACGCGCGAGATCA
>JAKPNF010000099.1 GCA_029548565.1 Verrucomicrobiota bacterium
CTTTTGCGCGCGTGGCGATCTGCTCAGCCTTGCCGGAGCCCATTGCGTAGCGCGGGGAACTCTCGCGCACTTTAATGCTGTGCGCCTCCAGCGTGCGGATGCCCAGGTTGCCGCACAGCTCCCGCAATTCGGCCAGCGACAACGAGGAATCTTCAGAGCTAATTTCACGCGTGACCAGTCCGATAAGCAGGGCCGTTTGCGGCTGGTCGGAAGTGTCTGTCATTAGCTACGAGTGTACGCGATTTTCAAAAAATGAAAATATAAAAACCGCCGGGTGGGCGAGGGAGTGTTGGTGATTTTGGGAATAGCACTTGAGGTGGCTGACGGAGGCGAGGAAAAGGGTGAGTGTTCGTTTTGTTGCGCGGCCACGAACCCGGGAAGGCTTTGCACCTGCAGGGGACTAAGTCCCCTGCACCCCTTTACGGAGCTGGCGCACATCGAAATCCCCTTTTTCCAAAATAACTTCAAGACAACTCGCCAGCTCCTTCTAAAAATCAAAACATTGATTTTCTTTTTCACCGAGGCAGCCCTTTCCCGCGAGTCAAAATCCTTCATGGCGGATTTTGCCGCAGGATAGATAGGGGGCTGTGCGCGTAGCGAGCTATTTATAAGCGAGCGCAGGGGGCGAGTACGCAGTGCTCGGTGCGAAGCACTGTCGGCGTTCAGCCGACACCCAAATCACTGCTCCCCATCGTAAGACCAGGCAAAATTCGCCATGAAGGATTTGGGCCGCGGGAACGCGTGAAGATCGCCGATAGGCGAGATTTATGCGGGTAGCACGTAGCAGCGTTCGCCATTCTGTATACCGCTTAGAACAGCGAAGCACCTCCGCCGCGCGCAGCGCCGCACTATTATTTCCTGCGACGCACGCAAACGAGCAGCGCGCCGATACCCAGCAGCGCCGCGCTCATCGCAGGCTCGGGGATGACGATACCGCTGACGTACAAGCCGTCGGCGCGGAATTCAAAATTCCCCGTCACGCCGTTGGCCAGCTCGAAGTAGTCGTTGGCGTCCAGATAAGAGCCGCCGAGATTGTCGTAGTCCAGCAGCTTGACGTCGTTCAAGCCGACGAGGTCGTCGATGTTGTCCAGCGAAAGCAGAATCTTGGAAACGCCGACCAATTCGAGCGTGCCCGCGGTGATCGTGCTGTCCCCACTGTCGTAATGCAGCGACGCGCCGCCTTCGAGGCTCAAGATGCCCTCGACGCTGACGGTGTTGCCGCCGCCCAGTTGCAAGGTCGCGTTCGAGGAAATTTGCAGCGTCGAGTCCGCTCCGGTCAGGATGAGTTCGCCCGCCTCGACCATCGCGGAGGCGTTGTCTTTGTTGGCGTTGGAGACTTCGCCCGCCTTGTAAAGATAGACGGTGCCCTCGTTGATGGAAAACGTCGTGCTGCCCGCGCCGGCGGCCAGGGTGTTTTGCCCGCCCATTTTCAAGGTGCCCGCGCCCGTTTTGCTGTAGGTGCCGGTGTTGCCGGTGAAGGGGTCGCGCAGGTCGATCAGCGAGGTTGTATCGGCGTGAAAGCCCACTGTCATGTTGGTGCCAAGCCACATGGAGTTGGCGACGCCTTTTGCCAGATTGCCGGTGAACAGCGTGGTGCCGCCGTTGATGGCCTTGATGCTCAGGGTGACGCTGTTGCCGGAGGCGATGGCCCCGCCGCGGTTTAAAACGTAGTTGCCGCTAAAGGTGGTGTTGGTGACGGAAAGCGTGGTCCAGGCTCCGCCGATGGCCCCGCCGTTGCCGCTGTTGGCCATGTACGCGGCGTCGTTTTCGATAAACCAGCTGTTCTCGATATTCAGGTTGGCGCTGCTGCCAACACCGATGGCCCCGCCCTGGTAAGATGTCTTGTTGCCGGAGAGGGTGGAGTTTTTAATGGTGAGCGTTCCGGACTCGACCATGATGGCCCCGCCGTAATGCTGTTCCTTCGTGCCGCGGCCGTTGCCGGAAAGGGTGCTGTTCTCTATGACAGTTGTGCCATTGAGGACATAAATGGCACCGCCGGCGGCGATGAGCCTTCCGCCCGAGGCCTTGTTGGTGATGTTGTTTGTGAAGGTGGAATTGTAAATATAGAGCTGTCCCTGCGACAAAATCGCCCCGCCGTGGCGCGCGACATTGGAGTCAAAAAGACTGTTGGAAATGTAGGTGACGGCGTTGCCGTTGCCGATACGGATGGCACCGCCTACGCCCGCCGACGAGTTATCGACGTTGCCGGAAGCCTTGTAAACGGCCTGGTTGCCGGTGAAGGTCGAGTCGTCCACGTACAAGACGCCGTTGTTGTCGATCGCCCCGCCGTTGCCAGTGCCCCTGTTGTTGGCCAATATGCCGGTGGCGTAAACGATGTTGTTTGAAAAATCGGCGGACTTCACGCTCACGTAGCCGCTTGAGTTAATGTAGATCACCCCGCCGTTGCCGACGTCCTCCAATGTGACCGGGCTGACGACGTTGTTTGAAAAATTAAAACGCGCCCCGTTTTCGGCCGTCAGGGAAAGGTAGCCGTCGACATTAAAGGTGCCGCCCGCTTTCGCGGTCGTGTTGCCCGCGACGCTCAGGTTTTGAGAGATGTGAATATTGCCAATCAAACCGCTTCCCAGAAGCAGGCGCTGGTCGGCCGTGTCGGCTGTGGCCGAGAGGGTGAGAGCGGCCGTGTCGCGGCTCAGGTAATCGAGCGTGCCGTTTTGGCGGGCGGCCATCAGCGCCGCGTTGATATTGTCGTAAGCGGCCGAGATCGACGCGTTGTTCTTGGCGCTGATCGCCGATTTCAGCGTGCTGTAATAGGTGGCCATCGCCACACCCGTTCCAGTGTCGACACCACCGATGGTCGAGGTTATCGAGATATCCTCCAACTTGGTGTCCGCGGCGACCGGAATCTGCGCGGCTTGCAGAAAAAGGCCGCTTGCGGCGGCCAATGCCAAAAATGCTAATCTTTTCATCAATGCGAGAGTCTTAAAAACAAACCAAAGCGCATGGGTATGCGCTCGGGCTTATTCATATCGTTATTGGTTTTGTAATGATTAGGACAGGCGGTTTCGAATTTTGTTCCTGTAAAATAGGGACAGGCTTTGGGTTGTTATACAAAAAAGCCGCCCGAAAGGGCGGCTTTTTATTGTTGGTAAACGAGTTAAATTATTTCCGATTGGCTTTTTTTGCCGTCTTTTTCTTGGAAACTTTTTTAACCGTTTTAGGTTGTGCCAGCTCGGCTTCAATCGCGGCTTGCGCTGCTGCCAGGCGGGCGATCGGCACGCGGAAGGGCGAGCAGGAGACGTAGGCCAGGCCCAGCTTGTCGCAGAATTTCACGCTGGAGGGGTCGCCGCCGTGTTCGCCGCAGATGCCCAGCTTGATGTCGGGGCGGGTGCTGCGGCCGAGTGTGACGGCGGTTTGCATCAGCTTGCCGACGCCCTGTTGGTCGATCGAGGCGAAGGGGTTGCGCGTGACGATCTCCTTGTCCTGATAGGCGGGCAGGAAAGAGCCGGAGTCGTCGCGCGACATGCCGAGGGCCGTCTGGGTGAGGTCGTTGGTGCCGAAGGAGAAGAACTGGGCGGTCTTGGCGATCTCGTCGGCCACGAGCGCGGCGCGCGGGATCTCGATCATGGTGCCCAGCAGGTAATTGATCTTCACCTTCTTTTCCTTTTGCACCTGTTCGGCGACTTCGGTGACCACTTGCGCTTGCAGTTGCAGTTCCTTCGGGAATGCCACCAGCGGGATCATGATTTCCGGAGCCACTTTGATGCCCTGCTTTTGCACTTGGGCGGCCGCCTCGAAGATCGCGCGGGCTTGCATGCGGGAGATTTCCGGATAGACAACACCCAGGCGGCAGCCGCGGTGGCCGAGCATGGGGTTGAACTCGTGCAGCTCGCTCACGCGCTTCATGATCGTCTCGACGGGAATGCCGAGCTTGAGCGCCAGGTCGAGCTGCTGCTCCTTGGTCTGCGGCAGGAATTCGTGCAAGGGCGGATCGAGGAAGCGGATGGTGGCGGGCAGGCCCTTGAGCGCCTTGAAGATGCCGATGAAATCGTTGCGCTGGTAGGGCAGCAATTTTTTCAATGCCTTTTGGCGGTCTGCGACGTTGTCGGCCAGGATCATCTCGCGCACGGCGTCGATACGGTTGCCTTCAAAGAACATGTGTTCCGTGCGGCAAAGGCCGATGCCGGTCGCGCCAAAGGCGATCGCGTTTTTGACCTGGTCGGGCGCGTCGGCGTTGGTGCGCACCTGCAAGCGCGTGGCCTGCGCGCACCACTTCATGAGTTGCGCGAAGTTCTGGTAGGCGCGGCTCTTTTCGGGCTTGAGCGATTTTTTCAAAAGCACCTGCAAGATCTCGGAGGGGGCCGTGGCCACTTCGCCCGCGTACACCGCGCCGGCGGTTCCGTCGATGGAGATGTAGTCGCCTTCCTTGAAGGTGAGCGAACCGATCTTCATCTCGCGCTTCACATAATCAATATGAATCGCGCTGGCGCCGCACACGCAGACTTTGCCCATCTGGCGGGCGACCAATGCCGCGTGCGAGCTGGCGCCGCCGCGAGCGGTGAGAATGCCCTCCGCCGCGATCATGCCGCGCAGATCTTCGGGCGAAGTTTCCTCGCGCACGAGCAGCACTTTTGCGTTTTTCGCCATGGCGGCGGCCTTGTCGGCGTTGAAGTAAATCTTGCCGCAGGCAGCGCCCGGGCCGGCGGGCAGGCCGGTGGCCACGAGCTTGGCTTTCTTGATCGCGGTCGTGTCAAAAATCGGCGCGAGCACCTGGTCGAGCTGTTCGGCGGGAACGCGGCGCACGGCCATTTTCCAGTCGATGAGTTTTTCCTTCACCATCTCCACCGCGATGCGCACTGCGGCCAGGCCGGTGCGTTTGCCGTTGCGCGTTTGCAGCATGTAGAGCTTGCCGTCCTCGATTGTGAATTCAAAATCCTGCATGTCGCGGAAATGCGCCTCGAGGGTTTTGCGGACTTTCTCAAGCTCGGCATAGGCTTTGGGCATGTGCGCCTTCAGCTCGGCCACGGGCTGCGGTGTGCGCACCCCGGCCACGACGTCCTCGCCCTGCGCGTTGATCAGGAACTCGCCGTAAAACACTTTTTCGCCGCTGGCCGGGTCGCGTGTAAACGCCACGCCCGAACCGGACTTGTCGCCCGTGTTGCCAAAGACCATCGACTGGATGTTGACGGCCGTGCCCCACTCGGCGGGGATGCCGTACTTTTGGCGGTAGACGATCGCGCGGTCGTTCATCCAGGAATTGAACACGGCGCCCACCGCGCCGGTGAGCTGTTCCCACGGGCAGGAGGGGAAATCCTTTTTGGTGCGCTGCTTGACCATCGCTTTGAAACGGCGCACAAGCTCGGCTAGGTCGGAAGCCGTCAACTGGGTGTCGGCCACCTGCTTGCCGTAGCGCTCCTGCTTGATCTGCTCGATGAGCACTTCAAACGGTTCGTGGTCTTCGTTGGGGAGCTTTTGCACGCCGAGCACGACGTCGCCGTACATCTGGATGAAGCGGCGGTAGCAGTCCCACGCGAAGCGCGGGTTGCCCGTTTTCTTTTCGAGCGCGACGACGGTGTAGTCGTTAAGCCCCAAATTCAGAATCGTGTCCATCATGCCGGGCATCGATTCGCGCGCGCCGGAGCGCACGGCCACCAGCAGCGGGTTTTTAAGGTCGCCAAAGCGTTTGCCGACCTGTGTCTCGATCGCGCTGACAGCTTCTTTGATTTGTTTTTCCAAGACGGAAGGGTACGTCTTGTTGTGATCGTAATAGTAGGTGCACACTTCTGTCGTGATCGTGCAGCCGGGAGGCACCGGCAGGCCGATGCGGGCCATTTCGGCAAGGTTCGCACCTTTGCCGCCGAGCAGGTTTTTCATGCTCGAGTCGCCGTCGGTCTTCTTGCCGAAGCTGTACACGTATTTTTGCTTGGAAGCGTTCGCCTTTTTCTTGGCACTCATAATTTTGTTTTAGGGTTTCCTATAATTCTGGTTTGTATTTCCTTGTGAATTTTTAGATAACTTCTCTAAGACAACTATTCTTTTTCGCCTGTGTCAACGGATAAGCCAGCAAACACGCCTAAAAATTCACCCGCCGCCGACAAAACGGCCGATTGGGACGTCAGCGCGCCCGTGCGCGAAGCCCCCGCGCCGCCCGCTGCGCCCGGCGACGATTACGGCTACGAGCAGTATTATGACCCCGTAGGCTGCGACGAATTTGAACCGGAAAATTACGCGGACTTGCACGACGAGCCGCGCGTGGTGGGCGTGGAACCTGAAACAACTGATACGGCGGCCGCGCCTGCGGCCGCGGCGCTTGCGCCTGTTGTTAAAAAACAACCCGTGTCCGAAAAAAAAGAAGACGCCCCCATTCAGGGCGCGGCGGCCTACGACGCGACCGCGCGCCGCCAACGCGGCGAGATGACGCTGTGGGAGCATTTGGACGATCTGCGCTCCACGATTATAAAATCATTGCTGGCCACCGTGCTGTGCGTGGTGCTGGTGGGCGTCTTTTTTTCCCAGACAAACGACGTGCTGCTGTACCCACTCAACAGCGCGCTGGAACGCTTCGAAATGAGCGAGGCCGCCGTGCAAGCGGACCGCGGCCAAGGCTACGACACCCCCGATTACCGCCACGAGTTTTTACGCATGCACACGGTCTTCGGCGTGTTCTCCGTTATTTTCGAGATCGCGCTGGTGGGCGGGGTGTTGCTGGCGCTGCCGTTCATCCTTTATTTTGTCGCGCGCTTCGTCGCCCCCGGCCTGACGGACAAGGAAAAAGGCGTGCTGCTGCCCAGTTGCATCGCGGCGCTCGCGCTGTTTTTGACGGGCGTTTTTTTTAGCTATTTTTTCCTGCTGCCAAACGGCATCTACGCCTCGCTGCTGCTCAACGAGTACATGGGCTTTTTCCTCCAGCCCAACGTGCAGGAATATTACAGCATGGTCATCTGGGCGCTCGGCGGCTCGGGGCTGGTGTTTGAGTTCCCGCTGTTGCTGCTGCTGCTGGTTTACCTGGAAATCGTCACGCCCGCGATGCTCAAAAAATACCGCCGCCACGCACTGGTCGTCATCCTCATCGTCTCCGCCTTCGCCACTCCCCCCGACGCGGTCTCACTGTTCGTGATGTCCATCCCGCTGTACCTGCTCTACGAACTTTCCATCATCATCGGCGAACGTCTGCTGGAAAAGAAACACAAGGCGATGGAGCGGGCGGTGAGGTGAGATTAGGTGAAGTGTTTAGATGCGGCGAAAACTTTTTTTAAATAAAAAAAGTCTTCCCCGCACCCCTTTCAAAAAAATTTTATGACGGATGCTGGCGCATCCTGCGTACGCTCGAAAGAGATATTTTGCAATGTGGCGT
>JAKPNF010000012.1 GCA_029548565.1 Verrucomicrobiota bacterium
CGCGCCCGAACGCGCAAGAGCCCTTCATCAGCCGCACCCTTTTCGGGCGCACCGGCAATCCTTCCAATGCGCGCGGTTCGGACATTTTTTATAGTTTGATTCTTTTAATTTTGGGCGGCGGGTGACTGCGCCGTTTCCGCCGCGGGCGTTTCCTTTGTCGGCAAAAATTCCTTGGCGGCCTGCTCGACATCGCGCTTTTGCTCCTTGGGCAGCATGCCGGAGATTTTTTTGGCGAGCGCCTCGGCCTCGGCATTCTTACCCTGAGCGGAAATGAGCGCCCAGTAGTAGGCGTCCTGCAAATTCATGGCGGCGCCCGCGTCGCCACGGGTCAGCAAAAAGGCGAGGTTGTACTGGGCGGGCTGGAAGCCTTGCCCTGCCGCGCGCTGGTACCAGAAGGCGGCCTGTTTGCCGTCGGGCGTGATGTCGCCGCTATAAGAATACAGATAGCCCAAGTTGTACTGCGCCTTGATATGGCCGAACTGGGCGGCTTGGGTGAAATAAGAAAGCGCCAGATCGGCGTTGGGCGCCGTGCCCTCGCCGCGCGAGTACATGAGCCCAAGGTTGTACTGGGCGTCTGTGTTGCCTTTGTCGGCCGCCTGCTTGAGCAACTCGAGCGCCTTGGGCGTGTCGGCCGGGCGGCCTATGCCTTTTAAATAGAGTACGCCGAGCGCCACGAGCCCTTGCGGGTCGCCCGCGTTTGCCGCGCGTTCGATTTTTTCAATCGTCTGCGTGGAGACGACGGGCTGCACGACGACGGGTGCCTCGGGGTCTTTGCGTGTGTCGGCCTGCGCGGTCAAATCCGGTGCCGGCTGCACGGGGGCGGGGCGTTTGAGGTCGCTCTCGGGCATGAGCTTGCCGCCTTGTAATTGCGCGCCGCGCCCTTCGGCGATCATCTTTTGGCGTTCGGCGTCCGGAAAGCGCCATAAGAAACTTTCCTTTTCGGCGATCAATTCGCCCAAGGGTTGGCGGATGGAAACTTTGTAGGCTAGCACCTGCACGTTTTTGCCCGGCCAGTCCTCGCCGGTGAGGCCGAACTGCATTTCCGGAAAAGTCGAGCGGCTGCGATCCAGATAGAAAACGGCCTTGCGCGGCAGGGCGTCGTCGCTGCGCACGTAGTCGATCTCGATCTGGGTGGCCAGCATGAGCGAGCCTTTTTTTCTCCAGGTCAGGTCGATGATAAAATACATGCCTTGGCGCGAGTCCGGGTTGCTGCGCTCAAGGACGGTGGGCTTGCTCTCGCGGCCGGTGAAAAACTCCCCTATGCTCTGGAAGTCCCCGTGGGTCTTGTAGCGGGTGGCGACGTCCTTGATCTCAATCTTGGGCGGATCCATCAACGGATCGGCCGGGGCGGCGAGCGCGGCGGTGATCGGCAGCAACGCGGCGGCCAAAAGGCGCGTCTTCAAAAAAAAGTGGTGTGACATGAAAAGCAAGCGGGCAGGGGATTTGGCTGCCCAAACCCCTATAAAAAAATAAAAGCGGCGCCGAGGCAACCGCTTTTGCAAACAGGACGGGGCGCCGCACGGGCGCGCAGAGCCGCTTATTTCTTCTTCTTGGAGGAGGTCTTGGCCGCCGCGATCTGTTCCTTCACGCGCTCTTTTTTGCGCTTGAGGTAGGCCTTGCGGCGTTTTGCTTTGATGACTTTGTTGGTTTGCTGGCTCATAAGTGTGCGTTAAAAAATTTAATTCTACTGCGATGGGGATTTGCGTCAACTCCCAATTTCCCGCGCTGTTCCGACGATA
Organism: Verrucomicrobiota bacterium; assembly: GCA_029548565.1. GTDB lineage: Bacteria > Verrucomicrobiota > Verrucomicrobiia > Opitutales > JAKPNF01 > JAKPNF01. The sequence continues at coordinate 1,740 of JAKPNF010000012.1, forward strand.
TCGAATGCAATGAGCTATTCTTTTACTCAAGATTGACAGCGTTTCAAATTTTTTGCTAAGTTGAAACCTTTTCTTAATTTTAAAGACCGCCGCATTTAGCTTCAATTCTCATGAAAAAACTCATTATCGTCTCGTTGGCCTCGGCCTTTTTATCCTCTTGGCTATGCGCGCAAATCTACACGGAGGGCTATGTCTCCCAAACCATCAGCGACACCCCGACATTTTCTAGCGGGGGGCTTTATGTCGGCGGGCACGGCGGCCCTGGCGCCTTGGTTGTCGGCGCTGGCGGCTCGGCCACGTTTTCGGGCAGCCAGTTGCAAATTGGCGGCACCCCTTACGCGGGCTTGGGCGGCGACGGCACCATCACGGTTTCCGGCGGGCAACTGTATTCGTATGACCGGGCGCTTTTTGGCATCGCCTCCAGCAGCGGCTATACCGGCGTGACGGGCAGCCTCTATCTGAACTCCGGCACCGTGAGCCTGACCACCGTCTCGCTCGGGCAATCGCAGGATTACACCGGCGTTGTGAATGTTTCCGGCGGCACGCTCACCGTGAGCCAGTCGTTGGTGGTCGGCGGCAGCGGCGACGGGCGTTTTGTCATGAGCGGCGGCACGGCGGTTTTGCAAAACTTGACCATTAGCAACGCCGACGGCCCCGGCGTGGGGCACGTGACGGTTTCCGGCGGCTCGCTGACAATCACGGGCGGCCTGAGCACGGGTGGTTCGAACAGCCGCGGCGGCTCGCTCACGGTCAAGGGCGGCAGCTTTGACTATGGCGCCACTTTTGCGCACACCGCGGGCAGTCTGAACCTCTCCAGCCGCGCCGACGAAATCCGCATAGGCACGCTCAGCATGTACGGCACGGCCTCGCTGACGCTGGAGGTGGCCGGCGGCAAGGAGATTTCCGGCCCGATTGTGCAACTGCAAAATTGGGACACGGCCACAAGCACCGAGTTCAAACTCGACCTGTCCGAATACAGCGCCACCCAGGACAAAATCCTCGACCTCGCCACGGTAGCCAGCTATGTCAGCGACGATGTGCTCAACCACAATTGGGTGATAGAAGGCCTGAACGAGGGTAGCTACGAGATTGTAGGCGGCTCGCCTTACTGGGACGACCAGACACTGAAAGTGGCCATCAATTACATCCCCGAACCGTCCGCCGCCGCAGGGTTGCTGGGAGCTTTGGTGCTTGCGCTGGCCGCCCGCCGCCGGCGCTAAGATTAGGATTTTTAAAAACAAGAAACCGAAGCGCGGCGGGCGCTTCGGTTTTTTTTGGTTTCAGGGATAGGGCGTTTTGGAAATGGCTGTCGCGGCGGGTTGTGCTCTCTTCTTTTTCTTAACCCAAAAATCGCGCGAATAAATAAACCATCCATCACTCACTCCGCAAACCCGTTAGGATGTGCCGAGTGCCA
>JAKPNF010000125.1 GCA_029548565.1 Verrucomicrobiota bacterium
CCCCCCCCCCCCCCGTTAAGAGCTAGAAGAGGCCTCTCGGATGGTTTAAGGCGTGTCTGTGTGCGGGATCTAACGAGCGGCCAAGTTGCCGCGCTGCTTTTGATTTTTAATTCCCCTGTCGGGAATTTTTCCATCCGTAAAAACTTTAAAGGAATGCGTGCGCGCCCATCGCGCGGGCATTCCTTTTTTCGTGCCCGAAAATCTCAAACCAACTGAAGAAATTCTTATTGCCTAAAAACCTAACTCAAGAAATCTCATGAACACAAAAAAACTCATAAGCCTGCTCGCAGCGCTTTCTCTAACAGTCGCGCACGCGTGGGCGACCGATTACACAACCCCGCAATATATCGACGGAGAAACTAAAACATATGAACCGGGTGACACGATAACCATTTTGCCAGGCGCGGGCGTTGCCAATGGACTTAACATTGTGAGTAATGCCACCGTAAGCGCGGACAATATTGTCATCACAATGGGGACAGAAAATACCCCTTATGAAGAGAGGGAATTTAACACTGTCAATGTGGCGACTGGCTCGATTATGAATGTTGGTAGTAATACGGAGATAAATGGCTATGGCAGGATTTCCGCCGGAGTGCAGGTAGTTCAGGATTCGACGTTTTCTGCCGTAAGTGGATTAAAAATAAATGCGACGGATACTCGCGATTTGATTGGGAACGGGATACTCGTACTATATAATTCGCATGCGGACTTGGGCACCGGGGCTAGTATCTCGGCAAATTATGCGATAGTTCTTGGCAGAGGCGAAATCGGTAGCTAGGTCATTGCCACAGACGGAGCGTTTTACGGTTCCGGCGCAGCGTTGGCCTTGGCCGCCAATTCGGTTGCCACTTTGACAAACTGCTCATTGATCGGCGGGAATAATGCCATTCGTGTCCCATCTTCGGGCGCGGACTTCGCCACGGGCACATCAACCGCTAATATCATTGGAGGAAGTTTGGAGTCGTCGGGGGCGTTAATTCAGTCGTACAAATCAAGTGGCACGACTGAACAGGCCAACGCGATTATAAACATATCCGGTGGTGCCACCGCGAAAAGCGACATCGGTATTTTGTACACGGATGCCGAGGCTTCCTATTCGAGCAAATTTGTCCAAATAAATATCGCTGGAGACAATACGGTAGTGGAGGGGCGAATTATAAATCAGAATTCCTCAATCGAGACCACGTTGAAGGTTTCGGACGGCGCTACCTGGACGAGTGCGGGCAATTCGGATATGGATTATCTCACGCTGGACAACGCCAACCTCGACTACACGCTCACGAGCCTTGCGGATCACATCACCGTGGGCGAGATAAACACCACGGGCAGCAACACGATGCATGTCACTCTGTCCAACGACACGCTGGAGGAGATCAACAGCAATCCGCTGCCCTACGTGATCGATTTGACGAAAATCATCGAGGCAGGCTTGGGCGTGACGGATGATATCGAATATATTCTGGCCGACTACAACCGCGAAGGTTCGACTTGGGAGATCAACAAAATTGCGGAGGGAGTTTACGAGATCAGCAACATCAACATCATTCCCGAACCGGCCGCGGCCGCTGGGTTGCTCGGCGCGCTGGCGTTGGTGTTTGTGGCTCGCCGCCGGAAATAAGAATCATAGACTCGTCACTTTTTCAGTGAGTAGCGGGTGCATTTGCAAATTCCCGAGGCGGCGGCACGCTCTGTTTTTGGACCTTTTTCGGTGTCCTCACCTCGACGATGGCGAGCATCGCCTCGGTTCGAAGCCCCAAAAAATGCCTCAAAACCAGAACGCCCCACCATCCTCGTTAATTTACAAACACACCCTTCGGGTTCAGGCGGCTTAGCGAGAGGCCGCCGAGGCGCCCGCCGAAAGGCGGGCGCTTTTTTTATCAGGCACGTTGCGACGTTTATTTAAGAGCACATGCGGTATGGGCTGTCTTCGCAAGGATGTGTTGTTATTCGATTCGGTAAGGAATTTTTTAAAAAATGTTTTTCAAAATCTTGATTTTTATAAAAAAATACCGCATCCTGTGGGTATGAAACTAATGTCAACCGTCACTTCCAAGGGGCAGACCACGGTGCCGTTGGCGGTGCGCCGCCGTCTGGGGCTGGGGGCGCGGCAAAAAATTGTGTACGTCATGGAAAAAGATTCCGTACGCATCAAGGCTGCGGACAAGGGTCTCATGTCGGTCGCGGGCGCTTTGTCGGATGGCAAACCATCTATGGGCAAGCAGGCCGAGCGTGCCGTTTACCGTGCGGCGCGGGCGCATCGTGCGAAATGATTTTTCGCTCATAAAAAAACTAGTCCTAGACGCTAATGTGATCGTGCGCTTTTTGCGGGCGGATCACCCTGCGCATTTTGAGGCGGCCAAGAAGCTGTTTGAACGGGCGCAATCGGGCGAGCTTCGTCTGGTGCTGCTGGCTCCCGTTTTGGCGGAGGTGGTGTTTGTGCTTTCATCCGTTTATAAATGCACCCGCGCGCAGGTAAAGGACGCCCTGCGGCCTTTTCTGTTTCATGGGGGAATCGAGTGCCCGGAAAGCGCGGTTTTGGCCGACGCGCTGGAGCGTTTTGCAAAAACGAGGGTGGACTTGATGGATTGTTATGTTGCCGCCGCCGCAAGCGGCCATGGCGTCTGTTCTTTTGATCAGGATTTTCGCAAGTTTAACGACATCCAATTGCGGCAGCCCGGTATCTGAGCGCACTCGAATTTGTCTTAAATAAAAAACCCGTCGCTTTGAGGCGGCGGGTTTTTTGTTTGGAGGCGGGTGGGGTACTTATTTTTTGTCGACCCAGCGGCGGATGCTTTTGATCGTCCAGTCCTCGGTGTTGCCGTCGATGGTGGTGCGCACGGAGTCGCCGACCTTTTTGCCCATGAGTTTTTGGCCCAGGGGGGTTTTGTAGGAGAGGATGTGCTTTTCCGGCGCGCTGTCCCAGGCGCCCAAAAAGCTGTAGGTGTGCACGCCCAACTCGTCGACCAATTCCACGGTCGAGCCGATGCCCACGGTGTCCACGGGTGCGTCGGTAAAGTCGGTGACCACGGCGCGCGCCAGCTCGACTTCCAGCAAGGCCTTGCGGGCCATGAGGGTCTCCTGGTCTTGGCGGGCCATTTTGTATTCGGAATTTTCCTTGAGGTCGCCGTGTTCGCGCGCGATGGCGATGGCTTCCTTGTTGGCGGGAATCTTGTCGTTGACCAGTTCCTCGTATTCCTTCTTGCGCTTGTCCAGCGACTCGGCGGAGACGACGAGCTTTTCGGCCTTGCGGTCGGAGGTCGTGCTCACGAGGCTCTGGATGTCCGGGAACAGCGCGATGAAGCGCGCCAGCACGGATTTTTTCGAAAGATCCTCAAAGCCCTGGTTGATCAGCAGCGTTTGGGCGAGGTCGCGCGCGGTCTCGTTGGAGGCGCCTTCCAGCAGGTCGGAGACGATCGTCTTGTCCTCGCTGACCAGGTCGGCCAGCGCGATGCGGCGGGTGGATGTGTTTTGCAACGCCTCGTAATCGATGGCGTACAAAACGGCGCCCATCAGGCGGGGGCCTTTCAGCCCGTCGATCACCTTGGCGAAGCGCTTGACGCCGCGGTTTTTCAAAATCCACACCAAGACCGAGGACTTGAGCGACTGCTCGTTGAGCCAACGGGTGAAGCAGGTTTTTACCAGTTCTTCCTGGTCGTGGTCGTAAAGAAACACGATCGTTTCATGCGTGAACTTGCCGGTGGAGTTGCGCAGCAGGTCGACGACGACGTCTTTCCAACTGTCCGGATACACGCGGGTGATCACGTCCAAGTAGCGGCGCTGGTAGTTGGCCGGCAGTTGCACCGCCAGCTCGGAAAGGTTCGGCGTCGCGCGGATGATCGAGGCGCTGGTGGGTTCCAGCTCGTCGACGTTCTCGTGCAGGTGGCGCGCCAGATTGTTGCGCACCCACACCCCGTACAGGCGGTCGGCCTGCGTGAGGCCGCGGGCGTCCTTGATGGCGGTCGTCATTTCCTCAAAGATGTTTTTGAGGTCTTTCTCGATCTCCTTGACGCTGGTGGAAATGCTGTGCAGCTTCTCGGCCAGGTGGATTTTGCGCAGGGGCTGCTTGGTGAGGTAGAACTCCTCCAGAATTTCCTGCTCGGGCTTGACCGGCTCGTCGCGCACGACGTAGGGGGCGCTCTTTTTCGCGGGCGTGGCCACG
>JAKPNF010000138.1 GCA_029548565.1 Verrucomicrobiota bacterium
GATGCCGATGGCCAGCACCAACCCGAACAGCGTCAGGTTGTTGATCGTGAAACCGGCCACATGCATCATCGCGAAGGTGCCCACCAGCGACACGGGAATCGCGAACAACGGGATGATCGCCGCGCGCCAGTTTTGCAAAAAGACCAGCACCACCAGCACCACCAAAATCACCGCGTCAAAAATCGTGCTGTACACCTTGCGCACGGATTCCGAGACATACTCGGTCGTGTCCTGGCCGATGACGTAATCGATGCCGGGGGGGAACTCGCGCTTCATTTCCTCCAGCTCGGCGCGCAGGCGCTTCATGGTGTCCAGCGCGTTGGTGCCCGGCAGCTGGTAAACGCCCAGGGCCACCGCCGCCTTGTCGTTCATGTACGACTCGTTGGAATACTGGTAGGCGCCCAGTTCCACGCGCGCGATGTCCTTGAGCTTGACGATGCGCCCCTCGGGCGTCGTCCGCACGACGATGTTGCCGAATTCCTCCTCCGTCTGCAGGCGGCCATACGCGTTGATGACCAGCTCGAACGCCGCGCCCGTCTCCAGGGGCGGCTGGTTGAGCTTGCCGGCGGCGGCCTGCTTGTTTTGCGCCTGCAAGGCGGCCACGACGTCCATCGGCGAGATATTCATCACCGCCAGGCGCTCGGGATCCAGCCACACGCGCATGGAATACTCCTTGGCCCCCCAGATATCCACGTCGCCCACGCCGTACACGCGCGAGACGCGGTCTTGCATCTGCGTGATGGCGTAGTTGGCCAGGTACAATTTGTCGCGCGAGCCGTCGGGGGAAATGAGGTTCGCCGTCATGAGCATGTCGGGCGAGCGCTTGCGCACAAAGATGCCCGAATCGCGCACCTCCTTGGGCAGGCGCGCGAGCGCCTGGTTGACGCGGTTTTGCACAAGCACCTGCGCCGTGTCGACGTCCGTGCCCGTCTCAAAGACGATGTTGATCGAAACCGAGCCGTCCGTGCCCGTCTGGCTTTGCATGTACAGCATGCGCTCCACGCCGTTGATCTCCTGCTCCAGGGGGGCGGCCACTGTGTCCATAGCCACCTGCGGCGAGGCGCCCGAATACGAGCAGCGCACATAAATCATCGGCGGAATGATGTCCGGATACTGCGTGACCGGCAGGCTGAAAAACGAGATCAGCCCCGCCAGCGTGATGAGAATCGAAATAACCGCCGCGAAGATCGGCCGGTTGATGAAGAAGTGGGAAAATTTCATTGGTTTTCCCCTTTATTCGTCCTTGAGCTCGACTTCAATCGCCTGCACCTTCTTGCCCTGCATGGCGCGCTGGATGCCGTTGACGATCACGCGCTCGCCGGGCTGGATGCCCTCCAAAATCACCTGCAGCGTGCCGACCACCTCGCCCAGAATCACGGGGCGGTAATGCACCACATCGTCCTTGTCCACCACATAAACGTAGCGCTTGACCAAGTCCGTGCCCACTGCCAGTTCCGGAACCAGCAGGCGCTTGACGGGGGCGCCCACGCGCAGAAAAACCGTGCCGAACATCCCCGGATACAGGCGTCCTTGCGGGTTGTTGATGTCCGCGCGCAATTGCAAACTGGAGGCCTCAAGCGCGTTGTCCGCGTAAGTCAACTCGCCGAAATGGGTGGCCTGCGGCTCGTCCATGAGTTGAAAACGCACGGGCGGCCCCTTGCCCGCCGAGACATCGATGCGGTCCATAAGCCCCGCGGCCGCGTAGCGCAGGATGTCGCGCTCGCTGACCTCGAAATAGGCGTACACCACCTCGCGCGAGACCACGCGGGTCAGCAGCGTTTCCGAGGCGTTAACCAGGTTGCCCTCGTCGATCAGGCGGCGGGCGACATAGCCGGAAATCGGCGTGATGATTTTCGTGAATTCCAGGTCAAGCTGCGCCTGCTTGAGCGTGGCCTGCGCGCTGAGCAGCATCGCCTGCGAGGCCAGCAGTTCGCTGCGGCGCGTTTCCAGAATTTCCTTGGAGATGGCGTTGGCCGCAAACAGCTCCTTTGCGCGGTCAAAGTTGCTTTGCGCCAGGGCGATCTTGGCCTCGACCTCGATGACCGCCGCCTTGCACGCCTCCACCACCGCGGCAAACGGCCGCGCGTCGATTTCAAACAACACGTCGCCCTCCTTCACAAAGTCGCCGTCCTTAAAACAAACTTTTTCCAAATACCCGCTCACGCGCGCGCGGATGTTCACGGCCTTTTGGCCCTCGATGCGCGTCGCGTGGCTGTCCCATACCTCGATTTCCTTTTCCAAGGGCACGGCCACCTCGACCACCGGCGGGCCCTGAACCTTGTCGTCCTGTGACGATTTGCGACCGCAGCCGCTTAAAAAAAACACACTGACGGCCAAAACGACCAAACAAACAATCGGGGGAAATCTCATAGCTATACCTTGTAAACAATGGAAAAGGGACTTTTGTTACAGCCTAAAAGAAAAATGATCGCTTCACAAGACTATCACCTGCCTGCCCATAATATTTCTGGCGCGCGCAGCGAACCCGCTCTAAGATAACAGGCAAATGCCAAAAATACTGGGTATCAATGTAACCGCCAACAGCGGCTCCACGGGGCGCCTGGCCGAATACATTTTAAATATGGCCGCCAAAGACGGCTGGCAAACCTACATGGCCTACGGCCGAAATGCTACCCACAGCTCCGCCGAGTTGATTCGCATAGGCTCCAAATACGCCCCTCACCGCAACGCCCTGCTCGCACGCTTGCTGGACAACGAGGGCTTCAACGCCAAAGCCCAGACGCGCGAATTTATAGAAAAAGTAGAGCGCATCGCCCCCGACATCGTGCACATCCACAACCTGCACGGCTACTACATCAACATCGAGATTCTTTTCGACTACCTCACGCGCAAAAGCATCCCTATTGTGCTGACCATGCACGACTGCTGGACATTCACGGGGCATTGCGCTTATTTTGAATCGGCCGATTGCTACAAATGGGAAACGCATTGCCAAAAATGCCCGCAGACCCGTGCCTACCCCGCCTCTTTTTTCCGGGATAATTCCCCGCGCAACTTCGACCGCAAAAAGCGCATTTTCAATTCGCCCGAGCGCATCGTCTACGTCCCCGTCTCGCAATGGCTCGACCGTTATGTCGGCCAATCATACCTGAAGGACAAACCTCATCGCGTCATCTACAATGGCATTGATCTGGAGGACTTCAAACCCACACCCACGCAAGGGCTGCGCGAAAAATACGACATCACCCGCCCCAAAGTTGTGCTGGGGGTCGGCAGCATCTGGGACAAGCGCAAAGGCATTGATGACTTTTGCAGAATGCCAAAGCATCTGCCCGACGACGTGCAAATCGTTTTGGTGGGCGTCACAGAAAAAGACCGCGCGCTGCTGCCCAAGGACGTTATTGGCATCAGCCGGACGGAAAACATCTGCGAACTGGCCGCGCTGTATTCTTTGGCCGATGTGTTCGCCAACCCGACCTACGAGGACAACATGCCCACCGTCAACCTGGAAGCGCTGGCCTGCGGCACGCCGCTGGTCACCTACAACACCGGAGGCTCGCCCGAAAGCCTGCAGGGGAGAACGGATATCGGCAGCGTTGTCGAGAAAGGAAATCTCGGCGATTTCACAAACGCCGTGAACGCCCTTTTGGACGCCAACCTGCACGACCTCGCACAAAAATGCACGCAGCAGGCGCGGACCCTTTTTTCCAAGGAAGTATTTTACCAAAATTATAAAAAACTTTTCGACGAGCTGCTGGACTCGGCCATCCGCTAAAAAAATGCGCCGCAAAGACCGACAACGCGACGAGGTATTCGCCTACGAAGTGGCCAAAAAATGCCAATACGCCACCCTCGCCACCACAAACCCCGACGGCTCTCCTTACGCCGTGCCCGTCTCGCCTGTACTGGTTGAAAACTCCGTCTATTTCCACTGCGCCCCCGAAGGCAAAAAACTCGAAAACATCGCGCACAACCCAAACGTCTGCCTGGTGTGCGTGGGCGACGTGAAAACCATCCCTGAACAGTACACGACCGCCTACGAATCCGCGATCATCTTCGGCAAAGCCGCCGCCGTCGAGGATCGAGATGAGAAAATCGAGGCGCTCAAAAAACTCTGCGAAAAATACACCCCCGAACACCTGCATTTGTTCGACAACGCCATCGAACGCTCCCTGCATCGCACCGCCGTTTACAAAATTTCAATAGACCAGATCACAGGCAAACAGAAGAAAATTTATTCCTAAAACAACGCAAGGAATCACGCGACGCCGACTCGTTTGTATTCACTACGCCGAACTCTCTTTGAGGGCTCAAATCCCTTCCTTTGCTACGAACGGGTAAACAAATTTTAAACCTTGCGCCTGCGAATGGCGGAGAGGGAGGGATTCGAACCCTCGGTACCCTTACGAGTACACAGCATTTCCAATGCTGCGCATTCGACCACTCTGCCACCTCTCCTTTAAAAGGGCTATTTATTCATGAATGGCGCCGTTTGGCAAGCCGATTTGCTGAAACAGCCGCACCGTCTTGCCTTTGGTTTTAAAAACTGGCATACTGCTTCTATGAAAATTACCCCCGTTTTTTTGAGCTTATGCGTGCTTTGCAGCCAGAGTCTTTTGGCGCAAGCGCAAACAACTGCTCCGGCTGAGACGGCACCGGCTGCCGAACAAACCGCACAAGAAGCCGCCCCTGCCGAGCAAGCGGAGCTTGTTGAAAAAACACCTTTTGAATTGATGCTGGAAAAGGCGCAAGCGGAGGATGCCGACGTACAGCTAAAATATGACGTGGCGTTGGCGTACTATCACGGCCGCGGGGTTGAAAAAAATTTGGAACAGGCCTTTGAATGGTTCAACGAGGCCGCCACTGCCGGACACTTGCGCGCGCAAAACAGCCTGGCGCTTTGCTATGCCAAGGGCCTCGGCACGCAGGCCGACAGTGCCAAGGCGGTGCAATGGTTTGAAAAGGCCGCCGAGGCAGGCTACGAACCCTCGCAGATAACCTTGGCGAACCTCTATCAGTACGGCCAGTGGGTCAAAAAGAGCGACGCAAAAGCCCTCAAGTGGTTTGAAAAATCCGCCGAGCAAGGCAACGCCGAGTCGCAGCTAACCGTCGCCCAATGGTACGCCGAGGGCAAGGGCGCCCCGAAAAACGAGGCCGTCGCTTTCAAGTGGTATGAGAAACTCATCGACGAATCCGCCGAGGCGCGCGAGGCTGTTTTAAAAGCCTACGCCCTTGGCAAAGGCGTCGAAAAAAGCGAGGCCAGGGCGCGCGAGCAAATGCAAAAACTGCTTGAACAGGATCCCTTCGCCGTCGGCCGGATTTTTCAGGAGCTTGAAAATGCGGACGGCTTTTTGCCCTTCGACGACGCGACCACATTTCAATGGTACCAACTGGCGTCGGACAAAAACGTCGGCTATGCGCACTCAAAGCTGGCGCAATGCTACGAGAATGGCAAGGGCGTCGCCAGCGACCTCGAAAAAGCCAAGCAATGGCGCCAAGCGGCCAAGAGAAATGGTTATTTTGAATTGAAGTAAACGCTGCCCCATTCGTTAAAAACGCCTTTGCAAACGGGCGAACTCTTGGCACAATGTCAGGTATGAAGTGTTTGTTGCCTATGTTTTTGTGCGTGCTGGCGTTGACCGGCGTGTCTTGCGAAAAAGTTTCCTACAACGACAAACCCGCCGCGCAAAACGCCTCGGGAGAATCCGTGGACTCTCAGCAACAATACGCGCTGGGCTTTAATTACAATTACGGCATCGGCGTGCCGCTGAATTACGAAAAGGCGATCGAGCATTACCGCAAGGCCGCCGACATGGGGCACATGAGCGCCCAGTTGGCGCTGGCCACGGCGTACGCTTCCGGCGAGGGCGTGACAAAAGACCCCGCCGAATCTTTTTTATGGTATCAACGCGCGGCCGACCAGGGGAACCGTTCGGCGCAATATGCCCTCGGCATGGCTTACCTGCGCGGCGAAGGCACGACGCAAGACCCCATCCTGGCTGCCCAATGGTTTGAAAAAGCGGCCGGGCAGGATAATCCCGACGCACAGTACCAACTCGGCATGGCGTACCTTGAGGGCAAAGGCGTCTCCCAAAATTACAACAACGCCTTCTCCTGGATAAAAAAGGCCGCCGACAACGGCGTGTTGGACGCGCAGTACCAACTCGGCGTGCTCTACAACGAAGGCCTGGGCGCCCCCAAAGACGAAACCCTCGCCCGCCAATGGCTCAACCGCGCCATCACGCAAAACTCCTACCGCGCCCAAAAATACCTGCGCGAAATGGACGGCGTCAAAGAGGCCTCCGTCGAGGAAATCATCGACCAGCGCCTGCAGCAGGCGAATAAAAAATTGGAGCAAGAGCAACCTTCCACAGACGCGCCCTGATTGGAGCGCTTCAACTAATGCCTGAGACAGCCTTGTTTTACTCAACTCACACGCGTAGCGCGGGGGTGCTCTTGCATCCCACTTCGCTGCCCTGCCCCACGGGGGTTGGGAATTTTGGGAAAAGCGCGCGCGCGTTTGTTGACTTTTTAAAAAGTTCCGATGTGGCTTACTGGCAGATGTGCCCGCTGGGGCCCACGGGGTTTGGCGATTCGCCCTACCAGTGTTTTTCGGCCTTCGCGCTCAATCCCTATTTTGTTGATTGGGACACGCTGCTGGAGGCCGGGCTGGTCAGCCACGAGGATTTGGGCGCGCTGTACGACCTGCCGCACGAGCGTGTCGATTACGGGCTTTTGTACGCGCGCTTTTGGCCAGTGTTGCAAAAGGCGTTTGACGCTTGGAAAGAAAATCCGGCGGCGCTCGATGGCCTCGGGAATTTCGAAAAATTTTGCAAAACGTACGAAGATTGGCTCAAGCCTTACACGTGCTTCAGCGCACTCAAGCGTTTTCACAAGGGCGCACCGTGGTGGTTGTGGCCGCCAAACCAGCGCTGCCTGAAAGACGCCCTGTCCAGCGGCGTGTTCGACGACAAGGCGGTGAAGGCCGACGTCGAATTTTTTAGCTGGGCGCAGTTTGTGTGTTTTTCGCAGTTCGCGCAGTTGAAAGACTACGCGCAAAAAAACGGCGTGCGGCTGATCGGCGACATCCCGATCTTCGTGGCGCACGACAGCGCCGACACCTGGGGGCGCCCCGAACTTTTCCAGATGAACGCGGCCTACGAGCTGACCGCGCAGGCGGGCGTGCCGCCGGATTATTTTTCACCTTTGGGGCAACTGTGGGGAAACCCGCTTTACGACTGGCCCGCCCACAAAAAGGAAAAGTACCGCTGGTGGATTGCACGTTTCAAGGCGGCCTTCGGGCTTTACGACCGCGTGCGGCTCGACCATTTTCGCGGCTTTGAGGCGTATTGGAAAGTGCCCGCCGACGCCAAGGACGCCCGCAAGGGTGTTTGGGAAAAAGGCCCGGGGCTGGAATTTTTCAAGGCAATCAAAGACGCCCTGCCGCAAGCCGACATCATCGCGGAGGATTTGGGCGTGATCACGCCCGAGCTGCGCGAATTGCTCGCGCGCACGGGGTTGCCCGGCATGGCCGTGCTGCAATTCGCCTTTGGCTCCGACGCGGGCAACCTCTACCTGCCGCACAATCTCGTCCGCAACAGTGTCGTCTACACCGGCACGCATGACAACGACACCAGCAAAGGCTGGTACGCCTCGACGGACGAGAAAACGCGCGACTATTTTCGCCGCTACCTGCGCAGCGCGGGGGACTCGCCCAACTGGGATCTCATTCACGCGGCTTACAAATCCGTGAGCGCCTGCGCCGTCGTGCCGCTTCAGGATTTTTTGAATTTGGGCAGCGAAGCGCGTTTCAACACCCCCGGCCAAAGCGCGGGCAACTGGCAGTGGCGTTTTTCGCAAGCGCAGTTCGACGAGCTGCACACCTACATCGCCCCGCTGCTAAAAGACCTCGCCGAACAGTCCGGGCGCGTGGCGGCACGGGACGGGCAAAAAGAATAAAACGCCACCGCACGGGCGCCGCGTTTAAAACACCTCGAAGGCCGGAAGCTCCGGCATCATCTGCAGGGCGTCGACCGTGAAAATTTCCGCGGGCAGCGTTATCTGCACCGCCGCCGCCCACACGGCGAAGCGGTCTTTGTCGCGGGTACGCTCATCGGTATAGTCGATGCGCTTGACGATCCACTGTTCGCGCACTTTTTTCAAGTCCACGATGCGAAAACTGCGCAGCTTTTCGCCGCTGTCGGAAATAAGCTGGGCGTAAATGAGCGCGTTGAAAGTGCGGTCAAGGGCGACCAGCACGCCGCGCTGAGCGGGGTTGTCCGCCCGCCACTTGTCGGGAGCGTAAAACAAAAACATATCGCACGCGCGCGACTGCACGCGCTTGGGGCCTTGGTAGACGTAAGTCGGCCAGTGAATGAAGGGCATCATCGCGTCGAAGGGCGAATATAACAGCCCGGGTGCCAGCGGCTCGGCGATTTGCGCGGCGGAAAGCTCCCGCGCACTTTCGCCCAGGCCGCCCTTGAACACGCGCGCGTTTTTCCCGCCCAGCAGCAGATACTGCGTGCGTTGTTGCGGGTCGTCCTTCTTCCAAAAAACAAGGCGCAGTGCCGAGCCGTCCGCAAAACCCTTGCCCCACATGATGCCCTCGTAAACAATCTCCGCGCCCTTGCGCGGCATATGCGTCAAACTAAAGCGCAGGCAAAAATCCCCGCCGAAGCGCGCCGCGCGAAATGTCTCGATAGCCTCCCGCGCCTGCTCGGGAGAAAGCGTCTCGATTTTTACTGGCGTGTTGGGAGAAAGCGCGGGGTGCGACTGTCCGCACAAAAAGAGGCTCGCCGCGAAAAAAGCGGCAAGCCCCCAGTGGAAAATTTTCTTAGCGCCCAACATCGTTCAGACGTCTTGGCAGGACGCTTGCGCGTTACTTGGCCGAAGGCGCGGGCGTTTCCGGTAAGACAACCGGCACTGTTTGCGGCGCTTGTTCGGCGGCGGGCGGAGCCTCGGCGGGCGCCTGCTCAGCGGCGGTTTCGGCGGCGGGTGCCGCGGCGCTTTCAAGGGTGGCCTCGGCCACGCCGGAAAGCGAGGGGCCTTTGCTCAAATCGCCCTGCTGGTTGGCCATATAGAGATACCCCATGTACAAGCCCAACGAAAGAATAAAAAACGCAACCACGCAGCGGATCGTCAGGCGGTTGAGCGTGTTGGCGGCCTCGCCACCGAGCGCCGATTCGGCCATGCCGCCACCCAGGGCGGAACCCATGCCCGCGTTGGAGCTGGCGCGCTGCATCAGCACGATAAGCCCGACAAACAAACACAGCACCACAAGGGCGATCGAAAGGAGGATGAGAATGACGTTCATGAAGAAAAGAAAACAGCTAAAGGTATACAATGCCGAAACTTACCCCCTGTTTCAAGCGCAAAAACCGGGACGCCGCCAGTCGAGAGGCTGTTTGTATTCCCTGAAAAATCACTTCCTGCGCCGCGCGACCGACACCAACGCGAACACGCCCAGCAGCGCCGCCGCCACGGCGGGTTCGGGAACTTGGATCCAGCCAACGACCAAGGTATTGCCGTCCCAATAGGCCTGCAATTCCATGCCTTCAATTTGCTGCTGGTAGCCCTTCACGATCCAGGAGACATCCTGCGAGCCGGGCGACAACTCACCGACTATCGCGATGGTGATGGCATCATTGGCTGCAATGATTCCCGTGAAACCGGACAAATCAATCGTGTAGCTGGCGTTGGCCGAAAGCGTCGCCGTGCCCGCCACGCGAAAGACCAGCGTGTCCGCCGCCGCGAGCGAGGAGCCGGAAACGTCCAGCTTCACGGCACTTCTGTCACCCACTTTTAACGTCTGGAAAGAAATGCCGTCCGCCTGATTGGATGCGATGAGCGTGCCGCTGCCGGAAAAACCAATGACGGCCTGCCCTACCGTCAACGAGCCGCCGGCGATAATCAGCGTGCCCGAGGACGTGGTAAAGTGGCCGACAGAAATGCTCGAGAGCGAGGCCGTGCCGCCGTAAATTTCCAAGCTGGCAGTGCCAACGTAGCCGACGGTGACATCTTGCGCCGTAAGCAAACCGCTCATCAGACTCAGCGTGCCCGTGCCGGTGGCCTGCTCGCCGATATAAAGCGCGCTTAAAAACGTGACCGTCCCGCCGCTGATCGTCAGCGAGCCGCGCCCGTTTTGGCCGATGGAACTGTCCAAGATCGAAACCGTGCTGTTGACAAAGCTGGCAGTGCCCACCGCCGTGGACTGCGATCCGACAAAAAGTCTTCCCAGCGAAACCGAGCTGTTGGAAATGGTCAGGCTCGCAGTGCCGCCCTCGCCCACATGGGTCATCGAGGTGACGTTCAGCGAGCCGGATGTGATAGTGACCGTGCCCGAACTGGATGCATAGCGCCCAATGGAAAGCGATGTCATCGAAGCCGTGCCAAGCGTGATGTCCAGCGAACCGGTGCCGCTGCTGCCGATGTAGGCGGCGCTGGCGTTGAGCGCGACCCCGGAAAGACTCATCGTGCCCGTGCTTTCGGAGCCATAGCCGACATAAACCGGCGAGGTAAACACCACCGTGCCACCGCTGATGTCCAGCGAGCCGGTGGCGGAGTTGCCGACGTACACAGGCCCCGCCCTGAGCGAGCCGCCCGTGACGCTCACCGTGCCCGACGAACCGGCCGAATAACCGATAGACAGCGACGCCAAGGTGACCGTGCCGCCGGAAATTTCCAAAGCGCCGCTGCCCGAACACCCGATGATGGCGCGGCGCGCTGACAAGGTGCCCCCGGTGACACTCACCGTGGCGCTGGTTCCCGAAGCGCTTGCCACGTACAGATAACTGGAAAGCGTCAGGGCGCCGCCCTGTTCAATGGTCAAAGACCCCGTACCCGAGGCACTGCGCGCCAGGTGCATACTCGTGCCGCTGTAAGATTCGACGGCGGGATTAAGCGTCACCGAACTATTACCCTGCGTCCACACCTGCGCATAGCCGCCCGTCGTCGCGCAACAAAAAACCGCGACGCACACCCCAAGGTTACGCAAACTATTTCCAAACAAATTCATAATGAGCGAATTCGCACCTTTCAAAAACGCCCCACTTTCCACGACAACGTGAAAAATACGGCGCCCCACGCAAATGTCTCTGTACTTCAGACAGCGGAAATCGTTATTTGTTGCAATTTTTTTCAAACAAACAACATCGAACGCTTTAAGCGAAAAACAAAAAATCAATCATCTGCCGATTGACACACACGAAAATCGGATGCGCCAGCATCCGTGTCAAAAGTTTTTTGGGAGGGGGCGCGGGGGACCCTTTTTTTACTTAAAAAAAGGTTCCCCCCGCATCCTTCTACTCCTAAAAAATCTTCACGAACACCCCAGCGATGTCCCGCAGTTTAGGCAGGTGGCGCAGGTGCCGGTCACTTTCACTTTGGAGCTGCCGCATTCGGAGCAGGTGAAGTGGCCGTCGCCGGTGGTGATCAATTCGAGCTGTTCGGCGGTGAGCTTGTTGGTGGACTCGTCCTCGCGGGCGATCTCGTCGGACAGGGCGCTTTTGGCGTCGCTGAGCGCGGCTTCGACCTCCATGCGGGCGGCCGGGGACATTTTTTGGCGGTAGCCGTCGATGAACTCCATGCCCAGCCAGCGCGAGATGTAGTCGATGACGCTCTTGGCCATGGGGATGTCCTGGTTGCGCGTCATGCCCTCCGGCTCGAAGCGCACGTGGGTGAATTTTTTGACGAGCGTTTCCAGCGGCACGCCGTACTGCAAGCATAACGACAGGAGGGTGCCCACGGTGTCCATCAAGCCGTTGACAGTGGAGCCTGCCTTGGCCATCTGGATGAAGACTTCGCCGGGCTGGCCGTCGTCGAATTCGCCGACCGTGATGTAACCCTTGGTGCCCGCGATGGAGAACTTGTGGGTGAGCGAACGGCGGGTGTCGGGCAATTCGCGGCGGTAAGGCTCGGTGACCATCTGGACGACCTGTTGTTCCTCGTCCTTTTTCTTTTGGGTGGAGATGGGGGCGGAGCGCTTCGAGCCGTCGCGGTAAATGGCGACGCCCTTGACGCCCATCTGCCAGGCCTTGATGTAAGTGTCGCGGATTTCCTGAACCGTGGCGGCCTGCGGCATGTTGACGGTTTTGGAAATACCGCCCGAAAGAAACGGCTGCACGGCGGCGACCATTTTGAGGTGCGCCATATACGGCAGCACACGCTTGCCCTGCCCTGACAAAAAGGCGGTGTCAAAAACAGGCAGGTGCTCGGCGCGCACGCCGGAAGAAATTTGCTCGTCGCCGACCTGCACGGTTTCCAACGTGCCGTATTTTTCGACGTGGGCGCAGGCCTGCTCGATCTTTTCCTTCGAGTAGCCGAGGTACTCCATGCTCATCGGGATCATGCGAATCGGCAAGGTAAGCGAGCCGCCGCCTGCGAGCATCTTGTAGGCGACCAGGCCGATGGCAGGCTCCACGCCCGTCGTGTCGCAGTCCATCAAAAAGCCGATGGTGCCGGTGGGCGCCAGTACGGTCACTTGCGCGTTGCGAAACCCGTGCTGCATCCCGCGTTCCAAAACCTCGTTCCACAGCTTGCGGCCATACTCGGCCAACTCGTGCGGGCAGGAGCCGTTGAGCGCCAGCGACTCGCTGCGGTGCTGGCGGATGACGTCGAGCATGGATTCGACATTGTCCTTCATCGGCGGGTTGGGCACGTTCCAGTAACGCGCGTCGTGGTAGCCGTCGAAGGGGCCCATCGCCTCGGACAATTCGGTCGAGGTGCGGTAGGCCATGGCCGTCATCACGGAGGTGATGCCGCGGGCCAGCGCGCGGCCCTCGTCGGAGTCGTAGGGCAAGCCGTAGGTCATCAGCAGCGAGCCTAAATTGGCGTAGCC
The DNA here is from genome assembly GCA_029548565.1 of Verrucomicrobiota bacterium. Lineage (GTDB taxonomy): Bacteria > Verrucomicrobiota > Verrucomicrobiia > Opitutales > JAKPNF01 > JAKPNF01. The sequence continues at coordinate 12,797 of JAKPNF010000138.1, forward strand.
CAGCCCCAGCGTGCGGAACCAGTGCGAGTTGTAGGTGATCCCCTCGGTCGGGTACGAGGAGCGGTCGACAATGATGTCCTGCGCGATGATGAAGACGCGGCAGGCGGCGGCAAAGCCCTCGAAGTCGAAGCCCTTTTCGGTGCGGAACTTCATTAGGTTGATGCTCGCCAGATTGCAGGCCGAGTTGTCCAAAAACAAATATTCCGAGCACGGGTTCGTGCAGTTCTGGCGGCCGGAGCCTTTGCAGGTGTGCCATTTGTTGATGGTGTCGTCAAACTGCATGCCCGGGTCGCCGCACACGTGCGTGCCCAGGGCGATGGCGTCCAGCAGCGCGGAGGCGTTTTTCTTCTCGCAGGGCTGCCCGTCGACCACGCGCTTGGTCCACCAGTCCTGGCCGTTGATGGCGGCCTCCATAAAAGTGTCGGTCGCGCGCACGGAAAGGTTTTCATTCTGGAAACGCACGGTGCCGTAAGCCTCGCCGTTGAAGGAGGGGTCGTAGCCCTGCTCGATCAGCGCCCAGACTTTCATTTCCTCCTTGCGCTTGGCGTCGATGAATTCCTCGATGTCCGGGTGCGTGTCGCGCAGGGTGTTCATCTTGGCCGCGCGGCGGGTTTTGCCGCCGCTTTTGACGACGCCGGCCACGGCGTCGTACACCGCCAAAAAGCTCAGCGGCCCGCTCGGGCGCCCGCCGCCGGAAAGTTTCTCGCGCGTGGAGCGCAACGGCGAGAGATCGGTGCCGGAGCCGGAGCCAAACTTAAAGAGCATCGCCTCCGAACGCGCCAATTCCATGATCGACTCCATCGTGTCGTCCACGTGCTGGATGAAGCACGCCGAGCACTGCGGGTATTCGTACTGGGTCTGGGCGCGCTTGACCTTTTTCTCGGCCGGATCCCAAAAGAGGTTGCCGCGCGTGGAGGTCTTGCCCGTGCCGTAAGCCTGGTAAAGCCCCAGATTGAACCACACCGGTGAATTGAAGGCGCCGACCTGGTTCAGACACAGCCAAATGAGCTCCTCCTCAAAGATGCGGGCGTCCTCGGCGGTCTTAAAATAACCGTCCTGCAAGCCCCAGTCGGCCAAGGTGTGGCACACGCGCAAGAGCACCTGCTTGAACGAGCTTTCGCGCCCGCCGCTCTTGGGGTCGGTGCCCAGCTCGATGTCGCCGTAAAAATACTTCGAGGACAAAATCTTGGTCGCCAGGTCGGAGAAATAGGAGGGCACCTCGATGTTCTCCTGCTTGAAGAAGGCGCGGCCTGTCTCGTCGGTGATTTGGGCGCTGCGCTTGTCCCATTTAATCTGGTCGAAGGGGTGAACCTTCGCGTCGGAGAAAACGCGCTTCATTTTCAGGGGAGCGCTCTGTTTGGCGGCCTTTTTGGGCGCGCTTTTGGCAACGGTTGCGGGCATGGCTAATGAGTATGGTTGAAGTTAAAAGCTGTCTTTCAGGGTATGAGAAAAGGTTTGCGTCTGATTAACAGGAGCTTAGGGCAGAAACACTAGATATGGTGCTCCGGAAAGCCATTAACCCCTATAACCAGTTACCCACTCAAACAACTTTTACACCTCATTGCACGCACAAAATTCAAAAATATGAGATTTTTTTACGATTTTGTAAAACAGCGAACTTTTTCACCCCAAAGACCGTTTTGGGCTTGAAAATTAAATGCCAAAACCTTCAGAGAGAGATCAAACAGGGTTTTGCGCCGATCCGCTGTAAATAACTAAACTAACAAAATGATCTTCAATTCCTTAATTGCTCCAAAAATATATTCAGATAATTAAGGCCCTTAAACCTTTTTTAAAGTTAAAAATCAGGATTCCAGGCCATCATTCAGCCGGCTCAGCCCGTTTTGTGCAAATAAGGAAAGCCTCAACGCCGCCTCATCCCCCGAACAAGAGCGAGCAAAACAATCAGCCCCGCCGAGAAAGCCGGCTCGGGAATACCCGGGGCTTTTAAGCGCAGCGTGGTGGAGCCGAGAATCTCCGCCGTCCAATCGCTTGTCAGCACGCCGTTGATCCAAATATTAAACATGTCCGCGTTGCCCGAAAGCAGCGCCGCTTGCACGATGTCGAACTGCTCGCCGTTCTCGGGCGAAAACCCGTCGGCCAGCGTGATGCGAATGTGCGTGCCGTCTTCAAAAAACACGCTGCTCAGCGCGCCCGTGTAGTCGAGCTTGTCGTACTGGTCAAGGGCGATAAAATCAAGCGCCAGCGAGCTGGCGGCGGATTGCGAATAGGTCATCCCCTCGGCGCCAAACAAGGTGGCACCCTGCGCGTCGTCCAAACCTACGATCAGCGTGCCGCCCTTATTGTCGAGATGAATGCTCAACGACTCCGTCTGCAACTCTCCACCCGTGAAATTAAACTGCCCGCCCGCATAGCCGCTGTAAGCGACCGCCTCGTCGATGCGCACGGCGTCCGCGTTTTCGGCATACTGCCCCACGACACCGTAGGAGATGCCCCGGTGAAGCACCAAACGCCCGCCGCTTAAGTTGTAAATGCCCACACCCAGCGTGCAGACCTTGCCGCCGTCGTTGGCGTTTTTCTGCCCCGTCAGATTAAACGTGCCGCCGCCCTGGTTCATGACGACGAGGCCGCCCGACTGGTTGAAAACCACGACCCCCGTGTTGTCGTGGTCTTTGCCCGTCAATTCCGCCTCCCAGCCAAAATGCGAAAAGGTGCCGCTTTTCATGTGGTAGTTGGCCAGCGACCCCAAATAATTTTTCACGCGCTGCCCATAGAAGCGGTGCACGTTAACCTGCCCGCCGTCGATGTAAAAATTCTGATAGGCGGAGGTTTTGAGCTGCAGGGAATATTTCGCGTTGATGACGGCACCCGCGGCGACGGTTGTCGTCGTGTAATAGCCGCCAAGGGTTAGGGGGGAACCGGTGGTGTTTGAAAAATCAATAAGGCCGGTGATCAGCATGCTCGAGCTGGCCATCATGAACTGAATCTCGCTTTTTCCCGAACTGATGAGTTCTCCTGACAATGTCACCGCACTGCCTGAACCATACATCCATGTCACATCATTCACGTAGATTTTACCGGCCAAGGTTATTTGCGAATCACAGCCTCCCATGTAAAAAGACCTGTTCACGATCAGCGTGGCATCTTCTTTCATGAAAAAATTCCCTGTGGGGACATCCCCCAGGTTCCAAATATGCAACGACGCAATTTCATACGTGCCCGCGCTCATGGTCACGCTGGCGTCTGTCAAGTGCACGGCGGCGGCGGCTCCCGGGCGAAGGCCGGCAAGAGGTATTTGTGTGTAGACATCGAATTCCGGCATATATCCCCAGATATCGCTGTCCCAATCGCCTGTGGCGCGCTGTTGATATCAATTTCTACCGCTTGTAACGGCAGAAAAACAAACAGCATCAAAAAGCTGATCTTTTTCATGGGGTAACAAGAAAGTTAATTTTATCCAAAACTAACCTATTTCCCATACTGCCTACCATATTGCTAAAGTCAAAAATAAAAGAGGCCTGTTTCTTTTATTCACAATACAGTCACAAATCTCCCTGCCGCAGAGAGAAAAGGCGCTTGAGTTATCATCGGTCGGCGGCGACGCTACGGCGATTGGCTAAGACTCACACATCCCGCGCCAGCGAACGCAAAAACGTGTAAAACATTCCCTGCGCGCGCTCGGCCATTTCGAGGGAAAAGCTCTCGTTGGGGGCATGCAAGGCGTCTTGGGGGAGAAACAGGCCGACCATGAGGGAATCCAGTCCGGTGTATTTTTTAATGTCGGAAATGACGGGCACGCTGCCGCCCTCGCGCAAAAACAGCGGCGGGGTGCCGAAGTGCGCGGCGACCGCGTTTTCGAGCTGGCCGAAAGCGCGAGAGAGCACGGGGTTTTGCGCGGGGTCGGAATTTTCCCTGTTGGGCGGCTGCACCAGGTAGGCGGGAGAGCTTTGCTGCAATTCTATGCTCATTTCAATCGCCTCTGGGCAGCGTTCGCGCAGCGTTTTTTGCATCTGCGCGAACACTTTTTCTGGATCCTGGTCGGCGACCAGGCGGCAGGTGATTTTGGCAAAGGCCTCGGCGGGGATGACCGTCTTGGAACCTTCCCCCTGGTAACCGCCGCCGATCCCGTTGATCTCCAGCGTGGGGCCAAAGCGCAGCGACTCCAGCGGCGAGAGCCCGGGCGGGTTGTGAAACGCCTTCACACCGACGATTTTTTGGTACTCCTGCTCGCTGAGCGGGAATTTTTTGAGCTCGGCGCGTTCCCAGTCGGCGGGCGTTTTCACGCCGTCGTAAAAGCCCGGCACGTTTACGGAGCCGTCGGCATTGTGCAAGGAGCCAACCAACTCGCACAACGCCTGCAAGGGATTGTAAACAGGCCCGCCGTGCAGCCCCGAATGCAGGTCGGCCGCGGGGCCTTTCACGCGCAGCTCAAAGCCCAAAATCCCGCGCAGCGCCGTCGTCACCACAATCTGCTCAAGCGAGGGGCTGCCGGTATCGGCCAGCAGCACAAAAGCCGCGTCCGAAAATTCCCCGCCATGCTCTTTTAAAAACGCCGAGAGCGCCCGGCTGCCGGTTTCCTCCTCGCCCTCCAGGATAAAAGTCAAGCGCAGCGGCAACGCGGGAAAATCCGCAAAGAGTTTTTCCAGCGCGCACAAGAGCGCGACAATGGGCCCCTTGTTGTCCGCCGTGCCTCGCCCGTAAATGCGACCATCTTTGACCTGCGCCTCAAACGGCGGCGTGTGCCATTTTTCAACCGGGTCGGCCGGCTGCACGTCGTAGTGCCCGTATAGGACAACGCGCGGCCACTGCTTTTCCCCACGCTCTGCCAGCACAATCGGCTGTCCCTTGTCTGCCCTCACTTCTTTCACCTCAAACCCAAGTCCCTCCAGCGCCCCGCGCAAAAATTCACACGCGCGCGCCATCCCTTCGGCAAACGCCGGATCAGCCGACACGCTCGCTGCGGCCACAAATTTTTCAAGGGTTTTCGCAAAGTCCATATCCCGCCATTGTGCCAAAGCTTCGCCTGCCTTTCAATGCGCGGATTTGCATTTCATCTTTCCTCAAATAAAAAACCGCCTGTGACCAGACGGTTTTGAAAGAAGTTTTTTCCCCCTCGCCTAACGCCTGCGGCGGACGGCAAGCAGGGCCAGCAGCCCGAACAAAGCCGCCGCCGCGGCGGGCTCGGGGATGAAGTTGCTGACGTTCAGCGAGCCGTTCACGATTTGCGCGTACCAGTCGCTCATGAGGACGCCGTTGACGTAGATGTTGATCGCGTCGGCGTTGCCCACGATGCTGTCAGCCAGAATCATGCCAACAAAGGTCACCTCGTCGTCCGCGCTATAGCCGTTGCGCAATGTCAGGTAAATATTTGTGCCGTCTTCCAGGACGACCGTGCCGCCGCTCCAGTCCAGCACGTCGAAGCTTGTGTCGCTGAAAACGTCCAGCCCCAGGCCGGCCGTGGCGCTTTGCGTGTAGATGCTGCCCGCAAGGCCGGCCGTCAGGGTTTTGGCGGAGGTGCTGGACAAGCCCACGGTCAACAGGCCGGTACCGGCGTTGTCGAGATTGATCGAGACGGACTCGGCCACGATTTCATCGCCCGTCCAGTCTATCTTGCTGCCGACGGCGTTGCGGTATTGGCCGGCGTCCTCGCCGCGGTCGACCGCCTCGTCTGTGTGATACTCGCCGGTCGAGCCGTAAGTGACCCCGCCGTTGAAAACCAGCACGCCGCCGCTGAGGTTGTAGACGGCCGCCGCCACACCCGTGCCCAGCGTGTGGGTCAGCCCCAGAGTCTGCGCGAACGAGGCCGTGCCGCCCGTCTGGTTGAAGATGAACATGCCGTTGGCCGTGCCCTGCCCCGCGAGCCAGGCACCCGCGGAAGCGGTGAAGGCTCCGCCGTCTTTCAGGTCGATGGAGGCGATGACGCTCTGGGCGGAGCCGCGCGTGCCGTAGAAACGGTCTTCGGCGACGACCTTGCCGCCGTCTTCGATGACGATTTTCGAGTTGTCGCCGTCCAGACGGATGGTGTATTTACCCCAAAGCGTGCCGCCGTTTTCCACCGTGACAGTGGTGCCCGCGCCGTTGAGCTGCAGCTCGCCCGTGGCGTAGAGGCGCGAGTTCGAGCCGGAGATCAGCAGGTCGCCCTTCGAGCTGATCGCCAGGTTGCCGGAGACGCTGATCTGCCCGCCATTGGTCAGGGTGAGGTTGGCCGAGTCCGCCACGCTGGCCGCACCGGTAGAATAAGCCCGCCCGCCGTCAACGTACACGCTCGAGGCTCCGACAAACGTGAGCGAGGAGGTGTTCAGCACACCGCCGGCGGCCACCGTCATCGCCGTCGAGCCGCCCACGGCCAGACGCGTGTCGGCCGTGATCGTCGAGTCGCCAACCACCACGGTACCCGTGCTGGCGAACGACACCGTCGGGGCGCTGATGCTCGCGCCGTTGGTCAAAGTCACGGAGCCCGCGCCGGTGACGGCGATCCAGGTGCCGCCCGCGACCGAGGCGTTGTCGATTTTCACCGCGCCCGGGCTTTCGAAGGAAACGGTGCTGGCGCCCACGCGGGCGTTGTTGCGCACGGTGAAGACGTTGTTGCCAGTGAGCGCCAGAAAACTCGTGGCGCAAAGGCTGGCGGAAGTTCCTTCGACGTAGACTTCGCCTGTGGTGCTAAAGGTGATGGAGCTGCCGGCCGTGACCGTGCCGGCGATGGTCGTGAGCGCGCTGCCCTGCGTGGCCGTGGTGGCCTCTGTCCAGGTCGAATTAAAGACCATGGTGCCGCGGGCGGAAAGGGTGCCCGTTTCCGTCACGTTGGTCCACGTGTAATTGGTGTTGTTGACAGAGCCGGAAATCGTGAGGTTTGTGCCCTCGACCATGCCAGAAATCGTCGTGCGCGTACGGGTGTTACCGATCGTCAAATGGCCGGAGACCGTCAAGAGAGCCCCCTCGTAAACGGTAAAGCGCATGTCGTTGCGCCCGACATTGGAGGTCGCCCCCGCGTAGACGGAACCGTAAAGATCAAACGTGCTGGTCAGCGGCTGGTAGGTGAACGCCCCGCCCAAAACCAGGCTCGCGTCCGTGGAAATAAAAAGATCCGTCCTGGGAAGGCTGAGCGCCGTCACAAAACTCGCCGCATTATAAGTGCCGCCGGAGATGGTCAGCGCCGCCCCGCCGGAATGAGTGAGTAGGACTATTGCATCAGCCGATGTCGGACGCAAGTCGGCCGTCGCGGTGCCGCTGGTCGAATCCGTCGACCAAATGTCGCTGTTCCACGAGCCGGTTCGCACGACATTGTAGAGCGTCGCGCCAAACGACGCAGACACGGCCAGTGCGCAGACACACAGAAGTGCGGGGATTCTTGTCATATAGGGTATGAAAGTTGAAGGTTGAAGGATAAGGGATAAAACCGTCAGGTAAAACAGCTTTGCTAACTTTCTGTTATAACTTATAGGTCTCGCCACCAAAAGG
>JAKPNF010000139.1 GCA_029548565.1 Verrucomicrobiota bacterium
ACACCGCCGCCGCCTGCACGCCGAAACCGGCTGCACCTGCGTGGACATGGAACAATCCTTCGTGAAGGCAAAAGTCGACGCACTAAACTTGCCCTTCCTCGGCCTGCGCATCGTCAGCGACACCGGCAAAGAGGAAGTCCCCGAAGAAGCCTTCGCCCGTGTTTATAATATAGCCTCCGGCCGCTACACCTACGGCCGCCTAATGGCCTACCTGTTCACCCACCCCGCCGAAATAAAAAAGCTAAAGGCCTTCACAAACAGCCTAAAGCCCACCCTGCAAAAACTGGCCGACGAGTTGGCGGGTTGGCTTATCGATTAAAACAATATCAGGGATTCTCAGTTTTTTCTTTCAATTGTTGCGCCGCAGCTTTGGCTTCTTGTATCAGATCATCCAATACATATTGATTAGTTTCGTTCATCCCCATGCTTTTGGCTTGCTCAATAATTTGGCGGGGCGTTTTTTTGTCCAGCAAGGCCGCGAATTCTTTAAAAGTAATATGCTCGGCCCAATTGGCGCCATATTTTTGTGCGACTAAAAAGGTCGACGAACGCGCCATCAACAAACCTTCGACTTCATTCATCTCCTGCTCTATGAGCAGTCTTGTTTTTTTGGCAGCCGCCTCATTTGAATAATCCAATACACGGTCAAGACCTACTGCTTTGACGATCTGAACTGTCTCATCCTCTCTAGCATCGGAGTTTGCCTGCGGACCACAAGCCGCAAAGATCAACACCAAGCCTAATAACACGAGGATTCTGAACATAAGAATATCAATGTCGGCCTACCCTACTTCGCGTCGGGATTGCGCATGTACTTTATCGTCTGCCACAATCCGCGCGGGCCGCTAAAGGTGTGGTTGACACTGCTCGGCTCATAACCACTGTGAAGCATGCAGTCGCGGCAGCGCTCGTCGCCGCCGACTTGGCCGAAGCGCTTCCAGTCGGTTTTTTCCATCAGCTCCTTGTAGGTGGCGTAGTGCGTGTCCTGCAACAAATAGCAGGGGCTTTGCCAGCCGAAAATATTGTAGGTGGGGTTGCCCCAGGGCGAGCAGTCGTAGTCGATCTTGCCCTGCAAAAATTGCAGGAACAGGGGCGAAAGGTTGAAGTGCCAGCTCTTTTTCGAGGGGCTGAGAATCTTTTTAAAGAGCGCTTTGGTGCGGCCGCGCTCGAGGAAAATTTCCTGGTTGGGCGCTTTTTCGTAGGGGTAGCCGGGGGAGAACATCATGCCCTCGATGCCCAAATTCATGAGCTCGTCGAAAAACGCGCGGACTTTCTCGGGGTCGGCGTTGTTAAAGATAGTTGTGTTGGTCGTCACGCGGAAGCCGCGTTTGAGGGCCTCCTTGATGCCCTTGACGGCCGCCTCGTAGGTGCCGGGGCGGCACACGCCGCGGTCGTGGTCTTCGGCGAAGCCGTCCAAGTGCACGGAAATGGTGAACTGCTTGTGCGGCGTGAACTTGTCGATCATGCGCTCGAGCAGGATCGCATTGGTACACATGTAAATGTAGCGGCCCTGCTTGATGAGGCCCTCGACGATCTCCGGCATCTGCGGGTGGATCAGCGGCTCGCCGCCTGCTATGGAGACGACGGGCGCCCCGCATTCGTTGGCGACATCCAGCACTTTTTCCAGCAGCACGTACTGCTTGAGCACTTCCTCGGGATACTGGATCTTTCCGCAGCCCTGGCATTTCAGGTTGCAGCGAAACAGCGGCTCGAGCATGAGCACGAGCGGGTAGCGTTTGTTGCCCTTAATCTTTTGCTTAAGGACATAGCCGGCGATTTTGAGAGCCTGGGATGCGGGAACTGGCATAAGCGTGTGCGGAGAAAGAACGATTATCCCGTTTCGCGGGCGGTTTGTCAAACGCGCAACGCGCAAATAAGATTGCCGCACGAAATGACACGCTTCACTATTTATGGTGAAACCGATGCGCAAGACCCCCCGATACCCCGACCTGTCCCGCCGCGCCCGGCACGCGCTGGCCAAGACCTTGCGCAGCCTGCCCAAAGAATTGCGCGAGACGGCCGCGCCCGTGCCGGTTCTGTTTTACATGCGCCCGAGCAAGGGGCTGCAACAAGAGGGCATCGCACTCGACACCCTCGGCCTTTTCACCGGCAGCACCTTTGCCGAAACCGTCTCCACCCCGCAGCCGATGCCCCCGCAAATCTTTTTATTTTTGGGCAACCTCTGGCTCTACACGCGCAACTGGCCGGGCTTTTTGAAGGAAGTGCGCACGACCTACCTGCACGAATTGGGGCACTACCTCAATCTGGAAGAAGACGACCTGTACGAGCGCGGGCTGGAGTAGCCGCGTCGGTTTTTAATGCGCGTGGTCGTGGCCGCAACTATCCGAACCTTGCGGGGCGCGCGGGGGATGGTCATCCGTAAAGACCAGCGGCGCGGGGCGTTCGCCTTGCATGCGTTCGCTTTGGGGAAGTTTTAATTCGTCTTCCAACTCGCGCAAGCGGTCGTACACAAAGTCTCTTGCGGCGTAGGGGTCGTTGGTCGGCAGGTCGTTGTAAAAATGCAGCAGGCAGTCGTAGGCTTCGCGCACTTTTCCCATTTTGACCAAAAGTTCCGCGCGGATGCGCCCGGCGAAATACGGCGCGCGCGGCAGCGCGGAGGCTTTGCCAAACCAGATCGCGGCGTTCTCGGTGTCTTTGAGCACCAGGTTGTAAATTTGCGCTTTTTCGGTGTAGGGCCAGGGGTTGTTGGGTTCGCGGGTGATGGTTTTATCCAGCAGCTCGAACGCGCGGGCGCACTGCTCCAGGCGCACCTGCTTGACCATCGGGTTTTCGCGGTCGTCGGGGTTGAGTTTCATCTCGTCGCGCAGGCGCCACACGGGGATGTCGTAGGCCAAAATGCGCGCGCCGTTGCGCCAGAAAAAGGAGTTCGTGGGGTCGAGCGTGAGCGCCAGGTGTATCATCGTTTCCGTCTTGGCGCGGTCGCGTTTTTCCCAGTCGCCGTTTCCGGAAATCCAGACGAAATCGGCGATCAGCGAGCGAAAGCCGCCGAAGACCCCCAGCAGCATCCCCTGCCCCAGCCCGTCTTTCAAATCGAGCAGGCTCAACTCCGGCTGCGCGGCGCGGACTTTTTCCCACACCTGCGTGCTCAGCGGCTTGAGCAGCGCGCCGACCAGCATCAGCACAAGCAGCGGCACGCCGAGCGCTTTGACCCAGCCCCACAGCAGCGTTTTCCAGTTTTCGTACATCGGGGGAAAATTAAATTTCGCGGCGGCGGAAGCTGAAGACGGCCAGCCCCAGATAGACCAGCACGTACACAAGCGAGAACAGCGTCACCGACCCCGCAAGGCTCCAGGGCACCCCGGCGTTGGCGCTGAAGACCATCGGCACGAGCAGATTGTAGTTTTGGAAATTCGGGAAGATCAGTGCCACGTGCTCGACCGCCCAGGTGTACCACGAGGGATCCATTCTTGTGACCACCTCAATCGCCACGTACTGAATCTGGCAAATGATCAGCACCATGAAGGAAATGACCACGCTGAACAAGTTGGTGTTGGAAAAACTCGCGAAAAACAGCGTCAGCGATATCAGCACGCAGTACTTGAGCCACTGCGTCCAGCCAAAGACAAACAGTCCAACGTAGTTAATGATGCGCCGCCCCTGAAACAGCTCGGCGTATTGCGCGACGATCTGGCTTTCGCGGTAATATAAAAACGCGCCCAGCACGATTATCATCAGCAAAATGAACACGCCCAGCAGCGCGGCGACCCCGCAGAATTTACCGGCCAAAAACTCCCAGCGGTGCACGGGCTTGGCCAGAATCGTGAGCGCCGTGCGGTTTTCGATCTCGGCGAAAAACAACTGCGCCATCATCACGATCGACAAAATGGAGCCGAAAAACACGATCGCCCCCGAACCGAAGTCCGCGATGAACTTCAACTCCGAGGAGCCGAAGTCAAAGCGCTGGAAATACAGCACCGAGCCAAGCAGCCCCAGCGCGATCAGCGCCAGAAAAAGAAAAAACTTTTGGCGCACGGCCTCCAAAAAAGTGTTGCCGGCGATGCGGCAGATGCGAAACAGGCTCATAAAAAATCAGTCGCGGGTTTTCGTGTCTTCGAGCGAGGGGGCCACCTTTGACAAAAAGAGGCTGTCCAGCGCGATGCGATCGGGCGCCGCGCCCAGAAATTCGCCGCCCTCGCTGGCGATGAGCGCGCGGATTTGCGCGAGCGTCTCGGGCTTTAGATTGCGGGCGGAAATGTTGGTGGTGTCGTGCTTTTCCAAAAGGTCGTCCACCTTGCCCTCGACGACCTTGTGGCCCTTGTCCAAGATGACAATATTGTCGCACACGCCCTCCACCTGCGCCAGCAAATGCGAGCAAAGGATAATAGTCTTGCCGCGCGCCTTTAGCTCCAAAATCATCTTGGCGATGCTCGCCGAGCCGATGGGGTCGACGCCCGCCGTGGGCTCGTCCAAGATCACCAGCCGCGGGTCGTGCACCACCGCCTGCGCGATGCCGATGCGCTGCAACATGCCCTTGGAATACGTGCCCACGCGCCGGTCGCTGGCGTGCTGCATGTCGACCAGTTCGAGGACTTCCTGCGTGCGGCGCTCGCGCTGTTTTTTGGGCACACCGCACACGGCGGCGTAGAACATCACGAGTTCCTTGCCCGTCAGATAACGGTAAAAATACGGGGCTTCCGGCAGGTAGCCCACGTCCACGCGCGAGCGCACCTTTTCGCTCGGCACGCCATAGACCTCGCAAGTGCCGCGCGTGGCACGCAGCAGGCCAAGGACGACCTTCAGCGTCGTGCTCTTGCCCGAACCGTTGGGGCCCAGCAGGCCGAAAATCTGGTTGTCCTTCACCTCGAAGGAAAGGTTCTCGACCGCGCGCAATTTCAAACCGCGCAGGCCGAGCCGAAAGTCCTTCGTCAGGCCTTCGATTTTAATGGCGGGGGTGCTCGTCATACCGTTTTTATTCTAAAAAAAACGCCTAGCGCAGCGCAAACCCTTTGCATTGGGGCTTGTCTATTTTTTGGGAATCGACCTGGGTTTTTTTAATAAAGTGCCCGAGATCGTCACACACTTGGGACAAAAACGCCTCGGCCTGGTCTTCGCGCCCTTCAATCAAAAGATGCACCCGGCCGTCCGGCAAATTCTCCACGTGGCCGACGATCTCGTACTCGCGCGCGATTTTTGCGGCATGGTAACGAAACCCGACGCCCTGCACGCGGCCTTCAAACCACGCCTGCAAGCGCACGCAACTTTGGGGTGTGTTCATAGAGTATCTATCTGGTTTATAGTAAAGCGTATGACCCCCTCAACCCTTTTTTATATGGACGGGGCAGTTTTCCCCTCTTACAGTGAGATTATGGAAGGGCCGCACGAGTGCCGCCCCAAGTTTTATGACATGAACCACTTTCCCGATAATTCTTCAGACTCTGACTTTGACGGCGGCGAACTTGCCTGGAACGAGCACGATTGGCGAAACTATCTCAATAAAAACGATTCCGACATCGCCCGGTTTTCAAAACTCTATTTTGAAAACATCGGCCGCGCGGATCGTTTGGACACGGTCGCGCACCTGATGCGCTGGGACAAAAACGACTGGCTGCTAAGCGAGGGCGAAACAAGCGAGCCGTCGATCGAGTCCAAGGAAAATTACGAGCCTTACACCCTGCACTGCCAGCCGGTCTTTATCGTCACGCGCGCGCTGTACCAAAAACTGCACGCATGGACGATCGAATACATGGGCGCGCGCCCGGCCGAGGCCGTCGCGTTGCATGTGCTCAGCCGCACTTTCGACGAAGGCCACTACAACGCCTGCATGGCCTACGCCGCGCTGGACATCGGCGAATACATTTTGGCGATCTGCCACTTGAAGCAGGCGATGAGCCACATCAACAACTCCCTCGGCGTGCTGCACGAGCTGCCGCCAAACAGCTTCGCCCCCAACGCGCACACGCTGCTGTTCGACCTGCGCGAGCTGTGCCTGCGCGTGATCGCGGATTGCCGCGAGGAAAACCTCCGCCGCTTAAACGGCGAGAACGATTGACCTTTGCGCCGCGCGCGCGCATAATTTTTTTCAAAAATTCCCCTCGCTTTTACGATGATGAGACATACCCTCGCATTTCTATCGGTGTGCGCCCTTACGCTCTCGGGCGTCGTCGCCCAAACAGACGCAGTCGTCCTTGAGGCAAAAGTGACCCAAGTCATGCTTGGCGCGGTTGATATGCGTCAGGCCAATTTCTGGATTCGCACGCAAGACGGGCAGGATGCCTTTACGGTGAATCTCATTCCCAAAGGAGACACCAAGGCGCAAAAGAAAAGCTTTGGCCCCTTTAAGGCAAAGGAGGCAGATGCTTTTATCGTCAAGGTCTGCGCGGGTCCGCTGGAACCCGGGACAAAATACGCCTACGAAATTTCCAACATAAAAGGCACGCTGGAAACCCCTGCCAATTACCGCGACCGCACGCCGCCGCCCAAATATACCGTGGCTCTCGGCGGCGGGCACTACGACAACGACCCGGACTACGACCCGCCTTTCAAAACCCCCGGCAGCGCCTATCATATTTTTGAGAGCATCACGCACAAAAAGCCGCAACTGATGGTGTGGCTGGGCGACGCCACGATCTTGCGCGAGGGCGACTGGGGCTCGCGCAGCGGCATTTTTGAGCGCCACAAAAAAGCGCGCGCCACGAAAGAACTGCAGGGCTTGCTTTCGAGCGTGCCCAATGTCGCCGTCATCGGCGCGGGCGAAACGGCCAACGGCGACCGCTTCCTGTGGAACATCGCCGACATGAAGGACGCCTTCGAGCGTTACTGGGCAAACCCCTCCTTCGGCGTGAGCGCCGCCGAGGGCAACCTCGCCACGCAGTTGCGTTTCAACGACGCCGAATTTTTCCTGCTCGACGACCGTAGCCAGCGCGACATGCGCGACCAGTTCAACCGCTCCAACACCTATCTGGGCAAAGCCCAGCGCGACTGGCTGATCGAGGCGCTCGCCCGCAGCACCGCCACTTTCAAAATAATCGTCAGCAACACCTCGCTGCTCAACCCTGTTCAGGAAAACAACGACCCCGTCACCGTCCCCAACACCCGCGAGGACTTTTTAAAAACCCTGCGCCTGCGCGACATCAAGGGCGTCTTCTTCATTTCCGGCAACCGCGCCGCGGGCGAGACGACAAAGTTTGTGCGCGCCAACGGTTACGACCTGTACGACTTCTGCGTCGGCCCCCTGACCGCCCGCGCCGCCACCGCCCCCTCCAGCATGAACCACCTGCGCATGCCCGGCTCCACCACCGTCGGCAACCAATTCGCCACCCTCACCTTCGACGGCCCCGAAGACGCCCGCACAGCAACCTTCACCGCCTACGACAGCACCGGCGCCGAACTCTACACCCTCACCCTAAAGCACGAGGGTTTGCAGTAAGATAGCAGCACAAAGATCAATGCGGGGAAAACTTTTTGAATTATCCCTGCTGCAGATTCGCCGCTCGCCGCTGGACATGGGAGCGGCCTCTTTGATAGCATGGGGGACATGGCGCGCATAAAAAACATTCTCTTTGATTTCGGCGGCGTGATCGTTGATCTGAACCGCGACAACGCGGTCAAAAAATTTCTCGAGCTGGGTGTGCACGACGTGGACGAGATGCTCAGCGCCTACCAGCAAAGCGGTTATTTTCTCGAGCTTGAGGACGGCCGCCTGAGCGCGCAGGGTTTTTGCGAAAAGCTCTCCAAAGAACTGGGGCGACCCGTGCCTTACGAGAAGGCGTCCGAAGCCTGGCGCTCCTTCATCGAAAAAATCCCCGCCTACAAGCTGCGGGAGCTTGAAAAACTGCGCGAGAATTACAAGGTGTTTATTTTGAGCAACACCAACCCCTTTGTGGTCGAATGGTTCAACACCCCCGCCTGGGTGCCCGAGGGCCGCCCGTTGACGGATTTCGCCGACAAAGTCTACGCCTCCTGCGAAATCGGTGTGTGCAAACCCGAGCGCGCCGCCTTCGAGATCGTTTTGAAAGATGCGGGCATTCTCGCCGAGGAGACCCTCTTTCTCGACGACGGCACAGAGAATATCGCCATGGCCAAATCCCTGGGCTTTCACACCTACCAGCCGAAAAACAAGGAGGACTGGACAGGAGCGGTGGCGGAGATTTTGGGTAAATAAATACGCAAGCTTTACACCCGCGTGCGGCTTCCTTAGACTGGATGGATATGCACGTTGCGGTCATCCAGTTTCCCGGTTCAAATTGCGATCAGGACGCCTACCACGCCTTTGCGTCGGTGCTCAAAACGCCTGCCAAATTGGTTTGGCACAAGGACAAAACTCTCGGAGACGCCCGCGCGGTGATTGTCCCGGGCGGTTTTTCTTTTGGCGACTATTTGCGCTGCGGCGCGATCGCGCGGTTTTCTCCAGCCATGCAGGCGGTCAAGGAGTTTGCGGCTAATGGCGGCAAGGTCATGGGCATTTGCAACGGCTTTCAGATTCTGTGCGAATCCGGCCTGCTGCCCGGCGCGCTGATTCGCAACAACTGTTTGGAATTTCGCTGCCAGGAGCAATGGTTGAAAGTTGAGGACTCGACCGCGCACTTTAATAAGGAGACACTCGGGCAGCGCGTCAACATCCCCATCGCGCACGGCGAGGGCAACTACCGCATCGACGAGGCGGGGCTGGCCGAGCTTGAGAAGAACAAGCAGATTTTGTTCCGCTACGAGGAGAACCCCAACGGGTCGCTGTGCGACATCGCGGGCATCCGCAACAAGGCGGGCAATGTCTTCGGCATGATGCCCCACCCCGAGCGCGCCGTGGAGCCATTCCATCCCTCGCAACACGGTGTCGCGCTGCTCAAAGCCTTCCTTGCCGAATAATTTTTATAAAAACAAAAACACTTTTTCTTTTTCAAAAATGTCTGCGCCTCTGCCTCCCAATCCCGCGAAGGAACTCAATGTGGCCATCACGCCCGAGTTGATAAAATCCCACGGCTTCCAGCCCGACGAGTATGATCTAATAAAAGACATTCTCGGCCGCGAGCCGACGATGACGGAACTGGGCGTTTTCTCCGTCATGTGGAGCGAGCACTGCTCTTATAAAAATTCCCGCCTGCTGCTGCGGGGCTTTCCGATGGAGAAAAAGGATCCCAACGCGCTGGGCAAAGTGCTGGTGCGCGCGGGCGAGGAAAACGCGGGGGTCATCGACATCGGCGACAACTGGGCGATCTGTTTTAAAATCGAGTCGCACAACCACCCCAGCGCGGTCGAGCCGTTTGAAGGCGCGGCCACGGGCGTGGGCGGCATCATCCGCGATATTTTCACGATGGGCGCGCGCCCCGCGCTGCTGACCAACTCGCTGCGCTTTGGCGATATTAGGACATCCGCGCAGTCGCGGCGGCTCTTGCGCGGGGTCGTGGCGGGGATTTCACATTACGGAAATTGCATCGGCATACCGAACGTCGGCGGCGACATTTATTTTGACAAAAGCTACGAGGGCAACCCGTTGGTCAACGCGCTATGCCTGGGCACGCTGCGCCACGACCAGATCAAGCGCGGTGCCGCCACTGGCATCGGCAATCCTGTTTATTACGTCGGCGCAGCCACCGGGCGCGACGGTTTGGGCGGAGCGGCGTTTGCCTCCAAAGAACTTTCTGAAACCAGCTCCGAAGACCGCCCTGCCGTGCAAAAGGGCGACCCCTTCATGGAAAAACTGCTGCTGGAAGCCTGTCTGGAACTCATGGAAGTGCCGGGCTTGGTCGTCGGCATTCAGGACATGGGCGCGGCGGGTCTGACTTGCTCCACCGCCGAAACGGCCTCGCGCGGCAGCTCGGGCATTCAGATTGAACTGGATCTCGTTCCCCAGCGCGAAACGGGCATGAATTCCTACGAGATAATGCTCTCCGAGAGCCAGGAGCGCATGCTTGTAATCGTCACCAAAGGCCGCGAGAAAGAGATCGAGGATATTTTCGCCAAGTGGGACTTGCACGCGGTGCAGATCGGCGAGGTGGTCGAGGGCGACGAAATGATCGTCACGCACCACGGTGTGCCGGTCGTCAAAATTCCCGCCAAGCGTTTGGCGGACGACGCGCCCCTATGCATGCAGGAAGCCAAAGAACCCGCGACCATCGCGCAGATGCGCGACTGGAAGCCGGAGTCTTTGCAGCCCGCCGACGAGGCGCTCTTGCAAAAGGCGCTGCCCGCTTTGCTCAACCACCCAACCATCGCGCAAAAGCGCTGGATCTGGCAACAGTACGACCACATGGTCATCGCGGGCACCGTGCTTTCGCCCGGGTCCGACGCCGGGGTCGCACGCCTGCGTTTGGGCGACAAGGAAAAGTACGTGGCCATCGCCAACGACTGCAACAATTCCTACTGCAAGGCCGACCCCTACAAAGGCGCGGCGATCGCCGTCATCGAGTGCCTGCAAAACCTCGCCTGCTCCGGCGCGCGCGCGCTGGGGTTGACGGACAACCTCAACTTCGGCAACCCGTACAAACCCGAGTCGTTCTATTATTTAAAGGAGGCGATCAAGGGATTGGCCGAGGCGTGCACTTTTTACGACATCCCCGTCACCGGCGGCAACGTGAGTTTGTACAACGAAAGCCCCGAGCTGGCGATCGACCCGACGCCCACCGTCTCCATCGCGGGGCTGATCGAAAAACCCGAGCACGTCACAACGCAGTGGGCCGGACGCGGGCAATCGCTCGTGCTCTTGGGCGACTGGCCGAACGAGCTTGGCCAAAGCATGTATTTGCAGGAATTGCACGATCTCAAAACAGGAGCCGTGCCCGCGTTTGAATTCGGGAAAATCCAAAAACTGATCGACCTCACGCTGGAATTAATCACGCAGGGCAAAGTCAAAGCCGCGCACGACATTTCCGAGGGTGGTTTGCTGTCGAGCGTCGCCGAGATGCTTTTTGGGCACAACGAGACGATCGGTGCCACGCTCGACCTTTCACAAGCGCCCGCTTCCATCCGCAAAGACGCCCTGCTCTACGGCGAAGGCCCCGGCCGCATCATTGTGGCCACGACCGACGCCGACGCCGTGCTGTCTGCCGCAAGGGCTAAGGGCGTGCCCGCCGCGAAAATCGGCGAGACGAGCGCGCAAGGCAGCGAACTAAAAATCTCCGGCACCGCCCTTTCGTGGGACGCCGCCGCACTGCGCAAGGGTTGGGAGGACGCCATCCCCTCGCTCATGAATGCCTAAGAAAATCCTTTAACCAACAAACAAAAAATCTTATTAAAAAAATGAACATCCGCGTATTTGTAAACTACAAGAAAAACGTGCTCGACCCGCAGGGCGAGGCGGTCGGCCGCGCCATGCAGAGCCTGAACTTCCCCGCCCACCCCCACGTGCGCGTGGGTAAAACCATCGAGTTCACCGTCGACGGCCAGGACACCCCCGAGTTTCGCAAAACCCTCGACAAGCTCTGCAATGACCTGCTGAGCAACCCCGTCATCGAGGACTACCGCTACGAGATCTCGCAATAGCGCCCGTTCTAGCTCTTGAAAACAAAAAAGCCGCCCTCGAATTTCCGGGGCGGCCTTTTTGTGCTTTGAATTACTTGCCCAAATACAGCGGCTTTGAAAAATCCAGATGCTGGAGCATGTCTTTCTTTTCCAGAAGCGCCTCGGCGCTGTCGGCGAACAGGGGGGAGATTTCTATCGGGTGCAGCGGCACTCCCTCTTTGTCCACGGGCACGTCGCAGCCGGCGGCGATGAGCCAGCGGGCGGCTTGGCGTTGCTGGTCGCGCAGGGAGCTTTGCGGGCTGTCCACGCCCTGCGCGTTTTTGATCGGGGAAAATTCTTCTTCCCGCACGGTTTCGATGACGATGGGGTTTTTCGCCTCGCCGATCGCGTCGAAGACGAACATTTCAAATTTGACGGCATTGGGTTCCTTGGGGAAGACAAGCTCGCCGTCTTTGCCCACAAATTCCGCCTTCTTCTTGGCAAAGTGAAACGGCAAGGTCTGCGCGCCCGCGCCGCCGAGGCTTTCTATCAGCTCGCGGTTGATGATGTGGATGGCGATGGAACCGGCGGCGAATTCCAATTTGCCGTCGGCCCCGCGTTTTTGCGCCAGTTCATCGGACAGATCGGAGTATTCGATCACGCTCATCTTCCCGTTTTGCATGCAAAACGCGCCGACTTTTTCCAGCGGGTCAGTCTTCACAAGCGCCTTGGAGCTGAACTGCGAATTGCCCAGCAAATGCCAGCCGACAAAGGCGGGATCCACACAATGGATCAGCGGGTTGTCCACCTGAAAATAGCTCAGCAGATCGACGCCCATCTCCTTCATCTTGTCGATCGCCCCGCTGCGTACCATCGCGCGCAGGGAACCGCCGTGCCCGTCGGGCGACAGCGCGATGCGGTCGGGGCTTTCCAACAAAATTTTTCCGTTGAAATCAACGACGGGCATCAGCCCCTGCGAGAAAAAATGCACATTCAACTCGCCCAGTCCGAAAAATTTGTGCTCGCGGAAAAACGCGAGGGTCTGGTCGTGATTGTGGCGGCTGGTCATGATGAACCAGGGAATCGCCGCCCCGTAGCGCATGCGCGCGGCGCGGATTTTTTCGGCAAAGATTTCGAACAGCGACTTTTTGCGCAGCACCGTGCAGGGGAACGCCCCCTTCGGGCCGTCGTAGCCCAGCCGCGTGCCCTGCCCGCCCGCCACGGTAAAGCACGCCACGCGCCCCTGCGAAATCGCCTCCTTGCCCACGCGCTCGGCCTGCGCCCAGCGTTTGGGGTCGCCGCCGTTTTGCGACACCGGCTCAAACGGCGCGGGCATGAGCGCATTCATGTCGCCGACGGCCGCCTGCGATCCCTTGGAATATTGCGCCCACAGGCGCCCGAGTTCCTTCAAGTCCACGGCGGCGGCGTCCTCTATCAGACCGTCGCGCTGCGTGGGCGTGAGTTTTTTCCAAAAGGCGAAAACCTGTTCTTGTCCGGCGGCTTCGTAGGCCGTTTGCAATTGTTGAAAGCGTTCGCGCATGATGTTTAGCCCAATTGTTCGCGCGCCTGGTCGATGCCGCCCAAATTTTGCGCGTTTTCATAGCCCATATGCCGCGCCTTTTCCAGCGCCCTGCCCGCGCGCATGCCGCCCTGGCAATAAAAGGCTACCGGCGTTTTTTTGTCGCTGACAAAACGGGGGAGCTGTTCTTCCAGCTCTTTGAGCGGAATATTGTGCGCCCCGTCCAGGTGGTCGCGGGCAAATTCATCGCTGTCGCGCACGTCGACCAGCACAATGTTTTCAGAGGGATGGCTCATTTTTTAAACGCGTCATTCCCATCATTGCGCACTTAGCGCATCAGGTCAAAAGAAATTCCCTTGCCCTTGTCCTGCGCCTCGTTGCGCTGCGAAAGCGCGGGGCTTTCCGTGATTTTTCGCCGGTTGCTGCCCGCGATCGCCACGGCCGCCTTGCGCGCCTGGGCGAAATAAAACCACGCGAAAATCAAACACGCCACGCTGGCCAAAATTCCCGCGCCCGAAAGAATGGCGATGCGCGAAAGCACACCGGCGGCGCTGAGCACCATCACGGGAAAAGTAGCGCACATGCCAATGGCGACATCCGTGTTTATCTTGTAGCGTGAAAGCGCGCGCGCCTGCAGGATGCGGTTGGCGTCTTTGGCAAAGCCCACAAACGCGACAAACGCCCACAGCAGGTGGATCGCCGGGATCAGTAGCACAACGCTCGCGCGCAGCGGGTCGAGCCGCGCGCGGTGCGGGGGCAGCGCCACCCAAAGCTGGTAGGTTATCACCGCCAAAATCAGCGGCATGAGCACCAGCAGCACCACGCAGGCCGTCTGCAACGCCATAAAACTGGTGCTGCTGTTGAGCATGTCGAGCACGGTGGGCGGGGGCAGCGCGTCGATCTGCACGCGCGAGTAATTCAGAAAAAACGGCGCCAGATCCATGTGGAATTGCCGGCGCAGAAAAAAGCCCGCCAGAATGGCCAGCGGCATCAAAAACCAAAACAACCCGTAGGCCACGGTGAGCACCGTTAGGCGCGCGCTTCGATGATGTGAGCCTGCCATAAAGAATTCGTTTACCCATACAATAAATGGCAGCCCGCCGGCCTTCAAGCCCTTATGCGAAAAGCGAATGCAAAAAAACGCGCCGCGCGCCTAGAGGCGGCGCAGCACCATCAGCGTGATGTCGTCGGACTGCTCGGCGCCGTCGGCGAAGGCGTCCACGTCGGTAAAAATGCCCTGCACCATCTGCTTTGTCGGCGCATCCGCGGCGAAAGCGCACGCGGTTTTTTCCAAGCGCTGCTCGCCGTAAAGGTTGTTTTGCGTGTCGGCGGCCTCGGTCACCCCGTCGGTGTACAGCACGAGCGTTTGCCCCGCTTGCAGGCGCGTGTGCTGCAACTCAAAGCGCGCGTTTTCATTTATTCCCAAGGGGGTGTCCACCTTCATTTGCAGGTAGCGGCAAGACCCGGCGGCCTCGCGCAGCAGCGGCGGGTTGTGCCCGGCGTTGACGAAGCGGATCTCGCCGCTTTGCAAATCCAGCGTGCCGACAAACAGCGTCACAAACATGCAGGCATCGTTGCCCAGGCACAGCACCTCGTTGACTTGCCCGGCCGCCTTGTCGGCGCCGACGGCCGTCAGCGCCGCGGAACGCAGCAGGGTCATCACCCGCGCCATGAACAACGCCGCCGCCATCCCCTTGCCGGAAACATCGCCCACGGCGAAACACAGACGGTTTTCGTCCAAATAAAAATAATCGTACAGATCCCCGCCCGCCTGTTTGGCCGGCCGCATTTGCGCCGCCAAACTCACCCGCGTGTTGTCCGGCAGCGGCTGCGGCAAAAAACTCGTCTGTATCTGCCCGGCCATTTTTAACTCGCCCTCCACGCGCTCGCGGGCGGCCACCTCGCGCTCGAAATTTTTAAGGTATTCGTCCAGGCGCAGGAGCATTTTTTGAAAGTTGCCGGCCAGCAGCGCCGTCTCGTCGCGCGTGTGAGCGGATTTTGGCATTAGTGCCTTTGGCACCTGTGTTCCCGATTGGAAATTTTCCAGCGCGGTCTGGCGCACAAAACCCGCCAGCTCGCGCACGGGCGTCGATATAAAATGGCTCAAAATGATCGCGGCTAGCCCCGCGAAGAAAAGCCCCGCCAGCGACAAAATGGCGAACTTGATCGCCCCGGCCCGGAATTCCTCGCGGATATATTCCACCGCGATGTCCGCGCCGACCAGGTACATCGTCCCGCCCTGCGACACATACGGCAGCACGGCCGAGCGCACGCGGGTGCCAAAATCCTCGTCTATCCCCTCGTCGATAACCGGCTCGCCCAGCTCGTAGGCGCGCAGCACGTCGGAGGAAGGGTTTTCGTAGCGGCCAAGCAAGGGCGCGTCGTCGTCCAGCGAGAAGCGCAACGCTCCCTCGTGCATGACAAGCGCGTACAAAAAAGTGATGCCCACGCGCTGCTGGTAATCCGCCAGGCGTTTTTGCAACTGCGCGTATTCCTGCTGCGAGACTTCCCCGCGCTTGAGCCGGTCGTGATAATCGGAGGGCATCATGAGGTTGACGGCCTGCGCCGCCGCCTCCAAATGCGCGTCCACCCCCCGGCGCACCAGCCGCACGCTCGAATAAAAACTCACGCCCGAATACACCAGCGCGCACAGCAGGCAAGCCGCGAAAATCGCCAAAAATAATTTCAGCCGGATGGACATGGGTGTCTATTCAGTAAATAGAATCCCTAGGCGCTTGGCAAAAGTTTTGCGCTAGGCAAAATCGGAAGTCGTTTTCTTTGGGCATAGCAATCGCCTCAGGCATACTCCGTAAAATATCAGCAAGGCCAGATGCGCAAGGTAGGTGAACACGATCGTGCTCAAAGGTAAAATTTCCACTGGCGTCAAAAGATTGGGATATACTTCGCGCGCGAGAAAAATAACCGCCCAGCCCCAGTAGATCCATTGCATCCATGCGGGCACACCCCAGCGCAGCGCACGGTACAATACAATGGCATAAACCAGAAACAACGCCATAGGCCAGTTCGTCAGGTAGGCAAGCAACAAGTAATGGATATTTTCAAAAAAGAACGCGAGGATTTGGCCGAATGGATAACTTTTTATAAAGCATGAATACAGTAATGCCGAGAGCAGTTGTCCTATCAGATAAATCAACAAACCCAGCACGAAGACAAAAAGTGCATGACAGCCAAAAATTTTCCAACGCCATTGTGGCGACTGCTCGGGAATTTTCTCGGGCTTTCTCAACCAATAAAAGGGAATCGCGCAAATGAAAATTCCGTAAAAGAAATAATTCAGCAAAAAGCCGATTATCATTTCGGAAGAAATCTTTTGTTCCGGCACCGTGATGTTATTTTGCAAAATGACAGACAGTGCGGCCAAAAGCACCCCTGTCACAAAAAGCACAAGAAACGTCTGCCAACCGCGCCTTTTCATGAAAATCTGCGCGCTGGCCAGAAACACCAGCGGTACGAGCGCCAGAAAAAAGAAATGCGCAGGGTTGTAGGAAAGTTCCGCACAAACAGATCGCCAAGTGAGTGATTCCGCCTGCTGGATAAGCGCGGGAGGGTAAAAAAAGTACCACGGTGCCACGATATAAAGCCCATATGAAAGCAGCAATAACCCCAACGCGCGTAGCCCTGTGCCCTTCGTTATTTGCATGACTAAAAAATGCAGCAAAAACAGGGCGTTGTACAGTGAATTTGAAAACACTCGCAAAAAATGGAAATTTGTTGTTATGATAAAGGCTCATGAAATCTCCCTTCTTCCTTCTTTCGCTATTGGTTTTATTCTGCGTGGCGCACACCTTCGCGGCTCCCGTGGGGACGCGGCAGGAGCGCATAGGCAACTATGCCTTTAAGTCCGGCGATTTTGACGGGCCCATCTGGCGGCAATTTGTGCCCCCGCAGGACTTCCCCCAAAAGATCGACCCGAAGGTGCGCGCGGACAATCCCAATCAGGACGCCTGTATCGGCATTGATAATGTGACCGTCACGATCAGCAAGCCCGCCCGCGCCAACAGTTGGCAGCAGCGCGGCAACAACAACCGCACTGTCATCAAGGAGGGCGCGAGTTTCCGGGTCAACGGTTTCACCGGCCAGCGCGGCAACAAAACCTTCCGCGGCACGATCTCCATGACGGGCGGCTCTCTGGAAGTCAACGACCTGTTCTTTTTATGCGGCGGCAACATCTCTGAAGACGGCAATTGCGTCTTCGAGCACACGGGCGGCACCGTGAGCATCCTGAACCTCGCGCTGAACGTGACGAGCCCCTTTCCGTTGACAGCCTCGCCCAACGCGGTGGGCGTTTATAATTTTTCCGGCGGCACGCTCAATCTGCTAAGCGAGCAGCAAATCCCCGACCGCGTGGGCATCCGCAAAGGCCACGGCAAGGGCACCTTTCACTGGACGGGCGGCGTGCTCAACGCCAAGTTCCTGAGCGAGGGTATCACCAACAACGGCGGGCGCTTAAGCCCGGGCGGCGAAGGCGGCATTGGGGAAACCACGCTTGTCAGCGACACGCCGCAGACCTACACGCAAAGCGCCAAGGGCGTCCTGTCGTTGGACATCGGCGGGCGCAGCCGTTTTGACCGTCTGAACTGGAAGGACAAGACCAGCCGTTCCAGTGTGGTGCTGGAAAGCGGCGCGGTCATTTCCATCAAATACGCGGGCGGCTACAAGCCTTCCGGCAACGCGTCTTTCCAAATCATCAACACCAACCAGATAAAGGCCGACCGCCTCACGATCGAGGGCGACGGGGCGCGTGATTTTTCCTACGAGATCATCGAAAGCGGCCCGAAGGCGGGACTGCGTCTGGTTCTTACCCCGGGCAAAGGCGGCAAGCGCCTGGAAGAAGCGCCCTAAAAAAGCGCGCGCAAGCCCCTGCCCTGCAAGGCGATTGCCCGAGAGCGCCGCCGCCGCTTCCCGTATCGGCTTGATTGTTCAATCTGCCGGGCGTAGGATGGGCGTTTTTGACCGCGCACGCGGCCGCAACTTGCATTGCACTTCATGAGAGTGGGCGCTTCCAACAACCTGGGCAGAGACCGCATCGCACCGCTGCTGTGGCGCTTGGCGCTGCCCGCGATTTTCGCGCAGGTTGTCAACGCGCTGTACAACATCGTCGACCGTATTTACATCGGGCACATTGCGGAGGCGGGCGCGCTGGCGCTCACGGGGCTGGGCGTGAGCTTTCCCATCCTTATTATTTTGGCGGCCTTCGGCTCATTGATCGGCGCGGGCGGCCCGCCGCTGGCGGCGATCGCCATGGGCGCCAGGCACGAAGAGCGCGCCGAGCATTATTTGGGAAACGCGCTGAGCTTCACCGTTATTTTTTCCGTCATCATGACGGTCGTGATGCTGCTGGCCGCCGAGCCGCTGCTGCGCGTGTTTGGCGCCAGCGACGAGACGATGCCCTACGCGCAGCAGTATCTGGACATCTATTTGCTCGGCACGATTTTTTCCATGCTGGGCATCGGGCTTGGCGGGTTTATCGCCACGCAGGGGTTTGCCAAAACCGCGATGATGACCAGCGTCATCGGCGCGGTCGTGAACATTGTGCTGGACCCGATTTTTATCTTTTGGATCGGCTGGGGCGTACGCGGGGCGGCCGTGGCCACGGTCATCGCGCAGGCCGCCTCGGCCGCGTGGATCCTTTATTTTTTTCTGAGCAAGCAAACGCAACTAAGCATTCGAAAAAAATACCTGCCGCTGGACATCCGCGTGCTGCGCCCGATGATCGCGCTGGGTTTTTCGCCGTTTGTGATGCTCTGCGGCGACGTGGCCATCATGGCCGTCATCAACTCCTCGCTGCTTAAGTACGGGGGCTATCTGGCCGTCGGCGCCATGACGATCACGATCAGCATCAGCGGCGTGGGGTTTATGCCGCTGTTCGGCGTCACACAGGGCGCGCAGCCCATCATCTCCTACAACTACGGCGCGCGCAAGACGACGCGTGTGCGCCACTGTTTCCGGCTGCTGCTAAAGACCTCCATCATTTGGGCGACAGGGCTGTGGCTGGTCATGCTGCTGTTTCCAAAAGTGTTCATCGGCATCTTCACCTCCGACCCTCAGTTGACCGAATTGACGGCCAAGACCATGCGCGTGGCGCTGGCGATGATTTTTTTGATGGGCATCCAATTCTCCTGCCAGCAGACCTTTGTCGCGCTGGGTCAAGCCAAGCGTTCGCTGTGGCTTTCGGTGACGCGAAAAATCTTCCTGCTCATTCCGCTGGCGCTGCTGCTGCCGCTGCTGTTTTCGGATAACGAAGGCAAAATGTTCGGCGTGCTGCTCGCCCTACCCATATCGGATTTGCTGGCCGTGGCCATCACCGCGGGCGTCTTCGCCTGGAGCTTCAAACGACTTTTACTAAAACGCCTGCGCGGGTTTTGACAAGCGCACAAAAAAAAGCACCTGCAATTTCGCGGGTGCTTTTTTTGTAGAAACAAATTTCCTCTCTTATAGGAACAGCACCGGCGAATTTTGCTGCAGCAGTTTGTAAACATCGCCGTCCTTGCGCAGCAGCACGCTGGTGGACGCCCAGTCCGGCGTGATCTCTCCGGTTTCCTTGCGGCCGAGCTTGCGGCGGAACTGCACGTTGACAGCCAGGGTGTTTTTGTCCGAGGAGGCGATCACGCTGGTGATCGTCCAGTCCAGTTCAATGTAAAAATAGTTAACGAAGCTGCGGCGGATGCGCGAGTCCAGCACGGCCGCCGTGCCCAGGTAGTCGGAACTGACCCAGTCCATGAACTGCGTGGCGTTGCGGTTGGTGTAGGCGCCCACGAGGTTGCCGAGGGACTTTTGCGCCTCGTCGCGCAGCGCCCAGTCCGTGTCTTTGCCGACGGAGGAGAACGACCATTTATTCTGCGCGTTGTTGCAACCCGTCCAAAGAAAAACCGCCAATAACACGGCGATCAATGAGCGTAACACGGTTTTCATTATTTATTTTCAGGGATTTCTTCGAGGCTTAACGCTTCCCATAGGAGGCGTCCAACGGAATGGTGACACCCATGGTGAAAACGCTCTCGCGGTAATTGCGGTTGCCTGTTTGGAAATTAAAGTCGTTCAAAAGCGCCTTCAAATAAACGGTGGCGTTTGTTTTCCAACCGAAAATATTTTCGGGGCGATAGTTGAATGTCACGTTGAAATAGAACTGCTCGGAGTCGTCCACGCGGTCGGAAACAAAGCGGTTTTGCCCCACTTTGAGGTTTGTGGTGAAGCGCGTCTTGGGCAGGTCGAACACCAGGCCCAGCGAGTAGTCGTACACTTTGTTGATGTCGTTGGTGATGTCGTCCTGCGTGTAACTGGTGCCGAAATTAAGCGTGGGCTTAAGCGTGAGGTTGGAGCTGAACGAGTGCGTGTAGCCGAAGGACTGCTTGAAGGTGTAGTCGAGCTTGTCCTTGTCTTTGGCAAAGGAGTCCGCGCGCGTCACGCCAAAGTCCGTTGCGCTGTTGAGCACCTTGAACAGCTCGTCGGAGTAACCCACCGAGCTGTACACATTGGCCAGTGACTGGTTCCTTGTCTCGATCTCCTGATTCTCCACGGCCACGCTCATGCGCAGGCGGTTCTTCTCGCGCTTGAGCAGCTTGGAGGTGTTCAAGGTCAATTCGGGGCGGTAAGTCTCCGTGCGGCCGTTGGCATTTTCCAACTGGTTGCGGTACCACAGGAAATTGGCGCCCAACTGCGTGACGGGCGAGGTTTTGAACGCCCAGCAAATCTGTGTTTTTTCCCTGTCGGTGTCCGCCGCGCCGGTCAGGGTGCGGAACTTCGGGTCAACGCGCTCGTAGAGCACCGTGAACGTGTGCGGATCGGAAGGCTTGAGCACGCCCTGAACGCGGTGTGCCATGCCCTCGTATTTCTTGCGGGCGGCGTTGGCGCGCGGGCTTTCGTCGGTCGAGGAAACCGCCGACTCGCCGGAGACGGTGAGTTTCTTGGGGATCAGCTCCAGCGAATAATTCACCGAGCCGATGTCGTTGCGGTAGAGCTGGTCGTTGACAAGCTGACGATCGGAATCGTCCGTGCGGATGTACGACAGCCCGATATGCGCGCGTTTCTTAAAAAGGTTCTGGCGCAAATTCACACCGGCAACCTGGCGCTCCTTCACCTTCAAGTCGTCCGCGCGCCACATTTCGTCCCAACGGGCGTAGGCGTAACCCCACATGGCGCGCACATCCAACGCGTTGTCCTTGCCGCTAAGGTAGGAGAAATTCAAACCCTGCAAGCGCGTGCGGTTGGTGTATTGCGAGTACGACTCGTAAAAATCCCCGCCCACGAGCGTCGCCTTGCCGAACTTCACCCCAAAGGCCGCCTGGTCGAGACCAAACTTGCTGCCGTTGTTGCGCGTCCTGTCGTCCGAAAAGCGCACCCGGAAGGAATGCGTGTACTGCAAGTTGCCAAAGTTGCCCTTGCCGGAAAGACCGATCACGTCCCAGTAAGTGAAGCCCTGCTGGTAAGTCGTCGCGGCTTTGCCCGGGCCGCTGATGTTGGCGTAGGTCACCTCAAAGGTGTTGGTCAGATGAAGCTCGTGCTTGTCGGCGGGGGCCTTTTTCGCCGTGTCGATCGCCTTTTTAGCGGCAGCGGCTTTCTGCGCCGCCACCTTTTGCTGCTCGGCGGCCTTCTGTTTTTCCTGAGCCGCGCGCACGCTCGCTCCGGTGTCCGCCCCCAGGCACACCCCCAGCGCCAGGATGCCCAAGGCAGCCCGCCCGATCGCGCGGCGTATGAGGGTTAGATTCATAGTGGGAACAAGATCCATTTGCGGTTCGTTTGGCGTGTTCGCGCCAAGCCTGCCACGAAGAAGCAGCGCCGTTATTGGCATCACTCTCTACAAAAAGTATAGCCTTACTAAACAAACTTTCAATACTTTTTTGAGCTTTTATCAACGAGTTAAGACCACTGGTAAGGTATGCTTTATGGGCTGTTTTTCGAGCAAACAAACCACAAAACAAAGCCGCGCGCGCAAATCGGGTTGAAAGGCGTTTGGGAATTTGCAACAGTGTCCTTTAATATGCTCACGTTCGACCAGACAAAAGCCGCGCTGCCCAAAGAGGCGCTGCAGACCATCGAGAACCTGCCCTACCGGAAAATCGGCTCGGGCAAAGTGCGCGAGATTTACGACTTGGGCGACAAGCTCCTGATTGTGGCCAGCGACCGGCTCTCGGCCTTCGACGTCGTGCTGCCCGACGGCATTCCCGGCAAGGGAATCCTGCTGACGCAGATCAGCCTGTGGTGGTTCGCCCAAACGGCCGACATCATGCAAAATCACCTGGTCGAAAACCACGACGCGGCCCTGGCCGAGCTGCTCAAAGACCGCCTCGAGCTGCAACACCGCGCGATGCTGGTAAAAAAACTGCGCC
Source organism: Verrucomicrobiota bacterium (assembly GCA_029548565.1). Lineage (GTDB taxonomy): Bacteria > Verrucomicrobiota > Verrucomicrobiia > Opitutales > JAKPNF01 > JAKPNF01. The sequence goes on from JAKPNF010000139.1 coordinate 22,261, forward strand.
CCATGCCGGTGGAAGCCGTCGTGCGCGGCTACCTGGCCGGCAGCGGCTGGAAGGACTATTTGAAAACCGGCGCCATCGTCGACCACCAACTGCCCGACGGCATGCAGGAAAGCCAGCAATTGCCACAACCCTTGTTCACGCCCTCCACCAAGGAAAGCGCGGGACACGACGAGCCGATCAGCCTGAAACGCTGCGAGGAAATTTTGGGCAAGGAAATTTTCGAAAAAGTGATGGGCACCTCGTTGGCACTGTACCAACGCGGCGCCCAGCGCGCCGACAAAGCCGGCCTCATTTTGGCCGACACCAAATTCGAATTCGGCACCGACGAGAACGACAACATCTTTTTGATCGACGAGGTGCTCACACCGGACTCCTCGCGCTACTGGCCCAAGGACGGTTACGAAATCGGGAAAACCCCGCACGCCTTCGACAAGCAATACGTGCGCGACTACCTCGAAACGCTCGACTGGAACAAACAAGCCCCCGGCCCGCGCCTGCCCGCCCAAGTCATCGAGCAAACGCAAGCGCGCTACCTGGATGCGATCAAGCACTTCATGGCGTAGGACTACCTAGCAATCGCACTGTCTGGCGTCTTTCCAACGCACGACCACGCGTGTGCGCTCCGTCTGCCCGGAGCTGAGAATGTGAAACGACTGCTCGCCCAGCACACGGCACGAGGCGGCGATGCGCTCGCCCGGAAAAACCTCCTGCAAAAACCACATGCCGATCGATTGCGGCTCGTGGTTCAGGCAAAATTCCAGGCTCAGCGGCTCCATCGCCCAGGTGATATAGACGGCGTTGTTGACGTGGTTGTTTAAGTCTATGTCGTCCTTGCGCACGCCGAAATCCGACTGCAGCAGGGCGCCCTCTTGCGGAAATTGCGGGCGTTCAAAATCGGTGTCGTCGGCAAATTCCAAAACATTGGGCCATTGCCCCAACACGCTCAGCCGCGCGATGCGGCGGGCTTTCAAATCAAACAGCACAAACAGCGTGCGCGCGGTGGCGACCAGCTCACCCTTTTCGTCGGTGATGATGAACTCGCGGTCGGTGGACACTGCCGTGCGCTTGCTCGGCCAGGTGGTGATGGTGATGCGCTCGCGCCAGCGCGGCAGGCGCTTGAAAGACAGCGTGGATTTTGACAGCGCCCAGCCCACCCCCAATTCCTTGAGCCGCGCGTGCCCCACGCCTATCTGGTCGGCGTGCGTGCTGGCGGCCTCCTGCATCAATGAAAGCAACGCCGCGAGTTTCAAGCGCCCCTTGCTGTCCACGTCGCTGATGCGCACGCGGTAACTGCCCACAAATTTGCTCATGCAGAAAATTCTAAAACACCGCCGCGCATGCACGAAGCCTTTTTTACTTTAAAAACACACGGCGCATGGATAAAGAAATTGCCCAGCGTACCCCTTTCTCTCATAGTTACAAAAAGAAAAACGGATTTTTAACCCCCTTATGAAAACGTTCTGTTTCCTGCTGCTGACCTTGCCTGCGTGCGCTTTGGGCGTCGGAATCTTTGGCCAGCAAGACAACTTTATCTCCAACGGCAGCTTTGACACACGCGGCGGTTGGTCGGGCGATGGTTCCATCGCCCAGGATCCCACCGACAAAAACAACAAAGTATATTCGGTCAAACTGGATGGAAAGCTGAAAAATTTTTCCACCTCAGTCACCATGCCGAAGGAAAACAAGCCCCTGGTACTGCGTTTTCGTGCCTACGCCAGCAAAACATTTGAACTTGTCAACCCCACCAAACCGGCCGCGTTCACGCTGGAGGTTCGCATCAAGGATTTTGGGTTTTACAGATACAATGAGCCTTTGCCCTGTATTTTGACCGAGCGCGCGGCATGGCAGGAATTCAGTTTCCCGGTAAAGTCCATAGGCAAGGAATCTTGCGAGCTGCGCTTTGCCATCCCCTTGAGCAAAGGCGAGCTGCTCTTTGATGACTTTGTGCTCTGCTACGCAGACGAACAGGATTCCTGCGCACAATCGAAAAACAAAAAGGAAACTCCTGCGCCCCGCGATGTGTACAAATCCGAAAATTTGCTCACCAACGGCAACTTCGAATCCTCGACGCGCCCATGGGGCGGAGATGGCAAGATAATCGAGGATCCCCGTGAAAAAGGACAAAAAATATACAGACTCCCTTTGCGGCACGATTCCCGTGGCGCAGAAAACTCGCAGGCGCTTTATCGCCGCCACACATTTTCTCAAAAAGACGAAAAGAAGCTCTTCGAACTTACCTTTCGTGCCCGCCCGCACTTCGCGAGCTCGGAAATTCCTCAATTCATTTCCGGTCACTTGCTTGTTGGCCGCGTGGCCGACCCGAAAACCAGAGTGTCCGGTTTGGGAACCACCACCCAGATCAGGTTTACGGAAAACGACAAGTGGATCGGCGTTCGCCACTTGATAGCCACCGCTCCCGAACAGGGTTTCTATGAGGAAAAAAACTTAAAAAAATACCTGGATTTCTATCTGAAACTGCAGGTCGCAATTGGCGAGGGCTACATTGATTTCGACGACTTTGTCCTGCGCGAAGTCGACCCGGCCAAGTATACGAAAAAACCGGGAGTTTTTGAGCTGTCCAACCCTTAATTTTTCTTTCCCATGAAACGCCCTCTCCTGCTTTTACTCGCCCTGCCCCTGTGCGCCTTTGGCGCCGCCAAACCCGCCGACGCGCAGGAAAATTTTATCTCCAACGGAAGCTTTGACTCGCGCAGCGGCTGGTCGGATGATGGCACCGTCTCCTCGGACTCGGACGACAAACAAAACGGTTTTTATGTGGTGAGGCTCGGGCTGAAGGAGAAATCCTTTTCCACAAAGATAAAGCTGCCGAAAACAAAAAAGCCCATGCAGTTGACCTTTCGCGTGCGCCCCAGCGCGCAGTTTGAACTGGCCAACCCATCTTATCCCGATGCGTTCTCGCTCGTGCTCAAGCCCAGGATCCAGCGCGAATCCGGCAACGGACCACTGGGAAAATCTGCGGAGGTGATAGACGAACGCGGACAATGGAAAGAAATCACAGTGCCTGTGGAAACAAGAAGGGAGACCGAATGCGAGCTGATCGTGACCGTTCCTGCGGGCAAAGGCGAGATCGCCTTTGACGACTTTTCGCTCGTATACGACGTCAAGGGCGAGGAAGACGAGGACGAAGACGAGGAAAAATCCTCCTCCAAAAAAGAAGACAACACCCGCCCGCCTTCCGCCGATGTTTATCGCTCGGAAAATATTTTGCCCAATGGCAACTTCGCATCCGTGCACCACTGGCGTGGGGACGGAAAGATCATCACCGATCCCAAAGACCAAAACCGCATTTACACTCTGTCCATGCGCGGCAGCGAGCAGTCGCTTTTCCGGCGGCAGACCTTCACGCTCAAGGACAGCAAAAAACTCTATGAGCTGACCTTCCGCACCCGCGTGATAGCCGACGATGCGGCCGCCGTCAAAGAAGGAAAATATTTCCAAATTTCGCAGGAGCAATACACCCCCAAAAGAGGTTCTTACCGAAAGACAAACACGCTAAGCCCAAAAATCACCGAACTGGACAAATGGGTGGGCGTGCGCTACCGGATCAACACTTCACAACTGCTGGATTTTTATCTGGAGGTCACGGCCGCGCCCTTCAAGGGCATCATCGACTTTGACGACTTTGTCCTGCGCGAGGTAGACCCCGCCAAATTCAAGGCCGAGGACGGCGTTTTCGAATGGCCCTAAACCCAAAACTTCCTCTCAAAAGCCTTTTTCTTGCTCTCGGACTTGCAAAATGCCGGCAAGGGTGTAGGTTTTTCTTTACTCCCTCAAAACAAAAACTCTCTCAACTCTTATGGACCATAAAATAAGCATAGACCTCCTCAACAAGGCGGTGGCGGACGAACTGTTGTCCGTCCACCAGTACATGTACTTTCACTTTCTGTGCGAGGATCGCGGCTACGGCCCGCTCGCCGGAATTTTCAAGCGCATTTCCATCACGGAAATGATCCACGTCGAGAAACTGGCCGAGCGCATTTTATTCCTCAAAGGCGAGGTGATCATGAAGCTCTCCGGCCCCGTGCAGTACATCCACGAAGTGCCCGAAATGCTCAAGCACTCGCGCGAGCTGGAGCAAACAGCATCCGACAACTACAACCAGTGGGCCAAGATCGCCTCCGAGAACAGCGACCGCGTAACGAAAAAACTGTTCGACTCGCTGCTGGCGGTGGAAGAAGACCACGAGGACATCTTCGATGTGGAGTTCGACAACCTGGAAAAACTCGGCGACCACTACATGGCGCTGCAGGCCATCACCCACAGCAAGGAAGCCGCCAAGGGCGAGTCTTCCGACTGAGTTTAAAACGAAAAAGACTTTTATTGTCTTTCAAAAAAGCCCGGGATAACCCGGGCTTTTTTTATGGCTGCGTTTTCAGTGAGAAATTTTTCGGGTCTTCGATAAACGCCTGGACAAGCGGCCAGTTCGGCGAAGTGGCGCTGGGCAGGTATTCAAAATGATTCGCGCCTTTAAGCGACACAAAATAGTTGGGCGCGGGCGCGGCGGCGTGCAAACGTTTTCCGTTGCGAAAAGGCACGACGTTGTCCGCCGTGCCGTGCATGATGAGCACGGGGCAGCGCGCCTTGCGGATGAAAAAGCGGTTGTCCAAGGGGCTGACCGGATACAAGGTCAGCGGCATCACCGCGTCAAAGCCGCTGTAAAAGGCGCCGAGCAGCACAAGCGCGCGCGGCTCCCCGTTGGCCGCCAGATAACACGAGGGGTGACTGCCCAGCGAATAGCCCATCACCACGATCGTTTGCGGCGGCACGTTTTGTTTCTCTGTCAAAAAATCCCAGGCCGCCTGCGCGGCGCGGCGCAGGCCCGCCGCCGTTGGTTTGCCGCCGCTGCGCCCGTAGCCTTCATAATCGTAGGCCAGCACGCTATAACCTTTGCTGAAAATATCCGCCATCAAGGTCGTGAGCTGTCCCAAGTCCTCGCCGTTGCCGTGCGAGTACAAAACCGTGTAACGGGCACTTTCGTTTTTCAAATAACGCGCGGCGATCGGCGTATTCTCGCGCGTGTGCAATTGAATGTAGCTCTTCTGCGTTTCCAATTCGTAAAAAACTTTGGGCACGGGAAACGCGATTTTTTCCGCCACGAAAAATCCCGCTGCAAAAACGCCGAGATAAAGCAGTGGCAAACAAACCAGCAGGCGCGGCACAAATTTTTTTCCCATGAAGGTAGCTTCAAATTTTTTCATTTACAAATCAACTTATTTTGACGGGTTTTATTTCCCTTTACCTGTTGCAAAAATAATTGTAATTTGAAAAAATAAAAAGGATATGACGAATCTGGACGACATCAGCTTTCATGGACGCAATGGGCAACCGTACAAGGAATTGGCGTACCTCATCGCGATGGTTTACAACATCGTCAACCACAAGCTGGAGGTGCTGCTGCGCAAACACGGCATTTCGTTGCCCAAGTTCAATATTCTCATGATATTGAAGCGCCACGGCGGCGAACAGGGCATGAGCCAAAAGGCCATCAGCGACGGGCTCATCATTTCCGACGGCAACATCACCGGCATCCTCGACCGCATGGAAAAGGAAAACCTCCTCATGCGCGTGCAGCATCCCAAGGACCGCCGCGTCAACCTCGTGCGCATCACGCCCAAGGGCAGCCAGCTGCTTGTCGAAGTCATGCCCAAGTATGAAAAAATCCTCGAGACCGACGTGGGCAAGATCACCTCCGTCCAGCAAAAGACGATCATGCCGATTTTCTACAAATGGGCGAAGCAGTTGACCTGATTAAAACTATCTCTCCTTTTAAAACCGCCTCCGCTCGTGAGGCGGTTTTTTAATGCCCGCAAGGCGGTTTCAGTAATCCGAATTCTCCGCTTCCAATGTCCCGATAAAACGCCTGATGCCGTCCCAGTAACGCTCGGGAGATTTTTCCGCGATGTCGTAATGCCCTGCCCCGCGCACCCGCGCGAAATATTTTGGCTCCCTGGCGGCGGCGTGGAGTTTTACGGAATTGGAAAAGCGCGTGACGCCGTCGCGCGTGCCGTGCAGCAAATAAACCGGACAGCGCGCCCGCGCGATGCGCGCGCGGTTGTTGAGCCACTTGTGCCACGGCACAAAATTGAAGGCGAAGACGGCTTCCAGCGGGCTGGCAAACGCCCCGACAAGCACCATCGCGCGCGCGGTGTATTTTTGCGCCAGGTAACACGCGGCCGACCCGCCCATCGAGCAGCCGATCAGCGCGATGTCCATTTCGGGGATTTTTTTGTCGGCCGTCAAAAAATCCCACGCCGCGTCCGCCGCCGCGTACAGCCCCTGCTCGCCGGGCTTGCCGCCGCTGCGCCCGTAACCGGTGTAGTCGTAGGCCATCACCGAAAACCCGCGCGCATGAAAATCCTTGAGCAGTGGAAGAATTTCCCCGATGTCCTCACCGTTGCCGTGCGAATACAAAAGCGTGTGCTGCGCCTGCGGGTTTTCCAGCCACAACCCCGCGATCGGCACGCCTTCTCGTGTCTCAAGCCGCACAAAGCCCGCCCGCTCATCCAACACATAAGAGGCCTTGGGCGCGGGAAAAGCGATCCGCTCTCCCAGCCGGTACACAAGCAGCACCAGTATAATATATACAACAAGCGCCCCGACTAAAACCCAGGGCAAAATTTCCAGCGCTGCCTGCATGGCGATCAAGTGGCCTTGGTCGAGTTAATCAGGTCGAGCATGGTGGCGCCCAACTCGGGGGATTGGCGCAAATCCTCAAGGGCTTTCAAATAGCGGCGCAATGCCTCGTCGCGCTCGGCGAGGATTTCGAGGCCCTCGGAATTGCCCTCGCTGTCCAGCGCGGCGCGCAGGTCTATCACGCGGAATTTGTCCAGCGGGCGGGCGGGCTGGTAGCGCAGCTCGATGCCACCGTTTTCACTCTCAAATTCCACGGCCGCCATGACCTGGCGCTCGCACATTTGTGTGAGCGCCTCATTGACCATGTACAGCGGCGCGCCCAAGCGCTCGCTCAGCTCCTGGGCATCGTAGGGCTTTTGCGCGTTTTCAAAACGGCGGGCGGCCTGCAAAAAAATCGACAGCGCCAGCAGTTGCCGCACAAAGGGGCTGGCGTTTTTCCAGGCGCGCTCGTGGGCGACCAGCTCCATGTTTTGCACCGCGTAGGTGATCTGCCCCCCGATCAGCATGAACAGCCAGAAAATATACAGCCCGAACATCAGGACAATGGCGATACCCAGCGAACCGTAAAAGCTCTGCTGTTTGACCACCCAGTTGACGTAGAAAAAGGACAGGTAGTAATTCAACACGATGAGAATCGTGACGACCGCCCCGCCCACAAAGGCAGGCGCCCAGTTGACGCGCGTGTTGGGGATGAAGCGGTAAAAACAAGTCAGCAACAGCAACAACAAGCACAACGCCAACACCGGCGCGCCGAAACTCGCCAGGCGGTCAAGCCCCAGCGGCAATTTTGTGGCGACGCTCTCCACGTTGCGCACAATGGCCGAGCCGGTGGCCAAGCCCGCCACGGCGAAGGCCAAAATGGAACCGAGTGTCAACACCGTCCAATAGCCAAACACGCGCTGCGCCAGCGAGCGCCCGCGGCGCACGCCCCAGATCTGGTTGAACATATTTTCAATGGAAATAAGCAGCCGAATGCAGATGACAACCAGCATGAGTGAGCCCACTACCCCCATCGCGCCAGAGCTTGCCTTTTTGACAAGGTTCTCGATGATCTGAACGATCTGCGGGTTGATGTTTTCTTTTTTCGCGTCCGTGCTTTGCTCGTCGGCCATCTGGGTTTGCGCGACCTGTTGGTCGAGCGGGTCGCTGTCGATCAGCGTCATTTGCGGGGCGATGAACTCGATGGCCTGATGGAGCTTTTCCACCGCGAAATCCTCCGCCTTGTCCTTGAAGATGAAGCCGGAGATCATGATCGCCATCATCACCATGGGCGCCAGCGCGATGATGGACGCGTAAGACAGCGAGGCCGCCTGCGAGGGAATTTTATTTTGGCCGACACCCTGAATCGTCAGCACGATCATGCGCAGCAGCCCGTAAAGGCGGCGCAGCGGTTTTTGGCGGCTTGCCTGCGGTTGCACCTGCCAGATTTTTTCGTCCCACTTTTTGAGCTGCTCGCGCAGGTTCAGTCGGGGTTTTGGGGCGGTGGAATTTTTTGCGGTGTCGTCGGCCATGGGAAAAAATCAGGAGGGGTTGTAGTCCGGCTCGGTGTTCCAGCGCAGTTTTTTACGCAGGATGTCGAAATAGGAATAGCCGTCCGGCTGGATGAGCTTGAGCGGGCGCTCGTGATGGCGGATAGTCAAAGGGCAAGGTTCCTTGCCGCCGAATTTCAAATAACCGTCGAGGGCGACCTGCGGTTGCGTGTCCTCGGCCAGCACCTCAAAAACGCTGTCCTTGGGAAAAATAACCGAACGGTTGGACAAGGTGTGCGGGCAGATCGGCGTCATGGCGATGGCGCGCATGTCCGGGTGCATGATGGGCCCGCCGGCCGAAAGGTTGTAGGCGGTCGAACCCGTGGCGCTGGAAAAAATCAGCCCGTCGCCCGCGTAGACGGAGACAAGCTCGCCGTTGGCCTTTACCTTTAAAGAGATGATGCGAAAGGTGTCGGTGTTTTTTAAAACCACGTCGTTGAGCGCGAGGGCCTGCTTGCCGTCGGCCGCCGTGGCCTGCAGCACATGGCGCAATGCAATCTGATAATCCCCTTTGATGATTTTTGGCAACTGCTGCAACGCCTGCGCTTCCGAGAGCGTCACCAAAAACCCGAGCTTGCCGCGGTTGACCCCAAAGACCGGCACATCGTTGGCCACGGCAGCCTCCACCGCTCCCATGAGCGTGCCGTCCCCGCCGATGACGCAACACCCATCCATCCCCTTGAGCGCCTCGGCGTTTAACGGGTAGTCTGCTATCAGATGCGCCTGCGCCCCCAACTCGCCCGCCCGACGCTGAAGCGCCTCGGCGACTTGCGGGGCACGGGTCTTGGTGGGATTGACGACAAGCGCCAAATTGCGCAACGGCTGCGGCATGAATAAAAAAGTACATCATTTCCCCATTTAAATCAACACGGCAGGCGGATTGACACTTTCATCTTCCGCGTTGCGTAACGGCAAGGCTTGTGATTAAATTTCACCTTATCATGAACTCCGTTTTACAGCTCATCATGGAAGGGGAATCGCTGACGACCGCGCAGATGGCGGAAGTTTTGAAAATTTCCCACGAAGAAGTCGAAAAGCAGCTTGCCCAGCTCAAGGAACAGGGCAAGGTGCTCGGCTGGCGCCCGATTTTGAACCCCGACATGGATGAAAACAGCGTGCGCGCGGTCATCGAGGTGAAGATCAGCCCCGAGCGCGAGGGCGGCTTCGACCGCCTGGCGCAGCGCATCAGCCAGTTTGAGCAGGTGGAAAATTGCTACCTGATGAGCGGGGGGTATGATCTGCTATTGTTCGTGCGCGCGCAGAATCTGCGCAAGGTAGCGGCCTTTGTGTACGAGCGCCTAGCGACGATCGGCGGGGTGGTATCCACCTCCACGCATTTTATTTTGCGCCCTTACAAGGAACAGGGCTTTTTGCTTTCGGGGCAGCAGGGCAACCCCGACAAGCCCATGATCAGCGCCTAACCCCATCGGCGGTTTCGCGCGTATTTTTCCTATGAAAGACAACTCACAGCGTTTCGTGGCTCAACACGTCGCCGGGATTCCCCGCAGCGGCATTCGCGATTTTTTCTCCATCGCGGCAGAGATGAAGGACGCTATTTCCCTGGGAATCGGCGAGCCTGACTTTGTGACGCCCTGGCATATCCGCGAGGCGGCCATCTACGCGCTGGAGAAGGGAAAAACCTCTTACACCGACAACCGCGGCCTGCTCGCGCTGCGCCGTGAGATTTCCAAATACGTCGAGAAGCGCTTTGAGGTTTCCTACAGCCCCGAGACGGAAATTCTCGTGGGCGTGGGCGTGTCGGAAAATATCGACCTTGCCCTGCGCGCGCTGCTCAACCCGGGCGACAAGGTGCTCTATCACGAGCCGTGCTACGTCTCGTACAGCCCCTCCGTGGCGCTGGCTTTCGGCGAGGCGATCGCGGTGCCGACGTTTGCGAAGGACAACTTCGCCATCACGCCCGAGGCGCTCATCAACGCCTGGCAGCCCGGCTGCAAAATCCTAATGCTGAATTTCCCGACCAACCCCACGGGCGGCACGGTCGACAAAAAGGCGCTCGAAAAAATCGCCGCCTTCGTCGTCGAGAAGGACATGGTTGTCATCAGCGACGAGATCTATTCGGAGCTGACCTTCGAGGGCGAGCACACGAGCATCGCCAGCATGCCCGGCATGCGCGAGCGCACGATTCTTTTGCACGGTTTTTCAAAGGCGTTCGCGATGACGGGCTTTCGCATCGGCTACGCCTGCGCTCCGGCCGCGATCATCGAGGCGATGATGAAAATCCACCAGTACTGCATGATGTGCGCGCCCATCCTCAGCCAGGAGGCCGCCATCGAGGCGCTGCGCAACGGCGAAAGCGCCATGCTTGAAATGCGCGAACAGTACCACCGCCGCCGCGATTACGTGGTGGCGCGCTTCAATGAGCTTGGCCTGCCCTGCCACCTGCCACGCGGGTCGTTCTACGCCTTTCCGGACATTTCCTCGGCGGGACTTTCCTCGATGGAATTCGCCACGCGGGTGATCCACGAGGCCAAGGTCGCCATGGTGCCGGGCACCGCCTTCGGCCCCAGCGGCGCGGGTTTTGTGCGCGCGGCGTTTTCCACCAGCTACGAAAACCTGATCGAGGCCACCGAGCGCCTCGGCCGCTGGCTGGACAAAAATCGCAAATAGTTTTCGCGCTTCGGCGCCTGTTTAAAAAATGCAAATCAACCGCTCAGTCGCGCTAGTGGGGCGCCCCAATGTCGGCAAGAGCCGCCTGTTCAACCGGCTGGCGCGCCGGCGCATCTCCATCGTGCACGACGAGCCGGGCGTCACGCGCGACGTGGTGTCGGCGGTGGTGGACGACGATTATTTGCTGATGGACACGGGAGGCCTGGGCATGGAGATCGCAGGCACGCCCGCGATGCTCACAAAGGCCACGCACGAGCAGGTGGACTTCGCCATCGCCAGCGCGGTGCTGATTATTTTGGTCGTCGACGCGCAGACGGGCCTTGTGCCGCAGGACGAGCAGATCGCCAAGCGCC
>JAKPNF010000003.1 GCA_029548565.1 Verrucomicrobiota bacterium
AAGATTTCGGTATGCGCCAGCTCCGTAAAGGGGTGCAGGGGGCTAGCCCCCTGCAGGTGCTGATCGTTCCCGGATTCATGGCTGAATAACAATGCGAATATCCGTCAGCTCGCCTCGCCACCGCCAGCCCTCTCAGGTGCTATTTCTCAAACACTGCCTAATCGCAAATTTACAAGTATCCCATACTTATGAGAAAGCCCCACAGACCGAAGGGCAGCAGGTAATACGACGGCTTTTGCCCGTCGAGGCGTTCCCGCCACAACACCAATGCGCCCAAGAGGATAAGCGTGCATATCGCCCCGAAATAATTCCACGACACCTGCGTCTCATGAAATAAAAACGCCAGCCACTGCTGCGCTTTTTGCGTCAGCCACGCCATCGCCTGCGTGAGCGCGATGCCCACGGCGTTAAACGGCACAATCAACCAAACGGGCGCGTGCAACAGCCCCAAAAGCAAACTCAAAACACCCGCGCCCAACACAACGCCCGCGGCGGGCACCAGCAACAAATTAAGCGCGACCGAACCCAGCGCAAAGGTGCCGAACGCCTCCGCGCATAGGGGCGTGCTGAGCAAAAAGGCCGACAGCGAGATCGCCAATGTCCCCCACAGCCCGCGCTGCACGCGCGCCCACAGCCGCCGCGCCCACGACAGCGAGGAGGCGGGAATGTCCCTGTACGGTTGAAAGCGCCTGTCAAAAAATTTCGCCAACGGCAGCCCGTACAAAAAGATGGAGGCCACCACCGCGTAGGAAAGCTGAAAGCCCGTGTTACCGATGAAAGAGGGATCCCAAATCAAAATACAAACGGCGCTCATCACCAGCCCCACCAGCCCATCGTTGGGCCGCCCCGCCCAGTACGCGCCCCAGATAAAGGCTATCATCAAAAACGCGCGCAGCGCCGAGGGCGCGAACCCCGTCACCGCCACATACATGAACAGTAGCGCCAGCACCGCCCACGGCAGCAACCGCGCGCTCACGCGGCAGGTTCTCAAAAGCAAAAACAAAATCCCGCCCACCAGCGCCACATGCAGCCCGCTGATCGCAAAGAGGTGCATAGTACCCGTGAGCGTGAAACTCTGCTTTTGCCCGGCCGACAACGCGCGCGTTTTGCCCAGCATCATCGCGGCAAAGACACCCGCGTTCTCCCGGGAAAATCCCGCCGACAAAATTTCCTCAAAGCGCGTGTTGAGCTCGGCGCATTTTTGGCGAAAGGCGCCGGCGGGTTTTTGCATTTTGACCAACACCGCGCGGCGCAGCGCGAGGCCGATGCCGTTTTTGTCGAGATAGCGCGAGAACCCGTCACGCGCGGGGTCGACCGCCTCTGCCACGCCCGTCATCTCGATGAGCGCCCCGGGCAGCACGCCCTGCCCGTCGCCAAACATTTGGAACGAAATGCGCCGCCCTGTCAGTTCTTTGGCAAATTCCGGCACCTGCCGCAAATATCCCAGACCGCTCACGCTCGGGTATTTTCTGCCCGTCGGCCCGAACACGCGGTCGACCTCGACAGTCACCGTCAATTCGCGCGGCGGGTAAGCGCGCCACTGCGCGGGCGTGGGCGGCACGCGCCACAGATAATATCCACCGCCCAGACAAAAGATTCCCGCGAAAAACAGCAGCTTCCAGAAAAGCACAGTCTTTGTCTGTGCGGATGCTTTTATGAAAAAAGAAATAATGAACGCCAACGCGGTAAAACTCGCACCGCCCATCGCCCACACAAGCGCATCCCCTTTTCCCGTGGCGCACGCCACTGCCAAACCCGCCATCAGCGGCACGCACACCCACAGCAGTGGCACATGCGGCAAATGGCGGCGCACCGAGACCGCCTCAAGC
>JAKPNF010000007.1 GCA_029548565.1 Verrucomicrobiota bacterium
CCTTCCGCATCCCGAAAGAGCAATAAAAAGCACCGCACGCTTCAGAGCAGATACTATTAATTTTCCGGCGCGAACCCGCTCTGCCTGAGCCAGCGCTCGCATTGCTTGACCCAAGGGTGGCGCTGCTCGGGCTTCCAAATATGGCGGTGCCCCAAACCAAAACCGTGGCCGCCGAACTCGTAGGAAAAATCATACACGTGCAGTTCGTACGGAACGCCGTGTTCCTCGAGTGCCAGCGCGAACAATAGCGAGTGCTTGGCGGGCACACCCTTGTCGCGCATGGAGTGCACGAGGAAGCTTGGCGGGGTGTCGTCTTTCACTTGAAGATGGTTTGACAAAAGCCTCATGAGCGCGGGGTCGGGCGTTTTCCCCAGCAGGTTTTCGCGCGTGCCCTTGTGGGTGATCGCGTCGTCTTCTATGCTGATCACAGGATACAGTATGATACCAAAATCCGGACGGCTCGACAGGCGGTCGACAGGATCGGCGGCCGCGGAGTCGCCCGCGTCAAAATGCGTGAGAATCGTCGAGACCAGGTGCCCGCCCGCCGACGAGCCGATCACGCCGATTTTCTGCGGGTCAATCCCGTAATCCGCCACGTGAAAGCGCATGAAACGCACTGCGCGCGCGACATCCATGAGCATGACCGGGTGCCGATAGCCGGACGAGCCCAGTCGGTAGCGCAGCACCACGGCGTTTATTCCAAGTTCGTTGAGCCAATGCGCGTAAAAATCCCCCTCGTGCGTGGCATGGCGGGAATAACTCCCACCCGGGCACACAATCACACAGGGGCGCGGCTGGCCGTCCGTGCGCGCGGGCAACAAATAGGGAGTGATGGCCGGAATGTCCACATCCGCTTGCCCCATGGCCAACGGCGCCGCGTCTTCCCACAACGCAACCGCGGGCGCCAGCGGCTTAAGCGGCTGCGCTTCAGGCGAGCTGGCGCCAAAAGCGGCTGTCACGCTCAACAGTAACGCCATGAGTGCGCAAGACAAGATCGACCTCGGCCGCCGAAGACTATTTGAAAAATTAAAATGGGGAAACGATTTCATCATTATGTTATTTCATTTTTATAACTATCCAAATGTCAAGTCAAGGGCTCCTCTGCCGCTCTGTCCTTTTTTTACTCTCCATTCAAATGAGGTGCAAAAAGGATCCCCGCTCACACAGCTTTTTAGTCGTCCGCTGAACAGATGATTATCATACAGTGATTATACATTGTAAATTAATCCGAACACTGCTATCTGTATTCACCAGTTTATCACCTTTAAAAATTTAAAACGCCCACCGGCCTTTTGTCGTCCTATGAAATTTCTAAAAAAATACCTGATTGCCGCGCTGCTCGTGAGCTGCGCGCACGCGGAAAACCTCACGCGGCAAAACCCCATCACCATGCGCCAGCTCATGCGGGAGTTGCGCATTGACGGCGGCAATTTCACCTTCAGCTTCGACCAGCCAGTCTACGCCCGCATCACGACCACGACCACGCAGTACCCCGACGGGGAAAAAACGCGGGAGATATTTATCTCGGACACGCCCAGCAACATCATCAATTTGTTTTTTACGAAATCCCCTCTCTTTGTCGGCGATTATCCTCGCGGGGATATCTCGGGACAGTTGGTTAAAATGAAGATCAAACTATCGAATTGCGAGGCCACTAAAAACACCCGCATCGTTCATTACGTGGATAAATTTGCGGAAAACAAATACCGCGGCGGGCTGGTATTTGACGGGCGACCCCAAATCGCGCTACATCCAAAACTAAACGAGGAATATGCGCTGCACATGTACGGTAAGGAAGGCGACTCTTATGACGCGCTGGCCACCATTTGCTTTGTCGCCGACCCGAAAGATTTTACATCAGTCCCAAAATTCCAGAAAGACAAAGTTATTAATTACCCGCTGGCCGAAGACTCCGAATAAGGGTTTTCTACTACAAAAGCGAACGCCTATGTTGGCTGCGGCAGCGCCGAGCCGCCGCCAGCGATATGAGCGCGAAAACCAGGGCGGTCACAGCTGGCTCAGGGATGATTCCGCGCACGAGGTAAAGTGCGTTTTCATCCCATTCAAAATAGTACGCTTCACCGTCGGCGGGATTGGTGAGGGTGAAATACGCGTCGGCATCGGAGCCTACGCCGTAGTCGTCCAGAAGGGTTTCGTACTCCAGGATTTTCAGACGCTGGCCTTCCGGCAGACCTTGGAAATCTTTCAGCTCGATAGCGACTTTGTTTGTCGAGCCTGCCTGCAGTTCCAAAAACGAAACCTGAATATGTGAATACTCGGGATTGAGTTTAAGAAGCGCGCCTCCCTCGAGCAAAAGCCGGCCGTTGGCATCCAGCGCCGTCAGCCATGATTGTGCCGCATCGGTGCCCGACATCTCAAACACGGTGCCCGACCGAATGGCCAACAGCCCGGTGCCGCCGATGACTGTGATCGAATTGCCAGCGCCAAGGCTAAACGCCCCCTGCCGCAAATCAATACCGCCCACTGTGCTGTCGGCCACCAACGTGAGAGTGCCGGTGCCGGCCTTGCCCAAAGTGCCCTCGCCCACAAAACCACTGCGCACCGTGATGTTGAAGCCATTGGAATCAATCACGCCGCCGTTGGCCAGCAAGGAAACGCTGGACAGTCCGCTGATGAACGAACTGTGGTTGCCACGCGCGCGCAAGGTGCCCCCGTCAAAAACAAGGGCCGCCTGCCCCGCCCCCTTGACGACGGATGTCGTTTCCAAAACACCGCCGCTCAGTGTCAGCGTGGCGTTGGCAGTAGAATAATAGCCCAGAGACGTCGCCCCCGTGATCTGCACCAGACCGCCGCTGATTGTCACATCGGCCTTGCCGCAATAGCCCACATAAAAATGCCCGCCTGTTTTCATCAGGGAATTGCCCGCGATGACGGCGCTGCCGGTGGTGTTGGCCCCCGCCGCGATGACAATGCCGTTGGTGTCGATTATCTGGGCGTTGTCGCTTAGGAAAAGATGGCCGGTACCGCCGTCGGTGGTGATGCCGCGGTGAACCTGCCCGCCCAGAAAAAGCCAATCGCTTTCGACAACCCCGTCGTTTCTGACCGTCAGCGTACCCTCGCCCGCGGAGCCGATCGTGAAATTATTGTCCCAGCCGCCGACAATCCTGCCGCCGTTGACTTCCAAGTACCCGACGTCCCCGCTGCGCCCGCCAACGGTGACGTACCAAATCGGGCTGACAGTACCGCTGCTGATGACAAGCCTGCCGATATCCACATCCACCGTTTGCGGGTTCACCGTTGTGTCGGCATTGTCGAAAATCACAGTCCCGCCATTTTGGATGACCGCGCTTTGTCCGCCCCATTGGCCACCCCACGGCAGGCCGCCATCCCAGTTGTCCGGGTCAAGCCAGTCGCCCTCGCCGGAATTTTTCCACGAGGAAGCTTGCAAGGTGCAAAACACCAAGCTCGTCTGAATCAGCAGCAGCAAGCTGCGCCAAGCCCGGAGCCTTATAAAGAGAGAGATTCTTGCCATATTGGCCAATAAAAAGGTGGATACTATAAATAAATCGTAGCCTTTTTATTTGAAAACGCAATCCGATAAAGGTTCCCTAAAAAAAGAAAAAACAGGACGCTTTTTTTATTCCCCTCAAAACTCTCGTTGGAAACTAAACTCTGGCAACCCGGTTGCTCCGTCCGAAAGCGCGACGCAAAAAAACAGGATGCGCCAGCATCCGTCATAGAAGTTTTTTAGGAAAGGGGGCGCGGGGGAAAACCCTTTTTTTCAAAAAAGGGTTTCCCCCGCATCCATCAAATTCTTCCTCCTGCCCCCCTTCTCCTAAAGGCTTTTTTGGTCGAGTACGCGCAGGAGGAAGGGTTTGC
>JAKPNF010000018.1 GCA_029548565.1 Verrucomicrobiota bacterium
GGTGGAGGTGCCGTGGGCGTTGATGTAGTCGACCTGCTCGGGCTTGAGATTCGCCTCGCCGAGGGCGACTTGCATCGCGCGGTGCAACCCCGCGCCTTCGGGGTGCGAGATCGCGACGTTGTAGCCGTCGGAGCTTTGGCCCCAGCCCAGAAATTCGCACAGGATGTCCGCACCGCGCGCTTTCGCGCTTTCGTATTCTTCCAATAAAAGCACCGCCCCGCCGCCCGTGCCGACAAAGCCGTTGCGGTTTTTGTCAAAGGGGCGCGAGGCCGTGTTCGGGTCGGGGTTGGTCGTCAGCGCGCGCATGCTGGCGAAGGGCAAAATCGCGTCGGCGTTGCCGTCTTCGGCGCCCACTACAAACATGCGCTTCTGCCGTCCGGAGGCGATCGCGTCCCACGCCATGCCGAGGGCGTGCGCGCTGGAGGCGCAGGCGGAGGCAAACCCGCAGGATGCCCCCTGAATTTTGTAAGCGGCCACCAGGTTGTAAGAGAGCGTGCCCACCACGCTGGAGACAACCCCCATCGGCGAGCCGCGCATCACGCCGACTTTGTGCATGCGCTCCAGCAGCTTGTAAGTGAAGTGCACGGAGCCGGAGCTGGCCGTGTACATGCCGGTGTCGGGGTTTGAAATTTCCTCGGGGGAAAGTTTGGACGCCTCCAGCGCCTGCTGCATCGCGCAATAGGCGTACATGACGTTGGGGGAAAAACCGCGCAACACCTCGCGCTTGATTTTGTAGCGCTCGGGGTAGGTCCAGTCCTCGGGGTCCATCGAGCCGGTGTCAAAGCCCTTGATGGTGCCCGCCAGCTTGATGGGGCACTCCGGCTTGTCAAAGGGCGGGAACACCTCGATGCCGTTTTTGAGCTCGCGTAACGAGGCGTCCACCTCGGCCGCGTCGTTGCCGATGCTGCACACAAAGCCGACGGCCGTCACCGCCACGCGCTTGGGAAAGAGTTTGTTCATAAAAATTTATTCGGGCAGGTAGTCGAACATGAGCGTCAGCTCCTCGACGTAGGCGACCTTGTCTTGGCCGCGCGTCATGTGCCCCATGTAGCTGCCCAGCGGGTGGCGGATGCGCAGCGGTTTTATGCGCATGCTCAGCGTGTCGCCGGGTTTGCAAAAATTAATGCAGCGCATGCTCTCGCTCGAAAGCAGGCCCGTGCGCTTGGGGTCGGCCGGGCGCGCCATGCCTTCGCCCATGCCCAACAGCAGATGCAGCACGCACAATTGCCCGATCGCCTCGAGCATGAGGGTGCCCGGCATGATGGGGTTGTCCTTGAAATGCCCGCGCAAAAAGTCCTCCTTGCCCGAGATATGGTAGGTGCCCGTGGCCTCCTGCGCACTCACCACCGCAGACTGCACGAACAAAAAGGGATCCTGCATCGGCATGATCCTGGCGATTTGCGCGGCGTCGAGTTTTACTTCACTGGGCGTCATATCAACGGCTGTATTTTATAATAAAAACGGCGGCAGGTTCAAGAATCCTCGCCGCCGTGGGGAAATACTGAAAGTTTGAATTCGCTCAGGCGATTTTCGTTTCCAAAAATTTCTTCACGTCGCCGACGGTTTTCAAGCCGCCCAGCTCGTTGTTGTCCACGGACATTTTGAGCGTCTCCTCGATCATCATGACCATCTCGACCATGGTCAAGGAATCGATGCCGAGGTCTTCGGTCAGGCTCATGGCGTCGCCGCCGCTGGCCAGCTTGGGGCGCAGCTCGGGATCCATGAAACGCTCGATGATACCCATGATGACGGTGGGCACGGCCGCCTTGTCGCCGTCTTTGCGGAAGCGGATGGCCGCCTCAATTGTTTCGGGAGAGCAGCGTTTGAGCGCCTCGCGCAGTTCGGCTTCGGCCTCGGGTGTGAATGCGGTGTCCATGTGGATGAGTATAAAGGAAAAATGCTAACGGCAATCGGGCGGATAGGCAACCCCTTTTTAAGAAGGGCGTTGGGGTATTTAAGGAGGCAAGATAGTCCTAATAGCCGTGGCAAACTGCGCCGACTTGGGCAACAAACTCAAAACCAGATGCGCTTGCGCGGCGGGAAAATCGTAGAAAAAGCCCGGGTGCGCCAGCACGCCGTGCTGTTTGAGCAGTTTCAGGCAGAAGGGTTCTTCGAGGATATGATCGGGCAGGCGCAAGACGGCGTACCAACCGCCGTCGCGCTTGAGAACGTGCGTGTTCTGGGGCAGGGTGAGCGTTTCCAAAAGCGCGCTGTTTTCTTTCAGACGTGCGGAAATTTGCGCGCGCAGGTTTTCACCGATTTTTAATAGGTCGCCCAATGCGTTTTGAACGGGGCTGGCGCAGGACAAAAAGGCGTCGTTGACGACATCGAGACGTTCGAGTGCCTGTGCGACCAGTTCGCCCGGGCCGCTGGTGACGATCCACGAAAGTTTTAATTGCGGCAGCGCCGCCGTCTTGGAAAGGCCGTTGAGCGTGAAGACAAGCGTGCCTGCACCTTTTTCGCCCGCTGTTGTCCCGAGTGTGTCGGCGCTTTGTTCGGCGTAATCCAAAAACACCTCGTCCACAATGATGGCGATCTTATGCTCAGCGCAGATTGCTTTTATAAATGCCCAATCATCCGCGCGCAGCAAGGCGCCCGTGGGGTTATTGGGATGCACGAACAAGGCGGCGCGGGCGTTTTTTGTTTTGGCTGCCTTTTCAAACGACGCTCGATCCAACCGCCAGCCTTCCGTTGTACCTTCCGTTGTATATACAAACTGAAAACGCTCGGCGTGCACGCTTTCCAGCGCGGCCAGACTTTCAAACAACGGGTAGGAGGGCTCCGGCAGCAGCACGGCATCGCCTGCATCGCAGAGAATTTTAAACAGGTGCGCGTAGGCTTCGCTTGTGCCCGCCGTTAAATGGATATTTTGCGGATTCACCGCCACACCGCGCCGCGCATGATGCGCGCAGATAGCTTCCCGCGCTTTCAAAAGCCCGCGCGCGTCCGGCTCGTAAACGCCGTCCACGGCACGCGAAAAAATTTCTTTGAGCGAATCTACCGGATAATCAAACCTCGCCGTCGTCGGGTTGCTGAGTGTTAGGTCGATCACCGGCAACCCCGCCGCCTTGCGTTTTTCCAACGCGAGCGTCAGCGGGTTTTTTTCAAACGAGGCGGGCAGACGGTGAGAGAACATCTCGAAAGCGCGCCACCTGTTTAGCACAGCAGCGATTTGAAATCGTAAAAATCCGCCGAGAAGCCGTCCTGGATGCCTTTGTTGACGACGGCCACGGCGTCGTGCGAGTGCAGGGATTCCAGATGGGCGCAGGCGATCTGGTAGTCGGCAATGCGCGTGTCGCCGGAAAATTCGCCTGCCAGCTCGCGGATGGCGTCCTCGACAAATTTCGGGTACGCCCCGTTGAGTTCGGCGAAGGCTTGCTCG
>JAKPNF010000046.1 GCA_029548565.1 Verrucomicrobiota bacterium
CTTTTCCTGCTTGGCGGTGGCCAGTTGTTTTTCCATGTCGGCCTGTTTGGCGGAGGCGGCCGTGGCGGCTTCCTCGGCGGCCTTTTGGGTGGCCACTTCCTTGGCTTTCGAAGTTTCGAGCTGGCCTTTCACATCCATATAGAAGTAAACGGCGGCGGCTGCGGCCAAAACGGCGACGATACGGAGAACAAGAGATAATGCGTTCATATAATAAGACTGAGGGGTGGTTGGTTAGTGAGAGGTGTAGGTCGTTTGATGGCAGTGTGCCGTATTGGTACACGCCACCCCCTTTTCGGGATTGACCGAAAAGTGATTCAACAATTTAAAGACAAATTCGGTTTGTTGTTCAAGATTTAAATCTTTGGCGATTTGCTCGGCGGTAAACGGCTTGCCCGGATGCGCCCTAAGATGGGACAGAACAGCCTTTTGCAATTCCAGCACCTGGGCGGCGGCTTTTTTGCCGGCCTCGACTCCCGGTTGGTGATAGGCGTTGATATTGATCAAACTGGCGTAAAAACCCACCGCGCGCTCGTACAGCGCGATCAACAGCCCGACGCTGTAGGCGGAGACTTCTTTGACCGTCAGCGTGATCGAGGCGCGGCCTTTTTCGCTGAGCGCCTCGCGCGTGCCGAGCAAAAAGCCCTCGAGGTAATCGCCCGCGGTCACGTCGGGTTCTATCTGCACGCTTTGGCCGTTTCGGTCTTTGAGCACCTCGATGAAGGTGACGAAGAAATTATTAACACCGTCGCGCAGTTGTTGCACGTAGGCGTGCTGGTCGGTGGAACCTTTGTTGCCGTAGACGGCGATGCCCTGGTTGACGATGTTGCCGTCCAGGTCTTTTTCCTTGCCCAGCGATTCCATGACCAGTTGCTGCAAGTAGCGCGACAAGAGCATCAGGCGGTCTTTGTAGGGCAAAATGACCATGTCCTTTTGCCCTTTCCCACCCGTTAAAAAATACCACATCAGCGCCAAAATCGCGGACGGGTTGCGCTCGATGGTCGGCTCACGCGTAAGCTCGTCCATGCGTGCCGCGCCCTTGAGCAGCGTGTCGATGTCAATGCCCTGCAAGGCGGCGGGCAGCAGGCCGACCGCGCACAGCTCGCTCGTGCGCCCTCCGACCCAGTCCCACATGGGAAAACGCGCCAAAAATCCTTCCGCCTGCGCGGATTTGTCCAACTGGCTGCCAACGCCCGTCGTGGCCACCGCGTACTTGGCAAAAGAAAGCCCCGCCTTGGCGTAGGCGGCCTTGGCCTCGGTCATGCCGTTATGCGGCTCGGGCGTGGAGCCTGATTTGGAAATGACCACGCACAGCGTCTGCCCCAACTGGCCGTCGAGCTGTTCGAGCACGATGTCCATGCCGTCGGGATCAGTGTTGTCGAAAAAGAAAACACGCAGCTTGTCCGTCTTCGGGGAACCGAGCGCCTGCGAGACAAATTGCGGCCCCAGCGCCGACCCGCCGATACCGATGCACAAGAGGTTTTTAAACGCCCCCTGTTCGCCCTTGATTTGCCCCGAGTGTACCTGCGCGGCGAAGGTTTTTATTTGGGAAAGCGTCTCGGAGATTTCCTTCGAGATCGCGGGCGCCGGCGCCAATTCGGGCGCGCGCAGCCAGTAGTGGCCGACCATGCGCTGCTCGTCGGGGTTGGCGATCGCACCCTTCTCAAGCTGCGCCATGTCCGCAAAAGCCTTGTCCATGCGCGTGCGCAGGGTGTCGTAAAAATCGTCGGGGAAATCGACGCGGCTCACGTCAATGGAAAATCCCTCGTCCTCGAAGCAAAGCAGGTGTTTTTTGAAGCGTTCCCAGTTCATGGCAATATATCAAATCACTCTAGAGCCGCCCGTGTGCCCGCGCAAGCAATTGCGGATGATTATTTTTCAAAAGGCGGCTTGAATTCGCGCGGCGGCCTCTTTAGGGTGTTAGCGTCTCGAATCAACCCCGTTTTATATGAAAAAATTTCTGTGCTGCGCCGTGGTCTTTTTGTGCGCCTTGGGCGCGCTTAAGGCTGAGCGAATGGACTATCTGAGAAATGGGAAACTCAAAATCGGCGTTGATCTGGACGCAGGAGGAGCCATCACCTGGCTTTCGCAGGCGGACAAGAGCCGCAATTATATCAACAACTACGACCGCGGGCGCTACGTCCAGCAATCCTATTACGGCGATGCCGACGGCTCGGACTGGAACGGGCAGCCCTGGATGTGGAACCCCGTGCAAGCCGGCAATTGGCAAAACAAAAGCGCGAAGCTTTTGAAATACCGTAAAATGGGAGGGACGATATATGTCAAAACGGTGCCCCTGCATTGGGCGACAGGCCAGTTGCTGGAAGATTGCGTGATGGAGTGCTGGATCACTCTGAAGGAAAATGTCGCCGTGCTGAAATATCGCTTCGAGTATTTGGGAAACCAAAGCTACACGGCACGCCATCAGGAAATGCCCGCCGTTTTTTTGGACGCCGATTGCAACACCCTGTGCTTTACCGAAGAGAAGGGACTGCTGCGACGGCTGACCAATATCGGCGAAAAAAACCAGTACGCGAAAATTTCAAAAAATTTCGCGGCTTTTATCGATGCGAAAACAAAGATTGGCGTGGGCATCTATGCTCCGGGCACGAACGAGATCACTTATTATCGCCGCAAGGATTCAATGCAAAAGGTAGGGCCTAATAGCCCGGCGTGTTCCTACCTGGCGCCCATTCGCACCTTTGCGATCACACCCGGACTCATCATCGAGTACGAGGTCTATTTGTCAGTCGGCATGGAAGGTGAAATACTGCGGGCATTCGGGTTGTCCAAATAACAAGGAAGCGTCCCCGCTTTCGGCTTGCGGCGCAATCGCGTTGACACTCGCGCGGGCATGGATTTGCATCAAAGATTAGAATCTTTGCCGCATGATCCATTTCAAAAACGCCGTGTTGCGCTACGGAACCCGCCCGATTTTGGGCGGTGTGACCTTTGCCGTGCATCAGGGCGAGCGCATCGCGCTGGTGGGGCTTAACGGTGCGGGCAAGACGACGCTGCTGCGCATTTTGGCGGGGCAGGAGCAGCTCGAAAGCGGGGAAATCGTTTGCCCGAAATCCGCGACGATCGGCTACCTGCCGCAGGAGATTTTAAGCGCGGGTAACAAGACACTTTTCGAGGAGGCGCAGGAGGCGTTTTCGCAGGTGCTCGAATTGCAGCAGCGCTTGGACGAGGCCGCCCGCTCGCTCAAAACGCTCGACACAACAAGCGATCTGTACGCCGACACGCTGGAATTGATTGGCGAGCTGGAGCACGCCCTTGAAGATAGCGAGCAGTCCAAACTCAAGTCGCGCATCGAGCGCGTGCTGCACGGCCTGGGCTTCGCGCAGGCGGACATGCAGCGGCGTTGCGACGAATTTTCCGGCGGCTGGCAGATGCGCATCGCGCTGGCCAAACTATTGCTGCGCGAGCCGAGCTTGCTCATGCTCGACGAGCCGACGAACCACCTGGACATCGAGTCGGTCGTCTGGCTGGAGCAGTATTTGAAAAATTATCAGGGCGCGCTCATCCTTGTCAGCCACGACCGCCGCCTGCTCGACTCCCTGTGCACGCGCACCTTGGCGCTCTCGCGCGGGAATCTGGAAAGCTACGCGGGCAATTATTCGTATTACGAACAGCAAGCGGCAGCCCGCCGCGTGCAGACCGAGCAGGCCGCCAAAAACCAGCAGCGCCGCATCGAAAAGACCGAGCGCTTCATCGAGCGCTTCCGCGCGAAAAACACCAAGGCCGCCCAGGTGCAAAGCCGCATCAAGGCTTTGGAAAAAATCGAACGCATAGAAGTGCAGCAGGACGAGGCGCGCATCGCCTTTCGCTTTCCTCCCGTGGCGCGCAGCGGGCAAACGGTGTTGGAGTTGGAAGCCATTTCAAAGAACTACGGCGAGCACGCAGTGCTCAAAAATATTTCGCTGAAAATCGAGCGCGGCGAACGCGTGGCCATCGCAGGTTTCAACGGTGCGGGCAAGTCGACGCTCGTGCGCATCATGGCCGGCGCGCTGGGGTACGACGCGGGGCAGCTGCGCCTGGGGCACAACGTCACGCTCTCGTATTTCGCACAGCATCAGGCCGAGGAGCTTAACCCCGAACTGACGGCCTTACAAGAAGCCGAGGCGGCGGCCCCGCCCGGTCAGCAGCAGCGCGCGCGTGATTTATTGGGCACCTTTTTACTCTCGGGCGACGACGCGCTCAAGCGCGTGAGCGTTTTAAGTGGCGGCGAAAAAAACCGCCTGGCGCTGGCCAAGATGCTGCTAAAACCCTTCAACTTCCTCATTCTCGACGAGCCGACCAACCACTTGGACATGCGCTCAAAGGCGGTCTTGCAACAGGCGATTCAGGCGTTTGAGGGCACTCTTGTCATCGTTAGCCACGACCGCGATTTCATCGACCCGCTCGTCAATAAGGTGATCGAGGTTTCTCCCCGCGGCCTGCGCACATTTTTGGGCAACGTCAGCGATTACGCCGAAAGCGTGAGCCTGGAAAAATCACAACCCCCCGCCGGCATCCGCGCCGCGCCCAAAACAAAATCACAGCAGGGCGTTTTGAGTGCGAAAGAACGCCGCTCCCTCTCCGCCCAACGCCAAGAATTTTTAAAGCCCTACAAAAAACGCCTCGCCGCGCTGGAGGAAAAAATTTCCAAACTCGAAACCGAGCAAACCGAGCTGGAAGCACGCATGGCCGACGAGGATTTTTACAAAGACCAACCCCAATTTGCCGCCGCGCTCAAGCGCTACGACGCACTAAAGACAGAACTAACCCAAACCTACGCCGACTGGGAAACCACCGGACAACAACTGGAGCAAGCACAAACACAAGCGCAAGAGCACGCTTGACAGTCCGCGCGCAAAACGGTTGTATAAATCCTTTGCGAGGGCACAAACCCGCCCCGCTTTATGGTGGCTATAGCTCAGTTGGTTAGAGCACCGGATTGTGATTCCGGGGGTCGCCGGTTCAAGTCCGGTTAGCCACCCCATTTTTTTGAAAGGTGCATGGCTCATTAGCGAGGCTTGCGCCTTTTGTGTTTGTGATGTAACTTGTGTGCGTATCCTATGAAACAAATCAGAAAGACATCCCTGTGCCCCATTCTGATCGAGGAAGAAGACGGGTATATTGTGCGCCTTAGCTTTCAGCGCGGTGTGCGCGACGAAAAAAACGACCGTGGTGCTTCGCCATTGTTGGACGAGGCGTTTGAGCAGTTGGAGCGTTATTTTAAAGGGCAGATCAAGGAATTTGACCTGCCGATAAAACTCAAGGGCACGGATTTTCAAAAACGGGTGTGGAGGCAGTTGCAAAAAATTCCCTATGGCAAGACGCGCTCTTATGGGCAGACGGCGGCGGCTGTGAAAAACCCGAAGGGCGCGCGCGCGGTCGGCATGGCCAACAACAAAAACCCGATTCCCATCATCGTGCCGTGCCACCGTGTGATCGGTGCGGACGGCGCGCTGATCGGCTTTGCGGGGCGGCTGGATTTAAAAAAGAAGCTTTTAAAGCTCGAAGGCGCGCTGTCGTAAAAATGTCGCGCCATGCCGCCGAAAAACACAGCGCGGCGCCTTTGCTGCACGCCGCAAATCAAAAGGCATCTGAGCGGACGCGACAAGCGGCTGGGTGCCTTTATTGAAAAAACGGGGGTGCTCGGTCACGAGGTTTCCGGCGACGCTTTCACGGCGCTGTTGCGCAGCATCGTGGGGCAGCAAATTTCCTCGAAGGCCGCGCAGACGGTCTGGGAGCGTCTGGAAAAATTCTGGGGCCGCAAGCCCGGCCCTAAAAAAATCCTCGCGCTCGATCCGTTGGAAATCCAGCGCTGCGGGCTGTCGCACAAAAAGGTCGGGTACCTGCGCGGTGTGGCGCAGGCGGCGCTGGAAAAGCGCGTGGCCTTTTCCAAACTGCACGAACTGCCGGATGCCGAGGTCATCGCGCAACTCTCCTCGCTCAAGGGCGTCGGCGTGTGGACGGCGGAGATGATCCTCATGTTCACGCTGGGGCATCCGGATGTGGTGAGTTTTGGAGACTTCGGGATCCGCCGCGGGTTCATGCGCCTGTACGGAAAAAAGGAGATCACGAAAAAAGATTTCGAGCGTTACCGCAAGCGTTACTCACCGCACGGTTCAGTGGCCTCGCTGTACATCTGGGCGGCAGCGGATCAAACTGATCCGATTCCCGTCAGTTCAAAAAGTAAAGCGAAACGGCCATCAACAGCATCCCGCACACAACGCCGATGATCGACTCGTGCGCGTCCTCGTATTCCTTGGAGGCCGGCAGCAGTTCGTCGATGGATAAAAAGACCATGATGCCCGCCGTCAGCGCCAGCAATCCCCCCAGCGCGTAGTCCGGCAGGATGTATTTGAGCGCGAAAAAGCCAACCACGGCGCCCAGCGGCTCGGCCATGCCGGAGACAAACGACCACAAAATCGCCTTTGAACGGCTGCCGGTGGCCGAATAAATCGGCAGCGCCACGGCGATGCCCTCGGGGATATTGTGCAGCGCGATCGCCACGGCGATCGCAAGGCCCAGCGACAGGCTGTCCGCTCCCGCCACGAAGACGGAAAGCCCCTCGGGAAAATTATGGACGGTCAGCGCCACGACCGTGAAAAAGCCGATGCGCCGCATATTGTGCGCGCGTTTTTGCTCGCGGCATTCGGGCGTGGTGCAGTCCTCGATGTCCTGGCCGGAGATGTGCTCGGGGAAAAAGCGGTCGATCAGCGCGCACACGGCCAGCCCCGCGAAAAACAGCAGGGCCGTCAGCCCGCCTGCCGAGCGCTCGCTCATTTGGCGTGCCAGCGCCTCGGTGGAGGCGGGCAGCATTTCCATGAAGGACACATAAATCATCACCCCCGCCGAAAAACTCATGCCCAGGCTCAAGACCTTGAAGGATTCCTTTTTTACAAAGAACGTCAAAAACCCCCCGATCACGGTGGAAGCCCCCGCGAGGAAGGTCAGTAAAAAAGCGGTCAAATAATTTTCAGGCATGGCGCGCGTAAGATAATGCGTCTCCTTGAGAAATAGCGGCAAAACGGCGCGCTTGTCAACGGGGCAATGGGGCGTGTTCTTCGCGCCGTGCTTGTTGATCTGGAAAAACGGCGTAGATTATTAAAAAAGCATCCGCCGTCCTCCATGAATTTTTTCGAAAAGCTTAAAAAGAGACACAAGCCTGTTTCCGGCGCGTTGGAACTGCTGCACTACATCGGCCCCGGCCTGCTGGTGACGGTGGGGTTCATCGACCCGGGCAACTGGGCGACGAATTTGGCGGCGGGCTCGCAGTTTGGTTATGCGCTGTTGTGGGTGATCACGCTCTCGACGATCATGCTGATCGTGATGCAGCACAATGTCGCGCACCTGGGGATAGCAACCGGGTTGTGTCTGGCGGAGGCCACGACAAAGTATCTGCCAAAAAAACTCAGCCGCGCGGTTTTGGGCAGCGCGATGATGGCGAGCATCTCGACGTCGCTGGCCGAGATCATCGGCGGGGCGGTGGCGCTGCAAATGCTTTTTGACATCCCGATAAAAGCCGGGGCGATCATTGTCACGGTCTCCTGCACGGGGCTGCTGTTCACCAACACTTACATCAAGATCGAGCGATGGATCATCATGTTCGTCTCGATCATCGGGCTGTCGTTTTTGTACGAGTTGTTTTTGGTCGAGGTCGACTGGCTGCAGGCCGCCGAGGGTTGGGTGAAGCCGTCTTTCCCCGAAGGCTCGATGCTCATCATCATGAGCGTGCTGGGCGCGGTCGTCATGCCGCACAACCTTTTTCTGCACTCGGAGGTCATCCAGAGCCGCAAATGGAACCTGGAGGACGACGCGGTCATCCACAAGCAGCTCAAGTACGAGTTTTTTGACACGCTGATCTCGATGATCATCGGCTGGGCGATCAACTCGGCGATGATCCTGCTGGCGGCGGCCGTCTTTTTCAAGGAGGGCAACGTGGTGGAAGAGTTGCAAGACGCCCAGCACCTGCTGACGCCCCTGGTGGGGCAAAGCGCGGGCGTGATCTTCGCGGTGGCGCTGCTGTTTTCGGGCGTGGCCTCCACAGTGACCAGCGGCATCGCGGGCGCCTCGATTTTCGCGGGCATTTTTGGCGAGGCCTACCAGATAAAAGACGTGCACTCAAAGCTCGGCATGCTGCTGTCCTACGTGCCCGCGCTGCTGATCGTCTTCGTGATAGAAAACCCTTTCCGCGGCCTGATCCTCTCGCAAATGTTTTTAAGCGTGCAGCTGCCCATCACGGTCTTCACACAAGTTTACTTGACCTCTTCCAAAAAAGTCATGGGCAAATTCGCCAACCGCCCCTCGACCACCGCGATCTTGCTATTCCTTGCAGGACTGGTAACCGTACTGAACGTCGCGCTGCTGGTGAGTTTGTTTTAAAACAAAAAGCGCCCCGTACCGGGACGCTTTTTGGAAGCGGGAAATGCGCGAAAACTATTCCTTCTGCTCGGGCAGTTTGAACTCGCGGATCATTTTGGCCGCCTGCGCGTAGTCCATGTCGAGGTAGTAGAAAGTTTTTTGCTCGACGATGCCGTCTTTGGCGGACAGCTCACCGGCGATGTCGTAGCGCTTGTATAGCGGCGCGAATTTCTGCAGGAGCGTGTGCGTGAATTTCAATGTTTCGTCTTCGGGAAGCTCCGTTACCAGATAGTTCATGTTTTCGAGGATCATCTTCATGTAGCTCAGGTAATTTACGTAGCCCTGTATGCACCCGGTGTTTGGCAGTTGGTCGCAGATTTCGGCGGCCGTGGGGCTGTCGGCCAGCGTTTTGCCTTTGCCCAGCACGAGCGCGACGGCCTGCGCGGGATCCTTCAGCGTGCTTACCGCGAAGCGGTTGGAGGCCGGTTCGGCGAAAAGGTGGATGGTGGTCTCGGCGTCTCTGGGTAGAGAGAGCACGGTAAGCCCGTCTATGCTGGAAACAGGCATGCCGGGCATGTTCATCATCATTTGCAGCATCGGCAGCTTCAGGAGTTTTTCCACGTCCTCGAACTGGCCGACGAGGGTGAGGGCGGGTATTTTTCCTGCGACCATTTTCGCAAAATCTCCAAACTGCAGCCCCAGGTAAAGCTCTTTCAGGTTGCCGTTGATAGCTTGGAAACTGGGGTCTTCCTTGACCTCGGAAATGATGTTCGCCTTGTCGCCGAGCGCGGCGCACAGGGATGTCTCGAGGCTCTCCGTTAATTGCGGGACGGCCACGGCCAGGGCCAGCGCGTCGTCCGCGCGGGCGAACTTGAGCATGTTTTGCGAGCCAAGCGTACGCTGGGCAAGGATGTCGTACACGATGCTTTCGCCGTCAAAGAGACCCTTGGAGGTGTTCTCGAATTGTGTCAGGTTTTGAATTTTGATGACTGACGCAAACGCCTTGAAATTTGTCAGTCCCCAGGGTTCGAGATCAGCCTTGACGCTTTTGGCGATTTTTTCGTCCATGATGCTGTAACCTTCCAGATCGCAGAAAACAACGGCATCCGCCTGTTCGGTGCCGAGGAGTTTTTGGAAGTGGGGGTTGTCGAGCACGCAGGGGTCTTTCTTGCCGATCGAGTCCAATGCTTTTACAAAGGTCTGTTCGCCCAGCGCCGCCACCAGACGTTTTTTGTCCAAGCACACGTAGAGATTTTTATACTGATAGGCGTCTTTGCCCGCGATTTTAACGGGGGCGAGTTTTTCGACCTTGTTTAAAAATTCGGCGAGTTTGGGGCATTCGTCCTTGAGGGCGATGATCATCGCCATGTCGGGCATTTTTTCGATGCCGCCGAGGCTGCCCAGATCGATCTTTTCAATATAGAAAATACCGGCTGTCACTACGCCATTTTTAAGGCTGTCCAGAGAGTTTAACGGGTCGCCGCCGCCGGTCAGCGTTTCGAGCAGGGCTTTTTGTTTTTCGGGGAGTTTTTCGAAAAGATCGCAGATCAGTTTGCGGATGTCCTTATTTTCCAAGATGGCGGTGCCGAGTTCTTGGTAGAGGGCGGCGTTCTCGGCAGCCAGCTTGCGCGCGGTGGGGGTTTCTTGAAAACCGACAAACACTGCCGGGCTTTGCGGCACGGCGCGGACGATGGCCGCGTAGTCGTTCACGCAGGCCTGTTTTTTGAGGGAGTAGATGGCGCCGGCGACGATGAGCAGCGCGATGATAAGCCAGGAGAGTTTTTTCATATAATTAGAGGTGCTCTGTCAAAAGTTATGTACCTTTGCCTGCCTATAGACAAGAAAAAAGCCCCGAGCGAACTCGGGGCTTTTAGTTGGGGAAAGAAGGGCATTGAAAGGGTTTATTGCTCGCGGTACTTGTCGGGCGTGTTGGCGCTGGCTTGCTCGCACTCGATCTCGTTGACGACGAGTTTTTCGATTTTCGCGCGGCCGCCCTCGGAGATGAAGTTGAGTTTCACCTCGTCGGTCTGCGGATAGATGAGCGCGGTCGTGCGGTACACGCCGTTGTTGATGCTTATCTCGATGCTCGAACGGTCGACCAGAATGCGCAGCGAGATTTTGCCGTTTTTGAGCGGCGCGAGGGTCGAGGAATCGCGCCATTCGTCCTTTTTGTCGTCGTAGGCGCGGAAGGCGAACAGGCGCTGGTCTTTGACCTTGTAGACGATTTTTTCGCCGAGCACCTCCAAGCCGAATTCTTTGGCGTTGGCGGCGTCGAAGGTCACGTCGATGTCCAGCAGGGCGCTTTTGAGCGGCAGCGGGTTTTCCGTGACGCCTTCTTTGAGGACGAGATTTTTGATCTCGTGCTTTTGGGAATAGATTTTTTCGATTTCCTTGACGGGCATGTGCTCGAGCACCAATCCCTCGCCCGTGTCGCGCAGGGTCAGCTCCACGGGGAAGCTCAGCAAGCACTCAAAGGGCGAGCCGGGGGAGTGGTCGAGGACTTTGCCGTCGTTCAGCCAGGAAACCTGGATATGGCGGCCGTCGGGGGCGTTGGCGAAGGTCTGGGCGGCGTAATAGCCGCCTTTCCAGGTGACGCGGCGCAGGCAGTCCGGCTGATGGTAGCGGTTGTCGCTGAAACGCACAAATTTGTAGGCGTCGTTCGGGTTGTTGGCCGTCATGGGGACAAATTCGTTGCCATCGAAAGTCCCGATGAAGTATTCCACGCCGCCGCGGCTGACGATCCAGTATTTTTTGCCGGTTTTTTTGCCGTTTTTGTCGACCACATCCATCTCAAACATGTCGGGGCATTCCCACATGCCCGGGATGGTCTGGAACAGTTCCCATTTTTTGAAGTCTTTGGAACGGTACAGGCCGAAGGCCGTTTTCGGGCGGTCGTTGTTCTGGGAGAGGTGCCAAATCATGATCCAATTTTTGGTGGGCTCGTGCCAGAAGACCTTGCCGTCGCGGTCGTTTTTAAAGCCGCCGTCGCCCAGCAGCAAGGAGGGGTCTTTCACCCAGGTTTTGCCGCCGTC
>JAKPNF010000056.1 GCA_029548565.1 Verrucomicrobiota bacterium
ACGTTCTCGGCCAGCGTCATCGAGCTCCACAGCGCACCGCCCTGATACAGCACGCCAAAGTCGCGCAAAAAGGCGTTTTGCTGCGCCTGCGGGATGCCGGTGAATTTTTTGCCGTCGTAAAAAATATCGCCTTTGGCCGGCGCGTTTAGCCCCAGCAGGTGCTTGAGCAGCGTGCTTTTTCCCGAGCCGCTGCCGCCCATGATCACAAAGATCTCGCCCTTTTTGACCTCGAAATTCAAGTCGCGCATGACCACGAAATTGCCGTAGGCCATCTCGAGGTTTTTGACTTGTATCGCGGGTGTTTCAGCCATGGTTTACAGCCCAAAAATATTGAACAGCACGGCGAAGATCGCGTCGGCCACGATGATCCAGGTGATGGCGGTGACGACCGCCGAGGTGGTCGCGCGGCCCACGGCCTCGGCCGAGTTGCCGCTTTGCATGCCGCGCAGGCAGCCGGTGAAGCCCACGATCGCCCCGAAGACGACGCTTTTCATCATGCTGTTGGCCAGCTCCCCCAAGTCCAGCGACTGGATCGCCTGCGTGCCGTATTGCAGCGGGGTCAGCCCCATGCCGATCGCCACCACCCCGCCGCCCAAAATGCCCAGCAAGTTGGAGTACAGCACCAATAGCGGCATCATCAGCACCATCGCCATCATGCGCGGGGTGACCAAAAAGTCGTACGGGGGAATCGCGAAAGTGCGCAAGGCCGAGATCTCCTCGGAAACCTTCATCGAGCCAAGCTCCGCGGCAAACGCCGCGCCCGTGCGCCCGCTCATGATCACGCCGGTCATGATCGCGCCCATCTCGCGCACCATGGCGATCGCCACCAGGTTCGCCACATAAATCGTCGCGCCAAATTGCTGCAACTGCACGACGCCCACGTAGGCCAGAATCATCCCGACCAAAAAGCTGATCAAAGAGACGATCGGCAGCGCGTCCACGCCGCATTTTTGTATGATCGTCCACACGTCCTTCCAGCGAAAGCGCGAGCGCCCCGTGAAAAGCCGCCCCAAGGAAAGCACCATCTCGCCCGTGAAGGCCAGCAGGTCGCGCGTACTGTCAAGGCAGCCCAGCGTGCGGCTGCCTATTTTGAAAAGCAGGGAGCATTTTTTCTTTTTGTCGCCGGCGTCCTGCGCGGCGAGCGAGGCCTGCGCCAGCGCCAGGATTTTTTGCGCGCCCTCGGGCAATGCCGAGAGGTCGACGGTCATTTTGTATTTGTCGGCCCAGCGGCAAAGGCGCATCACAAAGCCCGGCAACTCCGAGTCCCAATTTCCCAATTCCTGCGTCTTCACGACCACGTGGGTAAATCCCTGCGCTTGCGGCAGCGCCCTTTCAAAAGACCGCCATTGGCGCAGGGGGCCCGTGCGCAGCCCGCTCCAGTCCCCGCGAAAGCACACCGAGAGCGTGGAACTCTCGGTCGCTTCGGCAAGCAGCCACTGCGATTCGTACAAGGCGGACATAACAGACACCCTTATGAACGATAAAAAGAGTGCAGTCTCTAAAATTATTACACAAGGCACGCTGCTTCAAGGCCAAACCCTTTTTTTATGACGCGGGTGAACGCGGTTTTTGGTAGGCAGCGCGGCGCAAAGCCTGTTACTCTTGAATAACATGGCCGCCCAAAAGTCATCCGGCACCGAACGCCTGTGCGGCGTGCTCGAGCGCATTGTGTACTGCAACGAGCAGACACATTGGACGATCGGCGAAGTGCGCGCAAGCGCGAAGGACGCAGCCGTCACCATCGTGGGCGCGATGCCCGGCGTGCAGTGCGGCGAGACGCTGGAGTTGACGGGCCAGTGGGTCACCCACGCCGAGTTTGGCCGCCAGTTCAAGGTCGCGCAGTTCACCTGCACCCTGCCCTCCGACGTGCACGGCATCCGCCGTTATCTGGGCAGCGGGCTTATCAAAGGCATCGGCAAAAGCTACGCCGAAAAAATCGTCGCCACTTTCGGCGCCGACACCCTGCGCGTGATCAGCGAGGAGTCCGCCCGCCTGCGGGAAGTGCCCGGCATCGGCGCGCGGCGCATCAAACTCATCAAGCAGGCCTGGGACGAGCAACACTCCTTGCGCGAGCTCATGATTTTTTTGCAGACCTACGGCGTCACCAACTCGCAATGCCTACGCCTGATCCGCGCCTACGGCGGGCAGGCCAAGACCATCTTGCAGCACGAGCCTTACCGCGTCGCGCGCGAGGTCGAGCGCTTCGGCTTCAAGACCGCCGACAAGATCGCACTGAACATCGGCTTTGCAACCGAGGCTCCGCCGCGGCTGGACGCGGGGCTTATCTTCGCCCTTGAGGAACTGCAGGAGCAAGGCCACACCTGCGTGCACGAGGGCGAGCTCACGCGCCAGTGCGCCGAGCTCTTGCAGGTGGACGCCGCGCTGCTGCCCGAGCGCG
>JAKPNF010000101.1 GCA_029548565.1 Verrucomicrobiota bacterium
AAAAGTTTTTTGGGAAAGGGGGCGCGGGGGAAAACCTTTTTTTTCTTAAAAAAAGGTTTTCCCCCGCATCCATCTATTTTTCTTTCTTCAAAAGTTCTTTCGCGTGGGCTTGGGCGGATTTGGAGGAGCGGTCGCCTAGCATACGGGCTAGTTCGTCTTGGCGGGCGGCGGGGGTGGGGTGTATTGGGGAAATGGATACGGTGGTGGAGGCGTCCTCGCTGGTCTTGCTGACTAGGAAATGGGATTGGGCGCGGGCTGCGACTTGGGGGAGGTGGGTGACGCAGAAGACTTGGTGGCCTTTGGCGAGGGCTTCGAGCTGGCGGCCGACTTCGGCGCCGATTTCGCCGCCGACGTTGGCGTCCACCTCGTCGAAGACTAGCACGGGTGTGTGGTCGGCTTGGGCCAGGACGGTTTTTAGCGCGAGCATGACGCGGGCGGTTTCGCCGCTGGATGCTATTTTGCGCAGGGGCAGGGCAGGGGTGCCCGGGTTGGGGGAGAAAAGGATTTCAGCGCGGGAATTGCCGGTAGCGGTCAGTTCGGGCAAGGGGAAGATCTCGATGGCGATGTCCGCTTTTTTAAAGCCGAGCTGGCCGAGGAGGTCTTGAACGTCGGCGGCGAGCGACTTGGCGGCCTTTTTGCGTTTGGCCATGATGGCGGCGGCCTTGTCGTTGAGGCGCTTTAGCAGGGAGGTTTCCTCGGCGGCGAGTTTTTCCAAAAAGCCGTCGAGGTCGCTTTGGCGGGAAATTTTTGCCTCCCATTCGTCGCGCTTTTGGCGGATGGCGTCCGGCTCGTTGCCGTACTTGCGCTTGAGTTCCAGCCACGCGGCCATGCGGTTTTGAATACCCTGCGCGCTTTCCTCGTCGATATCGGCGTGCTCGGCGAGTTTTGAAAACTCCTGGGCAAGATCGCCCGCCTCGATGCCGAGCGCCTCCAGACGCTGCAAGAGCGTTTCGCTTGCCGGGTCGATGTGCGCCAGTTGCGCGGCCGCGCGCATGAGGGGCGCGAGCGCGTCGGCGACGCCGCCGTCGCCGGAAAGACCGCCTTCGATTTTTGAGGAAAGCTCCGCAAGCTCGCGGGCGTGGGACAGGCGGGAGAAATCGCGTTCCAGTTCGGCGATGGTTTCCGTGGTCGGGTTGAGCGCGTCGATTTTTTCGATCTGGGCGCGGTAGAAGTCGATCTCATCCTGCGAGAGTTTTCCCTCGGCGCGGGCTTGCTCTGCCTGCTTTTTTAATTCCAAGAGCGCCTTGTAATCCGCCGCGTAGTCGGACAAATCGACACGCGCGTAGGCGTCCAGCAGCTCAAGCTGCACGGATTCCTTAAAGAGCTTTTGCGGCTCGCCCGGGCCGTGGAAATCGATCCAGTTTTCGCCGAGCGTCTCGAGCGCGGCGAGCGTGGCCAGCGCGCCGTTGATGTGGATGCGCGCGGCCTTGCTGCGCGAAAGGCTGCGGCGCAAAACCAGCGCGCCGTCCTCGCACGCGGGTAGGCCTAATTTTTCCAGCGCGGTGTCGATCGTTTTCGTGTCCTTGAAATGCAGCACGCCCTCGACCTCGCAAGCGTCCGCGCCCTGGCGGATGATACTTTTTTCGGCACGATTACCCGCCAACAAACTCAACGCGCCGAGCAGCACGCTCTTGCCCGCACCCGTCTCCCCCGTGACGGCAGTGAAGCCGCCTTCAAACTCCAGCTCGATTTTTTCAAGCAGGGCGAGGTTGGAAATGCGCAAGTACTGGAGCATGGGCGGCGAGTGTGTGGTTTCTATTCTAAATGCTTTTGCAAAAAAAAGGAAAGCGTGCAAAACTGGAAATCTCAAACTTTTATGGCCAAACCCTCACAGTCTCACTACGACACCGTCATCATCGGCGCGGGCATGTCCGGGCTGGCGGCGGGGATACGGCTGCGGTTGGCGGGCAAAAATGTGGTCATTTTGGAGCGGCACTATTCTCCGGGTGGGCTTAACGGATTTTATGCTATCAAGGGGCGCAAGTTCGACGTGGGGCTGCACGCCGTCACCAACTTCGTGGGGCCGGGCGTCAAAGGCGCGCCGCTGCCCAAGCTGCTGCGCCAGTTGCGCATTTCGCGCGAGCAGTTGCAGCTGCGCCCGCAAAAGGGCTCGTGGGTGAGTTTTTTGGAAAAGACGCTGCGCTTTTCCAATGGCATTGAACTGTTGGAAAGCGAGGTCGCGCGCGAGTTCCCAAATCGCATCGACGCCTTCAGAAAACTGCACGCCGAACTCATGGCGTGGGACGACGGCGACCTTTCCCGCGCCGAGACGCCCGCCCGAAAAATCGTGCGCGAACAACTGGGCGACGAGCTGCTGGCCGACATGCTGCTGTGCCCCATTTTTTACTACGGCAGCGCGCGCGCCAACGACATCGACTTCACCCAACTCTCGACGCTCTGGAAGGCGCTCTATGCGGAAGGCTTCGCCCGCCCGCCGCAGGGGGTGCGCACGATCATCCACGCGCTGCTGGACAAATATCGCGAGCTCGGCGGCGAGCGCGTGATGCGTTGCGGTGTTGCCAAACTGATTTCCAAAAACAAAAGCATTTCCGAGCTCGTGCTGGACGACGGCTCGGTGATCACGGCGGACAATGTGCTCTCGTCGGCGGGCTTGCCCGAAACGGCGCGGCTCTGCGGCCAAACGCCTCCCCCCGCAACATTGAGCGAACTTTCCTACGCCGAGACCATCAGCGTGCTGGACAAGCCGCCCGCCGAACTGGGCTGGGACGACACGATCATTTTTTTCAACGCCGCCGAGCGTTTTAATTATGCCCGCCCCGATACCTTGGTGGACGAGACCAGCGGCGTGATTTGTTTTCCGAATAATTACCAGTACGAGACGGACGACCCGCCAATGACGGAGGGCTGGCTGCGTGTGACCTCGCTGGCCAATCACGAAAAATGGCGCGCGTTAAACGAGCAACAGTACTTGGCCGCCAAAGACGAAACATTTATGCGCGTGCAGCACAGCGCCGCGCGTTTTTTGGGGCAGGGCGCGATGCAAAAACAAGCCGCGCACACTATCGCCACAGACATGTTCACGCCCTTGACGGTTGAACGATTTACCGGCCACATCGGCGGAGCGGTCTACGGTTCGCCCGTCAAAGCGCGCGACGGCACGACGGCGCATCAAAACCTTTTCCTATGCGGCACCGACCAAGGCTATCTGGGCATAGTAGGCGCACTGCTCTCCGGCATCTCAATCGCGAACCGTTATCTGGTGCGTTAGAAAAGCGCTCCCGCATCCTTCGTGCGTGTGAAATAGTACGTCCGGTCGAAAATCATCGGTATTTTGCATTCTCTTTTTCATCGCGGGAACGGAAGAATAGCCCAACGGGATATTCTTTCGGATGGTCACGTATAGGGTTCGCAGCCTAAAGGCCATCTCACCCAGCAAACGGGAATATCAGCGGCAACGCGATGACCATCACGATGCCCATGATTATTTGCAGCGGGCCGCCGATTTTCACGTAGTCCATGAAAGTGTACTGGCCGGCGTTCATGACCAGGGCATTGGGCGGGGTGGAGAAGGGGGAGGCGAAACACATGCTCGCGCCCACGCTCACGGCGAACAGGAAGGGGTAAGGGCTTACTTCCATCGAGATGGCGGACTGGTAGGCGATGGGGGCCAGCAGCACGGCGGTGGCGGTGTTGCTGATGAACATTGTCAGAAATGAGGTCGTGAAATAGATGCCTGCCAGTAGCACGAAGGGGCCGAAGTCGCCCAGGGCGCTTACCAGCGAGCTGGAGATCATTTTGCTGGCGCCCGTGTTTTCCATGGCGATCGACATCGGCAGCATCGCGGCGATGAGCACTACGGACTCCCAGTTGATCGTCTTGTAGGCGGCCTGCACGTTGCGGAAGCAGCCGGTGAGGATCGTGAGAATCGCGGCGATCATCACGGCGGTGACGGGGGCGACGTATTTCGCGCCGAAGACCATCGCGGCGATCATGCCGACCATGATCAATCCGGCGGTGGGCGCGCGGTAGTCCAGCGTGACGGCGGCCGCCTGCTTGAGCGGTTGGCCGAGGACGACCCACTCGCCGTTTTCGCTGCTGGCGCGGGCGATGTTTTCCCAGGTGCCCTGCACGAGCACCGCGTCGTTTTTCTGCAGTTTTTGGTCTTTGATGTCCTTTAAAAAATATTCCTTTTTGCGGCGGATACCCAGGATGTTTAGCCCGTAGTTTTCGCGCAGGCCGGAGTCCTCGACCTTTTGGTTGAGCAGCTTGGCGTCGGGCAGCAGGAGCACTTCGGCGATGCCGATGTCGTAAAATTCCATCGGCTGGCCTTGGGCCGGATCGGCGGCCTCGGGGGTGTGCGTGTCGATGAGCTGCAGGGCTTGCGCCTGCGAAAAGTCGCGCGCGTTTTCAAAGTGGCCGCGCAGGTAGAGGATGTCGCCTTCCCTGAGCATGGTGTCGGCCGTGGCCATCTGCTGGCTGACGGATTTTAAAAAGTGCGAGCGCCCGCTTTCGCGGCGCACCTCCAGCACGCTCAGCTCGTGCGCCTTCAGGTTCAGTTCGCCGATGGTTTTGCCGATCGTCTGCGAGCCGCGTTTGACGCGCGTGCGGTAAAGTCCCTTTGAGAGCTGGTACTCGTCGGCGAGTTCCTGCAGCGATTTGGAGCGGTTTTTGGCGGGGCCTTTTTTGTCTTTGCGCACGAGGCGCTTGCTCAGCGGCACCAGCACGATGATGCCGGTGATCACGCACACGATTCCCACGGGCGTGAAGGAGAAAAAGGACAACGCCTCGTGCCCGTGCTTGACCAGCTCGTTGCTGATGACAAGGTTGGGCGCGGTGCCGATGAGCGTCATCATCCCGCCCATCGAGCTGGCGAAGGCTAGCGGCATGAGTAGGCGGCTGGCACTCATGCCGAAGGTGGCCGCGATGCTCACCACGATCGGCATCATGAGCGCGACCGTGCCTGTGTTGCTGACAAAGCAACCGATGCCGCAGGTGGCCAGCATGACGAGCAAGAACAGCCCCAGCTCCGAGTTGCCCGCCAGCCGCAGGATCTTGGCGCTGATGAGCTTGGCCAGCCCCGTCTGGAAAACGGCCCCGCCCACGACAAACAGGCCGACCATCATGATCACGATCGAATTGGAAAACCCCGAGAGCGCCTCGTCCACCGTCAGCACATTGCGCAGCAGCAGTGCCAGCAGCGCGCACAGCGCCACGAGGTCCGACCGGATTTTTCCGACGGCGAAAAGAATGGCGGCCACAACCAGCACGGCCAGCGTGAAGTACATGGGATTGGAAAATAGGGAGCTCATCGAATTAAAATGATTTAATCAGATTAATTGCGCTTCGCGCAAAAGGCAAATACTGCCCGCTTGAAACGCGCGAAAAATTTCGCTAGCATCAACCCCGTTATGACTCTTAAAAAACTTTCCTTTTTTGTGCCGGTTGCGCTGTTTGTGTCGTGCGCTGTGTTTGCCGAGGTCACGATCAAAAGCAGCGCGGATGAGGCGCCCGCCAAAGTGGGCGAAAGAGTCACCTTCACGATTTCCGGCCTGCAGGATATGGAGCCGGTGCTCAACGCGCAGACGGTTCAAAACATGCACAAGCATGAAAAAATCACCATCGACCGAAAGGGCAAAGACGAGGTGGTGCGCCACTTTAAGGTCGAGGCTCCCGGCACCTTTTTGCTGGCGGTCGACTTGGGCAAGGGCTTTGGAAAAAATTACGCGGACAGCGCCTTTTGCTCCGTGATGGTCGCCCCCGAAAAGGTGACCCCTTCCGGCACGGCGCCGAAGGATCTTTTAAAATACTGGGACGGCGTCAAAAGGGAGATGAAAAACATCCCCGCCACCCCCAAGCTCACGCGCATCGACAGCGAGCCGGGCATCGAGCTTTATGAATTTGAGATCGCCGCGGGCAAGGGTGTGCTCGGCTCCAGCGCGGGCGTCAAGGCGGTCGGCTACATGGCTAAGCCGGAGGGGGCAGGGCCGTTCCCAGCGGTCGTCACTTTTTACGGCGCGGGCTCCTTCGAGGCGCTCAAAAACGACGGCATCGACTACGCGAAAAAGGGAATGATCGGCTGGTCGGTCAACCCGCACCCTTTGGCCAACGATTTGACGCAGCAGCAAAAGGACGAGCTGAAAGCCACGCTGTTGAAGGACTACAATCAGAAGGGCAAAGACACAAAGCTCGAGGACGTGTATTTCAACGGCATGTTCAAGCGCTGCTACCAGGTGGTGCAGGCGATCAAACAAATGCCCGAGTGGGACGGAAAAATTTTGATCGCGCGCGGGTTCAGCCAGGGCGGCGCGCAGACGATCGCCACCGCGTTTTTGTGCCCGGAAGTTTCCCACATCGCCCCGCAGTGCCCGGCCATGTGCGACTTGACGGGCAACCTGGTTTGGCGCAAGGGCGGCTGGCCGTTTTGGGTGAAATCGGGTTACGACAAAAAGGAGATCGAAACCGCCGGCTATTTCGACATGGTCAACTTCGCCCCGCACATCAAGGCCAAGCTGTTTTTGTTCGCCGGCGGGATCGACGGGGCCTGCCCGGCCGGCGGTGTCGTGGCGTTTTACAACCAGTACGCCGGGCCAAAAGACATTCTTATCTTGCCCGACGTCGCCCACGCCCGCCCCAACGAAGTCTACAAACGCGAGGCGGCCTTCATCATGGAGGCGATCGGCAAGTAACAAATTCGCCCTGAAGGATTTTTACCGCGGGAACGGAAGAATAGCCCAACGGGATATTCTTTCGGGTGGGCAATAGCAGGGTTCGTTGCCCAATGCCGCCATACCCAGCGCGAGCCTCTAAAAATCATCGGCGCGCAGCGCCCAGATTATTTGTTCGCCTCCAGCGTCTGCGTGAGTCTTTCTCGCAAGGCGTCGAGGGTTTCCTTGGACGGCGCGGGAGTGTCGGGATCGGTTGGCGAAATATAAAACGTGTCCAACGCGATGCCTCGTTCGGTGGTGATGCGGGCAAAACTGATGTCGAAGCCGGACAGTGAAATCTCGCGGGCGATCGTGTACAGTAGGCCGAGGCGGTCGTTGGCGCGCACTTCCAGAATATTTTGCTCAAGGGCGTCCTCGTAGTGCAGGCTGACCTTGGTTTTGACCTTGCCGCGCACGGGCTTTTCGCGCGAGAAAAAGGTCTTCGAAATTTTCTCGGCCTGCAGCTCGATGGCGGGCAGGAGGTCTTCGCCCTCCAGCAGGCTTTGGGCCAGCGCCTTTTCAAAACGCGCGCGGGTGTGCTCGCTTAGGACGGCGCCGCCGTGCGCCTCGCACACGGTGAAGGTGTCTATGGTGATGCAGTCCGCGCGCGAGTGGGCGCGGGTGCCCAGAATGTTGATGCCGGAGGCGGCCAAGGCGCCCGCCAGCCGGTAGAAAAGGCCGGTGCGGTCCCAGGTGACGATGTCCAGGTGGCTTAAACCCGCCGCCTTGTCGTGCTGCCAGTGCAGCACCGGCATGAGGGTGGCCTTTTCGCTCGCGCCGCTCATTTGCACGAACAGCTCGTGCGTCATTTGCAGATGACGCAAGACGTCCGCATCCTGCGCGTTGGCGAAATAGCCGTCGGGCATCAGGTCGAAGTGCGCGGCGATTTCCTCGGCGCTCAAATCCGCCAGTTGCCCGCTTGCGCCCAAGCGTTCGCTCAGGCGCGCCTTGGCCTGCTCGAGCGCCTTGGAGGGCTGACCCTGGCTGCCCAGACGCTGCAAGGTCGCCGAAAACAAACGCGTGTGCAGCGCCTGCTTGTAGCCGTTCCACAAGGTGGCGCTCGTGCCGTTGGAATCGCAAAACGTGTGGATGAAAAGCGCGCGCAGTTTTTCCTTGTCGCCGACCATGCGGGCAAAGGCCTTGGCGGTGAGCGGGTCGTCCACGTCGTAACGCAGGCACGCGCGGGACATCTCCATGTGGTGGCCGATGACAAACAGCGCCAGTTGGCGCTCGGGCGCGCTTAAGCCCAGGCGTGTCAGCACCGGCTCGGCGATCACGACGCTCTCGTGGCTGTGCCCCTTGATGCCGACGGCCTTGCCCACGTCGTGCAGCAGCAGCGTGGGGTAGAGTATCCAGGGGGCGCGCAGTTTTTCCAGCTGCTGGCGGTAAACCTCCGCGTAGGGGACCTCGTCCAAAAAGAGCTTGTCCAGTTGCGCGATGGTGGACAGCGTGTGGATGTCGACGGTGTAACGGTGGTAGTGCTCGTGCTGCACCAGGCAGGTGAGCTTGGCAAATTCCGGCAGCACTTTGGAAAGCACGCCGCAGGTGTGCATGGCGCCCAGCGCGCGGGCGACCTTGCCCTTGCGCCGCAAAATTTCCCGCAGGATTTTTTGCGCGGCGGGGGACAGGGCGCTTGCCTCGTCCAACAGTTCCAGCGAGTCGTAAACCAGCAGCGCCAAATCGACATCGAGCTGCGCGTCGTGGCGCTGCATCAGCTCAAACACGCGCAGCAGCTGGAGCGGGTCTTTTTTGAAGATTTCGGAATCCTCGGCGCAGATGAAGCCCTCGGCGATTAAAAAGCCGTCCTTGCTCACGCCTTTGGCGCGCGTTTTTTTGCGCGGGAACCACGCGCGCTGGATGCGCTGCTCGGCGATCGAGGCCAGCAAAAAGGTGCTCTGCGCGTGGCCGTAATAGTCGCGCATAAAATGCTCGTTGCGCTCGAACAAGTCCGGCTCGTCGTAACCCAGCGCCAGCGCGACCGAGCTTTGGCGGTCGAGATCCAAAATGTCGACGGGGCGGTTGGTTTCAAAGTGCACCTCGTTGCGCACTTTTAATAAAAAGCGGTGCGCTTGCGCGAGCGTCTCGGCGTTTTGCTCGGAGAGCCAGCCTGCCTTTACCGCCGCTTTGAGCGAGCCTTCGCCCAAGGCCACCTGCGCCATCCAAATAATATTCTGATAATCGCGCAGGCCGCCCACGCCGTTTTTGATCTCCGGTTCCTGCAAAAAGGCGGTGTCGCCGTAGCGCGCGCGGCGTTCGGCCGCCCCGTCGAGACGGGCGCGCAGATAGCCCTTGATGTCCGTTTCGTAGTAGGCGCGGTAGGCTTTTTTAAAATCTTCAAACAGCCGCGTGTCGCCATCCACCAGGCGGGTTTCCAGCAGCGCGTTTTTGGTGAAATTATCTTTGTCCGCCTCGTCAATCGCCTGGGCAATCGTGCGCACGGAATGGCCGACTTTCAAATTCAAATCCCACAGGGGATAGAGCATTTTTTCCGTGAAGGCCTCGTGCAGCTTTTCGATGTCGGACTGCGTTGTTTTCTCGCAGGTCAGCAGCATGAAGTCCATGTCCGAAAAAGGACTCATCTCCAGCCGCCCGTAACCGCCCGTGGCCACGAGCGCGGCGGGGGCGTTTTCTTTTGAAAAGCCCGCCGCCTTGAGCGCGAGGGCGTACAGCGCGCGGTTCAGCTCGTCGAAGGTCAGCGCGCGCAGGGCACCGATTTCGGCCACGTCGACGTTGGCCGTGTGCAGGGCGCGCAGGGCGGCTGTCCAGCGCTGCAAAAAAGCCTTGGCGGTTTGCAGCAGTTTTTCGCGCGGGTCGTGCGGCTCAAAGGCAAGCTGCCC
Source organism: Verrucomicrobiota bacterium (assembly GCA_029548565.1). Taxonomy (GTDB): domain Bacteria; phylum Verrucomicrobiota; class Verrucomicrobiia; order Opitutales; family JAKPNF01; genus JAKPNF01. The sequence continues at coordinate 9,503 of JAKPNF010000101.1, forward strand.
GCGGGCGTCTTCCCGCAGGTCTTTGAGAAATTGCGCCGCCTGACAGCCGTAATGCACAGCCCCCATGCTAAGGGGCTTGCTCGTGGGCGGCAAGATTTCTTGCCTTGCACGCGCTTGGCGGGCTAAAATAATCCCTTTGTTATGAGCGACATTGCCAAAGCCTACAACCCCGCGAACGTCGAGTCCCATTGGTACGACCAATGGCTCAAAAACGGCTGCTTTGCGGGCGTTGTCGACGAGGCGAAGCAGCCCTACGCGATCGTGATCCCCCCGCCGAACGTCACGGGCGTCTTGACGATGGGCCATGTGCTCAACAACACGATTCAAGACGTGCTGATGCGCCGCGCGCGCCAGCAGGGCAAGGCGGCCTTGTGGCTGCCGGGCACGGATCACGCGGGTCTGGCCACGCAAACGCGCGTGGAAAAATCCCTGCGCGAAGAGGGGCTTAACCGCCGCGACCTTGGCCGCGAAAAGTTTTTGGAAAAGGCCGTGCAGTGGCGCGACAAGCACGGCGGCATCATCATCGAACAGCTCAAGCGCCTGGGCGCCTCCTGCGATTGGAACCGCCTCGTGCACACGCTGGACGACGGCTACTCGCGCGGAGTGCTGGAGGCCTTTGTGCGGCTGTACAAACAGGGACGCATTTACCGCGGGCTTCGCATGGTCAACTGGTGCCCCGTGGCGCAGACCGCGCTGTCCGACGAGGAAGTGAACATGAAGCCCCAAAAGGGCCTGTTCTACACGATGCGTTACGAGCTGGTGGACGAACCGGGCAAGTATTTGGAAATTTCGACCACGCGCCCCGA
>JAKPNF010000103.1 GCA_029548565.1 Verrucomicrobiota bacterium
CGTGCTCGACGTCGATGAAAACGGCGTTGCCGCCGTTGCGCTGGGTCTCGGCGATGATGCTCAAACATAGCGTCGTTTTACCGGAAGATTCCGGGCCGTAAATTTCCACGATACGCCCCTTGGGCAGGCCGCCGACGCCGAGGGCCAAGTCCAGCGCCACGGAGCCTGTCGAGACGACGGAGACTTCCATTTTCGTCGCGTCGCCCAGGCGCATGATCGTGCCTTCGCCGAATTGTTTGTTGATGGCCGACAGAGCCAGGTCGAGGTTCTTGCGGTCGGCGGATTCGTTTTTCGCCGATGCGGCGGAGGGAGTTGCTTTGGCCATAAAAAAGAAAATGAATGGTTTTGAATTTTGAATCAAGACAACAGCTTTTTAAAATGCGTGGCAAGCCTAAAATAATGAAAATTTGTTCACTATATATCAACACAGGGCAATTGTGTGTCGTAAACGGGCGCAAAAAAGTCCGGCGCACGGGCGTTTTTCGGTCAACTTTCTGCGGGTTTTGGTGTTTGCTTTATAACAAGGCGGCGTTTGCACGCGGCCGCTGTTTCCTTTTCACCCTGTAGAAAGAACGCCATGACCCCGGTCCCTCTTGATAAAAAAATCTTTGCGCGCACGGCTTTGGCCGGTTGCGCGCTGGCGCCCTTGTTGGCGGCCAACGCGCCCGCGCTGCCCAGTGGCCTTAACGGCACGCGACCCAATGTGCTGTTTATCCTGATCGATGACTTGGGGGCGACCGACCTGCAGTGCCTGGGCAGCGATTTTTACGAGACCCCGAACCTCGACAAACTGCGCGCGCAGGGCATGCTTTTCACAAACGCGTACGCGGCCGCGCCCGTATGCGCGCCGGCGCGGGCCGCCATTCTCACGGGGCGCTACCCCGTGCGCACGGGCATTACCGACGTGTTCATGCCCAAAAAGGCCGTGCGCATGACACGGCTGGTCGAACGCGTGACCGGCCGCAATTTCGCCCCCGAGGAAGTCACGCTCGGCGACCTGATGAAAAAGGCGGGCTACGCCACCGCGTGCATCGGCAAATGGCATGTGGGCGACTCTCCCGGCTCGCTGCCGCAGGACAAGGGGTTTGACCTGGTCGTGAAAACCCCGCGCAAGGACGACGCGGGCGATTACAAGCAAATCCGCAAGTTCACGCAGGCCGCCATCGATTTTATCGACGCCAACAAAGACCAAAAGCCTTTCTTTGTGTACCTGAGCCATAACGCCGTGCACTTGCCCTTCACGGCGCCGCCGGACTTGATCGAGAAGTACGAAAAAAAGCTCAAGCCCGGGATGAAGCACAATTACCCGATCTACGCGGCAACCATCGAGTACCTCGACCGCGAGACGGGGCGGCTGATGGCGGAGCTTGAGCGCATGGGCGTGGCCAAAAACACGATCGTCGTTTTCACCAGCGACAACGGCGGGCGCGCGAGCAACTGGGAGTACCAGCTGGTCACGACGAACCTGCCCTACCACGGCGGCAAGCACAACGTCTACGAGGGGGGGCTGCGCGTACCAACCCTCATGTACTGGCCGGGCAGGATTTCGCCGAACTCGACCTGCAAGACGCCCTTCAGCCAGGTGGATTATTTTACGACTTTCGCCGCGCTGGCGGGGCAGGATGTATCCAAAAACCCGATACTTGACGGCGTGAGCATCACCCCGCTGCTGGAAGGCAGAAAACTCCCGCCGCGCGCGCTGTACTGGTTCTACCCGCACTACAACATCGCCGCGCTGTACGGCAAATCCTCCATCTACGAGTACGCCCGCCCCGTGGCCGCGGTGCTCAAGGACGGCTGGAAACTCGTCGAGTGGTTCGAGGATCCGCTGCAAGTCGAGCTGTTCAAGGTAGACGAAGACCCCTGCGAGTACACCAACATGGCGGCGCACCGGCCGCAAAAGGTGCAGGAGTTGCGCGCGTTGTTGGAGGCGTGGTACCCCAGCGTGGGGGCGAAATTGCTTGAGCAGCGCAAAGACTTTGACCCGAACGAGGAAAACAGTGTATTATGGCGTTGGGGTGAAGCGCGTTACGAGTCAGTCACAGACGAGTACGCCCCGCCCGAAATGAAGGATTATAAACCTGTTAGAACGCCGAAGAAATGAACCCCTTGAAAAAAAACCTCGTTGATTGGAAAACAGCCTCGCTTGCGTTTGTGGGCGCGTGCGCCGGATTGCAGGGCGCCGGTACCGGGTCCCAGGGCGCCGCGCAAAAGCCGGACATTTTTGTCATTTTCACCGACGAGTGGAGCCCGCGCGACACTTCGTGGAACAACCCGATGATCAAGACGCCGCACCTGGATGCGATCGCGCAGGAGGGTATGCGTTTTAACAGCGCCTACACGCCCAGCCCCGTGTGCATGGCCGCGCGCACCTGTTTGCTGACGGGGCAGTACCCGCACAACACGGGGCTGTGGGGCAACTCGACCGATTACGCGCCCATGCGCCGACAGGCGACGCTCTTTGCCGACCTGAAGGCCGCCGGTTACACGACCGCCCAGATCGGCAAATTGCACTGGACGGGCGGCTCGCGCTGGCAAAAGGAATTTGGCGCGGAGAGCTTGGAAGCGTTTTACCGCTCGCTGAGCATCGACCACCCCGAGGACATCCCCTCGCCCAACGCAGGGATCAACGACCGCGGGGCGTTTCGCGAATTCGCCAACCGTTCCGGCCAATTGGAGGCTTACTCCAAGGACATCGCCTGGCGCTTGAAAAACGAGCCTTTTATGCCGAAAGCCTCCGCGTTGAGCGCGGCAGAGCACAACGAGGCGTTTGTGACACAGCGGGCGTTGGATTTTCTGGAGGCGCAACCCGCCGATAAGCCGTTGTTTTTGGTCGTGAGCTGGTTTGGCCCGCACCCGCCCTTGGACGCGCCGGAGCCGTACGCCTCGATGTACGATCCCGAAAAAATCGCGCCGCCGCCGAACGTCAAATTCCCCTATCTGTATTTCAATAAGCAGATCACCAAGGATTATTGGCAGCGCGCCAAGGCCAACTATTTCGGCAAGATGACCTATATCGACGATCAGGTCGCCCGCGTGGTCGCGGCGCTCAAAAAGCGCGGCAATTGGGACAACACGCTGGTGATCTTTGTCTCCGACCACGGTGAGATGCTCGGGGCGCACGGGTTCATGGGCAAGGTGCACATGCACGAGGAAAGCGCGGGCATCCCGATGTTTGTGCGCCCGCCCAAGGGTGTGAAAGTGGCGGCCAAAGAAACGAACGTGCCCGTCAGCTTGCTGGATGTGTACGCCACCGCCGTGGAGGCGGCCGGCGGCACGATGACAACGCAGCGCGTCTCGCGCTCGCTGCTTCCGATTGTCACGGGGCAGGACAAAGGCGAAAAGCAGCGCCCTGTCTTTTCCGAAATTTATTACAAAAAACAGCTCTCCACGATGGCCCGCAAGGGCGACTGGAAATGGTTTGTCGAAGGCGGGCAGACCCACCTGTACAACCTCAAGGACGACCCCTACGAGCTGAACAACCTGGCGGGCAAGGTCGCCCACGCGGACAAGGTCGTCGAGCTGCGCGAGGACTACCACAATTTCCTTTTGCGCACGCAGATCAACTACGCCGAGGGCTACAAAGGCCTGTCCGACCGCATGCGCGAGCGCGACGCGAAGAAAAAGGCGCAGTAACCCGCAACCCCTCACAAAAAGGTATCCAAATTATGAATACAAAAATCTCCTCCATCGCTGCCGTGTCGCTGGCGGCCTGCACCGCGCTCAACGCCGCCGCGCAAAAGCCGGATATTTTTGTCATTTTCACCGACCAATGGAGCCCGCGCGAGACACCGCGCTGGGGCACGCAGGCCAAGACGCCGAACCTGGACGCCATCGCCGGCGAGGGAATGCGCTTTTACAACGCCTACAGCCCGTGCCCCGTGTGCATGCCCGCGCGCACCTGCCTGTTGACGGGGCAGTACCCGCACAACACGGGGCTGTGGGGCAACACAACCGGCTTCGCGCCGCTGGTGTGGCAGGCAAAACTTTTTTCCGACGTGAAAGATCAGGGCTACACGACTGCCCAGATCGGCAAGTTGCACTGGCTCTCAGGGCAGGATTGGAAAAAGCAGGCGTTTGCTTCGTCGGCCGCGTTTTTTAGCGACGGGCTGAAGCTCGATCACGCCGAGGAGATTTCCTCTCCCTTTTCCACGGGCGCCAACCCCAAGGGCGCGTATGCCGACTATCTGAGAAAGCTCGGCAAGCTCGACGCGTATGTGGCGGACATCAGCTCGCGCTTGAAGGGGGACAATTACCTTGTGAAGGCTTCCGTCGCCGCCGCGGGCGAGCACAACGAGGATTTTGTGGCCGCGCGGGCCATTGAGTTTCTGGAAAGCCAACCCGCCGACCAGCCGCTCTTTTTAGTGGCCAGCTGGTTTGGCCCGCACAATCCCATGGACGCGCCGGAGCCGTATGCCTCGATGTACAAGCCCGAGGACATGAAACCGCTGCCCAACATAAAATTCCCCTACAAGTACGACGACAAGCAAATCGACAAGGCGCAGTGGCAGCGCATCAAGGCCAACTACCTGGGAAAAATCACCCATATCGACGATTGCGTCGGCCGCGTGGTCGAGGCGCTCAAAAAGCGCGGCAACTGGGACAACACTCTCGTGATCTTCATCTCCGACCACGGCGAGATGATGGGTTCGCACGGCTACATGACCAAGGGGCGTTTTTACGAGGAGAGCGCAGGCATTCCCATGTGGGTGCGCCCGCCCAAAGGCACCCAGGTGGCCGCCAAGGAAACGGATGTGCCGGTCAATCTCGTCGACGTGTACGCCACGGTGGTGGAAATGGCCGGCGGGGAAATGACGGCGCAGCGCTTTTCCAATTCGCTGCTTCCGATTGTGCGCGGCGAGAAAAAATACGATCCCCAGCAGGCGACCTTTTCGGAGATTTATCACCGTCAGGGGCTTTCCCACATGGTGCGCAAGGGCGATTACAAATGGTTCTATCAGGAAGGCGTCGAGCGCCTGTACAACCTGAAAAAAGACCCCTACGAGCTGAACAACCTCATCAACGACTCCGCGCACGCGGCCAAGGTGCGCGAGATGAAAGACACTTACCACGACTGGATGATGAAAACCCAGATCAATTACGCCGAGGGTTACAAGCCCATGGCCGTGCGCGCCCGCGAGCAGGCCGCCAGGGGTAAGAAATAACACCGCCGTTTGCCCGCGCAAAAAGAATTGAGGAATCGAACGTTTATAGCTAGATTGAAGGGCGTTGTTTCCCCTGCATCGGGGATGATGCCCTGTTTCCAAGAACCCTTCTATTCATTATGAAAAAAAGTTCCCCGTCCTTTTTGTCCTGTTTCACCTTGGCGGCGCTGGCCGTGTGCGCCGCCAGCCCTGTGTGGGCGGCCAAGCCGCCGGATTATGCTTCCAGCGCGATGACCGGCGGCAGCTACGCGCTCGTCTCGGGCGATTATCACAGCCGCATTTGGGAGCGGGTGCCGGAGGGCGAAAAAAACAAGGGCAAGGTGAACACGAATTTGCCGCCGCCAACCGAGCAGGCCTGCATCGGCAGGGCGGGCGTGACGGTCACGGTTTCCAAACCCTGCACGCTCACCTCGTGGCTGCACCGCGCCCTCGATGGCACCACCGTCTGGAAGAAGGGCGGCTCCATGTACCTGTCGGGCAGCTTTTACGGCGTGCGCGGCGCGAAGGCGGTGGGCACTTTTTCGATGCTCGATGGCGGCGCGCTCACAGTAAACGCGGGTTTCATGCTCTCCGGGCAGACCTTTATTGACAGTTCCACAGGGGTCTTTGACCAAAAGGGCGGCGATGTGACGATCAACGGGTCGTTCCTCGGGCTCACCGGGCCTTATATATTGTCCAACTCCACGGGTGCGGTCGGCATCTACAATCTTTCGGGCGGCAACCTCAACATCGTGTCGGAAAGGGTGCGCACATTTTGCGGGATCATCAACGGCGTGGGCAAAGGCACCTTTAACTGGACGGGCGGGGTGCTCAACGCGACCTTTTTGAGCGAAGATTTGGTCAATAACGGCGGGCAGTTTAACCCGGGCGGCCGGGAGAAGATCGGCGAGACGAAGCTCGAAAGCGAACAGGCGCGCACCTACACGCAGAAAAAGAAGGGTTCTTTGGGTATCGACATCGCGGGCACTTCCAAATTCGACCGCATCATCTGGACGGACAAATCAAAAAACTCCGCCTTCGTGTTCGAGGACGGGGCGCTCATCGAGCCGAATTTGCTCGGCGGGCACAAGCCCACGCCCAACCGCGGCTTCGCGGTCGTCACCGCTGACAAGATCCGCGTGGAAGGCGACCTGGAGATTGCCGGTTCCTTTGCCAAGGATTTTTCATGGGAGATCGAGGAACGCAAAGGCCAGCAAGTGTTGCGCCTCGTCTACACTCCCGGAAAAGGCGGCGGAAAACTTGAGGGCAAATAAATCCTCACACGGCGGCTCCCTACGCTAAAGATTTTTTAACCACACTTTATGTCAACCAAACTGCTTCCCTTCCCTCAACTGTTGTTCCAACGCCTGCGCAAGGCGCTCAACCGCCTGGCGCTTGAGTCTTGGCGCGATCCGGTGCAGCTCATCGTCGAGCGCACGGTGAGCAAAAACGGTGAGTTCCCACTCTCGGCCGCGAAAAAGCTCCCGCTCAAAAAAGTATCCATGCCCTGCACTTGGGAGGCCGACGGGTTTTCGACGACCTGGCACAAGGTTTCCCTGCCCAAGGGTTTTAAGATTCGCCCGGGCGATCATTTTCACTGGGACGACAACGCCGAGGCCACCGCCTACGCCAACGGCCAGCCGGTCTTCGGGCTGGACTGCACGCACCGCCAGTGGCCGTGGCCCAAGGACGCCAAGGAATTGTGGCTGGAGAGCCTCTTTTGCCAGACGGGCATCTGGCACGCCAGCGCCAAGGGCATAGGCCCGGCAGGGTCGCTGCTGGCCAATGCCCGTCTCGTGCGCAAGGACGAGGCCAGCTGGAACGCCTACTTTGATTTGGAAGTGCTCGTCGATTGGCTGGAAGAGGAAGTGCGCCGCGCCGTCCCGCACGATGTGGCCGAGCAATTGATCGTCGGCTCGCGCTCCTGGCCGGAGATGGACACGGCAGGCGCCGCGATTTCGCCCGACGGCGTGGGCACGGGCATCCAGAACCGTTTCCGCCCCGAGCTCACCAAAATCCCGCCGGTCGTGCGTAAAGTTTACCGCGAATTGCAGGAAGCCATTTTGGTCTATCACGACGAGGGCGCCGCCGCGTTGAGCAAGCGCCTGAAAAAGACCTACGCGCTCTTGCGCGAGAGCAACGCCGTGTCCGGCAAGGTCACCCTCACGGGCAACTCGCACCTCGACTTGGTGTGGCTGTGGACGGAGGACGTCGGTGAGAAAAAGGCCGTGCGCAGCTTCGCCACGATCACGAACCTTTTGGAAAGCCAGCCGGATTTCCGTTTTTCCTCCACCCAGCCTGCGAGCTACGAGGCCGTCGCGCGCCGCCAGCCCGGGCTTTTTGCGCGCGTTAAAAAATACATCGAGCGCGGGACATGGGAGGCCATGGGCGCGATGTACGTGGAGAGCGATTTGCTGATCGCCTGCGGCGAGGCGCTCTTGCGCTCGCTGACCATCGGGCAGAAGGAATTTGCGAAGCTGCGCGGCAAACCCAGCAACGTCTTGTGGGTGCCGGACGACTTCGGCTACCCGGGCTGCATGCCTGGCCTCATGAAAATGACGGGGGTCGATTACTTCTACAGCACCAAGGTTGCCTGGAACATGATCAACGCCTTCCCGCACAGCAGCTTTGTGTGGCGCGGCACCGATGGCTCCGAGATTCTCGCTCACATGGCGCTGCGCACGGGCTACAACAACCCCGCGCGCCCGCGCAACCTGCGCCTGGAGGCCGAGTGCAACCGCCAGCTCGACGTGCACGACGAGATGCTCATCGCGACCGGCTGGGGCGACGGCGCCGGTGGCACCACTCTGGACATCATCGAGCGCGTGCGCCGCCAAAAAGATTTGCGCAACCAGCCCAGCGCCGAATTTGGCGGCGTCGAGGCGTTTTACAAGCGCATGGAAAAAGCACGCGAGCGCCTGCCCGTCCACCAGGGCGAGATTTATTTGGAGACGCACCGCGGCACCTACACTTCCCACGGTTATCTGAAAAGCGCGTTCCGCGAGGCGGAAAAAGGCCTGCGCAATTGGGAGGCTGCCCACGCGCTCATGGGCAAGGGCGCGATCGACGAGAAGCCTTGGAAGCGCCTCATCTTCTCGCAATTCCACGACTGCATCCCCGGCAGCTCCACGGCCGACGTGTACGACCAGATCGTCCCCGAGTTACAGGGCATCGCAGCCCACGGCGACGCCGCCGCGCAAAAGACACTCGCGGGCAAAGGGGCACTGCTCTTTAACCCGACCGCGCTGCCGCTGCCGCACATGGACGGCAATCGCCTCGTGAAGCTTCCGCCGGTGTCGGCCATGCTCTTGGAAGATTTGCCGAGCGTTCCGCACACGGAACTTTCCTGCGGCAAGCACCACCTCTCCAACGGCCGCGTGCAGGCGCGCTTTGGCGACAAGGGCGAATTCAAGGAATTGCTCATCGACGGCAAGGCCGTCTTTGACAAGGCGCCCAAACCCGTTGTTTACACCGACATTCCCTACGACCTCGAGGCCTGGGAAATCGACCGCGACGCCCTCGAAAGCGGGCAGGCGCTCGAGCTTGTCGGCCTGGGCAAGCCCGAAAAGGGCAAGGGCTGGGTGGGACTGCGCCAGAAGTGGGCGACCAAGGGCGGATCCAAGGTTGACATCCTGTGGCGCGTGCGCGCCGGCGGCTGTGTGATCGAGGCCGACGTCGACATGGATTGGAAAGAACACGAAAAACTCCTGCGCTTTGAAGTGCCCACCGGCCTGCGCGGCCAGCACGCCTTGTTCGCCTCGCCCTTCGGCGCCGAATGGCGCCCGCAAGCCAGCGGTGATTCCAAGGCATCCGCCATGTGGGAAGTACCCGCCAACCGCTGGGTCATGGCCTCCACCGACGGCCGCGACGAGGGGTCCTTCCTCATTGCTGAAAGCAAATACGGCTTCACCTGTCACGACGGCCTGATGGCCGTCTCCCTGCTCAAGAGCACGAAGATCACCCTTATTAACGGCTTCCCCGCGCGCTTCCGCAAAGGCAAGCCCGTCCCCGCCTGGAGCGACCTGGGCAAGCAGACCGTCCAGATGGCGCTCGGCCACCTGCGCGCCGACCAGAGCGAACGCACCGAGTATCCCGCCGCCCTGGCCGAGACGCTCTTTGCAAAGCCCATCGCCGTCAAAGCCGCCGCGGGCGCGCTGCCGATCGAGTTCGAGGGACTGGACAGCGTCGTGCCCACCTGGGTGGCACCGCTGGGCAAAGACCACTTCATCGTGCGCCTGCACGAGACGCTCGGCCGCGCCGGCCGCCTGCGCGTCGTCGCCCCGCGCGAATGGAAACTGCGCCGCATGGACAAAGCCTTCCCCACCGGCAAAAACGAACAACCCGTCCAAAAACACTTCATCGACGTCACCCCGGGTGCCATTATTTCTCTGGAATACAAGAAAGAGAAATAGGAAGAAAGTGTTTTGCAAAAAAATGCGGGGAATGCCCTTTAAAAAGGCTCTCCGCATTTTTTTATGCAAAGATTTTCACATCCCCTCGCTCAATGCCGCGATGACGCGCGGCAGCAGGGCGTGCTCGGCGGCGTGGACTTTTTGCGCGAGGCTTTCGGGTGTATCCGTTTTTTCGATACGAACTGCTTCCTGGTCGATAATCTTGCCGCCGTCCACCTCGGGGCTGACCCAGTGGACGGTGCAGCCTGTTATTTTCACGCCGCGGCGGTAGGCTTGGCCGATGGCGTCGAGGCCGGGGAAACTCGGCAGGAGGCTCGGGTGCAGATTGATGACCTTATTTTCAAAGGCGCGCAAAAAAGGCTCCTTGAGCACGCGCATGAAGCCGGCGAGCACGACCAAGTCGGGCGCATGTGCTTCAATTTCTTTGATCCACAGTTGTTCTTCCTCGGGAGAGAGTTTTGTCTTAAACGTGTCGGCTTTCAGGTAACAGGTGGGAATTTCATCGCCGCCCAGTTCCAAAATGCCCGCGTGGGGCTGGTCGGAAAAAATCGCGCGCACCTGTGCGCGGCCCAAGCGGCCTTCGCGCTGCGCTTGCAAAATCGCGGCGGCGTTCGAACCGCGCCCGGAACCGAGGATGACGACATTCATGAGGGCAGTTTAGCGGGTTGAGCGGGCGATGGGAAGCCGTTTACTTTAGCTAAAAAAGCGCTTGGCCTTTTCCAAAAAGGATTCGGACAAAGGGGCGGCCTCGTCGCCGCAGGCTTTGGCGAAGGTCTCCAGCGCGGCGCGTTGTTCCTTGCTTAGTTTTTTGGGCACCTCGACTTCCACACGCACGAGCAAGTCGCCGCGGCCTTTGTGGCGCAGCTGCGGCATGCCTTTGTCGCGCAGGCGGAAGACCGTGCCGGTGGGAGTGCCGGAGGGGATTTTTAACTCCGCCTTGCCGTCCAAGGTCGGCACCTCAATCGTGCCGCCGAGGGTCGCCAGCGTGAACTTGATCGGCAGAACGTAAAACAAATCGGAGCCTTGGCGTTCGAACAGCTCGTGGTCTTTGACGTGGATGGCGATGTAAAGGTCGCCATAGCCACGGCCGCGCTTGCCCGCCTCGCCGTTGCCCGCGCTGCGCAGGCGCACGCCGGTATCAACGCCGGGAGGGACGCTCACTTTTACCTTTGTCTGTTCGAGCGCAAGCCCCTCGCCGTGGCAATCCGGACAGGGTTCCTTGGCGACGCTGCCGGTTCCGCGACAATCGGGGCAAGGCTGCACCATCGCGAAAAATCCGCGCGAGACTTGCACCTGGCCGCGACCATGGCAGGTCGTGCAGGTGCTGCGCTGCGTGCCTTTTTTGGCGCCGGAGCCTCCGCAAGCCTTGCATTGCACGTGGCGTTTGTACTTGATCTCTCGCTCGACGCCCTTGGCGGCCTCCTCGAGCGTGATCTCCAAATTGTACTGCAAGTCCGCGCCCGACTGCGGGCCGTTGCTGCGGCCACCGCCGCCGCCGAACAGGCCGTCGAAAATCCCGCCCGCCCCGCCGCCAAACACCTCGCGGAACAGGTCGAAGGGGTCGTGAAAGCCGCCCCCCTGCCCCGCGCGGCCAAAGCCGCCGTTGGCAAAGGCCGCGTGACCGTAACGGTCGTAAGCGGCGCGCTTGTCGGGGTCTTTTAAAACCTCGTAAGCCTCGGCCACTTTTTTGAATTTGTCCTCGGCCTCCTTGTCACCCGGGTTTTTGTCCGGGTGGTACTTTACCGCTTTTTTGCGGTAGGCTTTTTTGATCACCTCAAAGGTGGCGCTGCGCTCGACCTTTAAGACCTCGTAATAGTCCTGCTGTTGTGACATCGCTTGTAGGGACGCGAAAAATTACTGCTCGGCACCGCTGGAGACGACCACCACGGCCGGGCGCAACAGGCGATCGTGCAACAGATAGCCCACACGCTGCACTTGCGAGACATGGTTTTGCGCGACTTCCACGCTCGGCTCGTAGGCGGCGGCCTCGGCGAGGTTCGGGTCAAACGCCTGCCCCAGCGGGTTGACCTCTTTAAGCCCGTGCTCGGCCAGCACTTTTTGGATTTGGTCGGCCACCATCTTGAAGCCGGCGAGCAGGTTTTTTCCTTCGGGCGAAGCCTCCGCGGCTTGCAATCCCAGGCGCAGGTTATCCAGCGTGGGCAAAAATTCCTCCAGCAGCGCGTCGGTGGCGTATTTGCGCAGCTCCTCCTTCTCGCGGTTGACACGGCGGCGGTAGTTCTCCAGATCGGCGACGGCACGCAAATACTTGTCGTTGGCGGCGGCCACTTGCTCCTTGAGCGCGGCGGCATCGTCCTGCGCGGATTGCCCCTTGCAGCAGCCCTCGGACGGCTCATGCTCGCAGCCGCAGGGTTCTTCGTGCCCGGGCGCGTCGTTTTCGTGGCATTTGCAGTCGTGTTTTTTCATGGTCGGTTCTGTGATTATAAGACACGGGTCAAGAAAGTGTCGATTGTTTTGCTCGCGCGGGCAAAAACCGTCCAACCCGACCCTGCCCTGCTCGCCCGCCGCCCGCCACAGGCGCGCCCTTTTTAAATGTTGCCATAGCCCCCTTTAGCGCATTGATTTATAGTATGCACACCATCGGCGAAAGACTCGAAGAAGCGCGCAAACGCCAGGGGCTCTCCATCCGCGAAGCCGCCGAGGCCACCAAAATCCGTTCGGACTTCCTCACAAACATGGAAGCCAATCTTTTTAATTTCCCGCTGCCGGAAATTTACCGCCGCGGGTTTTTGCGCGTGTACGCCACCTACCTGAAGCTCGACCCAGAAAAGCTGCTGACCGACTACCACGCCATCCAGCTCGGCGTGCGCGCGCGCTCCACGCGCAGCTACGGCACACTCGAAAACGAGGATGAGTCATCCACAGACCTCCCCGGCGAACAGCCGGCCGCCGACATTCCCGAAATTTCACGCGCGGGCACCACCACCGTCGTCGACCCCAACCAGTATTGGAAAATCGCCGGCGCGCTCGTCGGCGTGCTCGTGTTCGTCATCGTGCTCATTTTAGGCACACGCGCCATCTTCTCCGGCGGCGACACACCCGCCCCCAACCCCGACATCGCCGCGCCCGCCACAACCTCGCACACCTACACCTTCATCGCCAAGGACGACATCACATCCCTGCGCGTCACCAAAGGCGCCGACGTCCTGTTCAACGGCCCCCTGCGCAAAAACGAGCGCCAGAAAATCACCTTCGAAGGCGAAGTCGAACTGCTCTGCTCGCAAGTCCAAAACCTCGCCTTCGAAAAAGACGGCACCACCTACGGCATCCCCAGCACCGGCGTCAAACGCAGCTACCTGCCGCCGCGCACGCAGCGGGCGCAATAGGTTTTTTGGGGGAAGATGGAGAATGCGGGGAAAACTTTTTTGAAAAAAAGTCTTCCCCGCGCCCCTTTCAAAAAACTTTTATGACGGATGCTGACGCATCCTTTTGTCGAAATGTGCGTTTGCTGATGAAGGCAAGTTCTGTAGCGGAATAATTTAGTTTTTGATCGTGAGTTTTTCTGACACCATTTGCGCTTGTGGCACGGCTGCCGGCACGGCTGCCGTCGCGCTTGTGCGCGTTAGCGGGCCGTTGTGCGGGCAGCTTGCGTGTGATATTTTTGACGGCGGGAAAAATCCGCCCGTGGCGCGGGTCGCGGTGTTGGGGCGTTATCGCGGCAGGGACGGCGGCGTTATTGATCAGGTGCTTTGGACGTATTTCGCCGAAAACGCCTCTTACACTGGGCAGGCCATGCTCGAAATTTCGACGCATGGCAACCCGCTCATTGTTCAAAGTATTTTGGGAGATTTGCGCGCGCGCGGGTGCCGGATGGCCGAGCCGGGGGAGTTCACGCGCACTGCTTTTTTAAACGGAAAGCTCGACCTGAGCCAGGCCGAGGCCGTCGCCGACGTCATCAACGCCTCCGGCCAGCGCGCGCTGAAAGTCGCCCAACACCAACTCGAGGGCGCGCTCGGTGAAAGAATCACGCAGCTCACCGACGAGCTTTTGCAAATCCTAGCGGAGGTGGAGGCCACCATCGATTTCGCCGAGGAGGATCTTCCATCCGGCCACGAGGCCATTCCCGCCCGGCGCATCGAGGCGCTATGCGAGCGACTGAAAACGCTCGGGCAAACGCGCCGCTACCGTGCCCTCTTACAAGACGGCGCGCGCGCCGTCATCCTGGGCGCGCCCAACGCGGGCAAAAGCAGCCTGCTCAACGCCCTGCTCGGGCAGCAGCGCGCGCTCGTTTCCCACGAGCCGGGCACCACGCGCGACTACATCACCGAGCGCTGGCACGCCGGGCCCTATTGTATCCAACTAATAGATACCGCCGGCATCCGCGAGGGCGCGGCCGCGCTCGAACAGCAGGGCATCGACCGCGCGATGGAAAAAATCGAGTCGGCCGACCTGCTGCTGTTTGTCGTCGACGCCTCCGCCCCCTTCCCCACCCTGCCCGCACGGACCACAGAATTCCTCTCATCCCACAAAACACTCCTGCTGCTCAACAAGTCCGACCTGCCCCGCGCCATCGACGAAGCCGCGCTAAAACCTTTTCAAAACCAAATCACCCTCTCCCTCAAAACCGGCGAGGGCCTAGAACAAATAGCCCCCGCCATCGTGCGCCTTTTGGAACAAGGCCTCGTCATCCCCGAAGCCGACGCCGTCCTCGTGAGCCTGCGCCACGGCGCCTCCATCGACGAGGCCCTCGCCCACCTCACCCAAGCCCTCGCCCAATGGCGCCGCCGCGCCCCCGCCGAATTCGTCGCCAGCGACCTGCGCGCCGCCCTCGACAACCTCGGCGACATCGTCGGCCGCCGCGACAACGAAGCCATGCTCGACAAACTATTCTCAACTTTTTGTATTGGGAAATAGGGGGGGGG
>JAKPNF010000163.1 GCA_029548565.1 Verrucomicrobiota bacterium
CCGCGCGCACAAAAAATTCCTTGAGGCGGCGGTGCTTTTGCAAAATCACCTCCGCGATTTTCAGCCCCGCGCCCGTCAGCGTGACGGGCTGGTATTTTTCGTACTGAATCAGCCCGCGCTGCTTGAGCGCGTTAAGCGCGCTGTTGGCCGAGGGTTTTTTGACCCCGCGCATCTGCGCGATCTCGTTGACGTGCGCGTGGCCGTGGCGCTGGCACAGCAGCAAAACAACCTCGAGATAATCCTCGAGGTTTTCGCTGAGCGTCATGTCGGCTGGCTTCATTTTTACGGGTCGAAAAGGCCACCATGTTAGCGCGATCTAACTTTTGCAATAAAAAAGTTTAGGCTTCCTAACTTTTTTATCCACAGAAATATAGGTGGGATTTATTTGCGATTTAACCACCGCGCGCGGCACCTGTTTTTATTATACAAGGCAAGCGGAAGTTTTCCGAAAGGAGACTTTTCGTTCACTCTTTTCAGGAAGCATTTTATAAAAAATACCGCGCGCTTTTCTTCGCGGGTGTCTAAAAGGATTGTGGGCTGTCAGTCAAAGTGTTTTAATGGTTCTTCAGTCCCGCAGCCGCGGGCATTGCAGTCATGAAAGCCAGCTTGGAAATCAAAGACCTCAGTGTCTCAATCGGCGAGCGGCCGATTTTAAAGGATTTTTCGCTTACCATAAACAAGGGGGAAATCCACGCCTTGATGGGGCCCAACGGCACGGGCAAAAGCACGCTGGCCAAGGCGCTGGCCGGGCACCCCGACTATACCGTCACGGGCGGACAGGCTTTGATGGACGGCCAAGACCTGCTGGCGCTTTCCCCCGAACAGCGCGCGCGCTGGGGGCTTTTCATGGCGTTTCAATATCCGCTCGAAATCGAGGGCGTCAGCATCGCGAATTTCATCCGCGCGGCGCTGCAGGCGCGTTTGAAGGAAGGCGAGGATTTTTCGGCGGGTGATTATTACAAGGAGCTTTACGCCAAGATGGACGCGCTGAAAATGGACCGCGCCTTCACCGCCCGCGCGCTGAACGTCGGCTTTTCCGGCGGCGAGAAAAAGCGCTGCGAAGTCCTGCAAATGATGATGCTCAAGCCCGCCTACGCCTTGCTCGACGAGACGGACAGCGGCCTGGACATCGACGCCCTGCGCATCGTGGCCGAAGGCGTCAACGCCCTGCGCGGGCCGGACTTTGGCGCGCTGGTGATCACGCACTACCAGCGCCTGCTGGACTACATTGTGCCGGACTTCGTGCACGTGATGGCCGACGGGCGCATCGTCAAATCCGGCGGCAAGGAGCTGGCGCTGGAGCTTGAAAAACACGGCTACGAGGGAATCGCCCAAGCATAGCACCTATGCAAACGCCGGACGACAGCGCCCTGAACCTCGACCGCGAGAAAGGGAATTTTTCATACGACGTCGATTACGCGTACGACGCCGGGGTCGGTCTGTCGGAAAAAACAATCGATTATATTTCCGAGGTAAAAAAAGAGGCGCAGTGGATCCGCAAGTTCCGCCACGACGCCCTCAAAATTTTCAACGAAAAACCCCTGCCGCTGAACTGGGCGCCCAAGGACATCCAGAACGTCGAGTTCGACAAAATCCGCTACTATCTTTCGCAAGGCCAAATGCCCAGCCGCGACTGGGAGGACGTGCCCGACAAGATCAAGGAAACCTTCGAGCGCTTGGGCGTGCCCGAGCAGGAGCGCAAATTTTTGGCGGGCGTGGAGGCGCAGTTTGACAGCGAGTCGGCCTACTCGCGCATGAAGGAGGAGCTGGCCAAGCAGGGCGTCATTTTCATGGGCTCGACGGAGGCGCTGCGCGAGCACCCCGAGATTTTCCGCCCGTGGTTCGGCAAAGTCATTCCGGTGGACGATAACAAATTCAGCGCGCTGAATTCCGCGGTTTTTTCCGGCGGCAGTTTTATTTACGTGCCCAAGGGCGTGAAAGTGAAGCAGCCCCTGCAAGCCTACTTCCGCATCAACGCCGAGAGCTTTGGGCAGTTCGAGCGCACGCTCATCATCGCCGACGAGGGCGCCGAAGTCACCTACATGGAGGGCTGCACGGCCCCGCGTTTTGAAACCTCCACGCTGCACAGCGCCGTCGTGGAGCTGGTCGCGCTCAAAGGCGCGAAAATCCAGTACATCACGGTGCAGAACTGGTCGAACAACGTCTTCAACCTCGTGACCAAGCGCGGCTGGGCGGAAGAAGACGCGCAGGTGCGCTGGATCGACTGCAACATCGGCTCGCGCCTGACGATGAAGTACCCGGCCGTCGTGCTCAACGGCAAGCGCGCGCGCGGCGAGGTGACGTCCATCGCGCTGGCCAACACCGGTCAGGTGCAAGACACGGGCGCCAAGATGATTCACCTGGCCGACGAGACCACCTCCAATGTCGTCTCAAAATCGATTTCCGTGGGCACAGGGCGCGCGACCTACCGCGGCCTCACGCACATGAAACCCGGCCTAAAAGGCTGCAAGAGCAATGTCGTGTGCGATGCCCTTTTGATCAACACCAACAGCCGCACCGACACCTACCCCGCCATCAACATCACGGGCGACAAACATTTTGTGCAGCACGAGGCCAGCGTCTCAAAGGTCAACGCCGAACAAATTTTTTACATGCGCCAACGCGGCATCGGCGAGAAAGAGGCCCTCAGCCTTTCGGTCAACGGTTTCATCAACGAGCTGGCGCGCCAGTTCCCGATGGAGTACTCGGTGGAACTAAAGCGACTCATCGAAATGGAGATGGAAGGGAGCGTCGGATGAGCGAGGGCGTGGACAATTGGGGACAGTGGTTCGAGGGCTTGCGCCTGCGCGAACTCAAGGCGTTTGAAAAGGCCAAGCTGCCCGACAAAGACGATCCGCGCTGGCGCTGGGCGGACGCCGCTGCACTGGAAATCCCGCAGATGACGCCTGCGCCCATCCCCGCGATCGAGACGCTGGTTTTGGCCAAACAGCACGCCGCCGAACTCTTTGAAAACCCGCTGGCGCAAATCGTGTTTGTGGACGGGCATCTGGCGGCCTTCTCTGCCCTGCCTGAAAAATGGGTAAAAAAAGGCGTGCACTTCCTGCCGCTTTCGCAGGCCAAGCAGGAGATCCCCGCCCTTGTGGCCCCGATGCTGTTCCAAAGCATCCACAGCTTGGGCGGCGACCCCTTTGTGCGCTGGCATCGCGCGGGCAACGCCGAGGGCGTCTTTTTGCACGTGCCCAAGGGCGTCGCGCTGGACGGGCTGCTGTCCGTCGTTCATTTCACGCACGCCCAAAACGCCACGCTGTGCCCGCACGCCTTGTGCCTGCTGGAGGAAAACACGCAGGCCAGCCTTGTCCAGTCGCTACACAGCCTTTCACCTTCTCCCGCCTTTGTCTGTGAGGAGACGGAAATCTTCCTCGGAAAAAACGCGGCGCTCAATCACAGCGGTATCCAAAATTTAGATACACTCGTGCGCTGCCAGCGCGCGCAGGCCGCCGTGCTGGGCGAAGGGGCGCGGCTAAGGGATTTTTCAACACAACTGGGCGCCAAGCTCGACCGGCGCGAGTGCAACGTACAACTGGCAGGCGCGCGCGCCGACGCGCGGCTGTTCTCGGTGGGCGTGCCCTGCAAGGGGCAGTGTTTCGACCAGCGCACCTACCAAGGGCACCTCGCCCCCGACACGTCCTCCGACCTGTTTTACAAAAATGGCGTGCTGGCGCAAGGCCGCTCGGTCTTTTCGGGAATGATCGACGTCAAACCCAAGGCGCAGGGCACGGCCGCCTACCAGAGCAACCGCAATTTGCTCATGAGCGACAGTGCGCAGGCCGTCTCCATGCCCGGGTTGGAAATCGGCGCCAACGACGTGAAGTGCTCGCACGGGGCGACTGACGCACCCATCGACCCCGAGCAACTCTTTTACCTGCGCCAGCGCGGCATCGGCGAGCAGCAGGCGCGCGCGTTGCTGCTGGAAGGCTTTTTGACCGAGGTGATCGAGCGCACCGAAATGGGCGAGTTAAAAGCCCCCTTGCAAAAACTGCTCGCGCAAAAACTGGAGGGCTGCCTCGATGGCCGATAACGCCCGCATCCTTTCGCGCGATGTCGAGGCCAAGCTCGTGCCCAGCGGCGATGCGCTCACGCTGCCCAAGGGCTCGCCCGTGACGATCACGCACCGCCTCGGCGGAAATTTTACCGTGCTGTGCGACAAGGGGCTGTTTCGCATCGAACGCAAAGACGCCGACGCGCTGGGCGAAACCCCGCCCGACACGCAAAAAAGCTCTCAGGAAATCCCCGACACCGCGCCCGAAGAAAAGACGCTGTGGGCGATTTTGGAGACGGTGTACGATCCCGAGATCCCCGTCAATCTCGTGGACTTGGGACTCATCTACAATTTAAAAGTCTCCCCAATGCCCGACGGCCAAAAGGGCTTCAAGGTGCACGTAGACATGACGCTGACCGCCCCCGGCTGCGCGTTCGGCCCCGTGATCGCCGAAGACGCGCGCACGCGGCTGATGGAAGTGCCCGGCATCGTCGAGGCGGAGGTCGAGATCGTCTGGGATCCGCCCTGGAACCAGGACATGATCAGCGAAAAGGGAAAAATGGAACTTGGCCTTATTTAGTCGTTGCAGTACTATAGACACCCTAGGCGGCAACTGTAATGGGCAAAGCAAATCCAGGCAAATCCAGATGGCGGGAGGCACCCTACCCGCGCTATGCTTTTGCGGGCTATTTGTTTTTAATTGTGTGCGTGTTTGTCGATATTCAACTGTTCTTAAGCGCCTGGAATGCCGCCTATTTGCACGTGCACGAGGACAAAATCCGCTTGCTGCTGATAAGCGGCGGCGTCTTGCTGCTGTTTTGCGGGCTGCTTTATTTTCTGCTCAAGCGCCTGCACGCCGACTTGTACCGCGAACAGGCGTTTGTGTTGTATGTGGGCACACTGATTTTGCTTCCGTTTGCGCAGTGGTTTTGCCATTACCTGATTTATGACAGCGTGTTTGAAACGTTTCTTTACGCCCCGCCGACCATCGGACAGATCGTGTTGATCGCTCTGTGGTGGATAGCGATAGTGATTCATTTGGCGACGGAGGGTGTGGGATACCGTCCGCATCCTGATCGCGACAATTGGTCGTGCAATATTTATCGCGCGTTTCGCACGGCGCTGCGCATGAACGACTCGAGATAAAAAGAGTGCGTGCGCCTGCGGCGCTGGTGATTTTTAGAAGCTGGCGCCAGACGGGATGGCATTGAGGCTACGAACCCTGGTTTTGACCACCCGAAAGAATATCCCGTTGGGTATTTTTCCGTTCCCGCGGCAAAAATCCTTCATGGCGGATTTTCACTTGCGGGAAAGTTGCGCGGAGCAAAAATGGCCAGTGTGCAGTATTTTTTTTAGAAGGACTGGCGAGTTGTCTTGAGATTATTTTGGAAGGGTTAGATTTTGGTATGTGCCAGCTCCGTAAAGGGGTGCAGGGGACTAGTCCCCTGCAGGTGCTAACTGTTCCCGGGTTCGTGGCAAAATAAAATAGCGAATATCCTTTAGCTTCCGTCGCCACCGCCCGCCCTCTCAGGTGCTATTTCCCAAGCCACCTCACCCGCCACGATCATTCACGCACCCTCGCGCACACAGGATGCGTCAGCATCCGTCCTAAAATTTTTTTGAAAGGGGTGCGGGAAAGACTTTTTTTATTTAAAAAAAGTTTTCCCCGCATAGCAGCGCACCCAATTATTAAACTTCTTCAACCACCGGTGCGAGCTTTAGCAATGCTTCCAGCGGCGGCACGTCGCGGATGATTTGGGAGGGGGCGGGGCCTGTGCCCACGTAGCGCAGGTTGGGCAACGCCACGGGGCTTGTGCCTTGGCGGGTGGCCACGTCCATGATGGCTTTGACCATGCAGGCGACGTATTGCTGGGCGGCTTGCGGCAGGTCGGCGAATTTTTGGATGCCGCCGATGTCTTGCGTCCAGCCTTCCAGCTCGGCGTAAACGGGTTTCAGGGTGGCGCGCAGGGCGTCGTCGCGGGGGACGGCGCGGATGATGTTACCCTTTTCGTCGCGGTAGCCGGTGCAGATTTTCAGGCGCTTTTGCTCGGGCGTCCACGCGGCGTCCACCGTCAGCGCGTCGAGCTTGTTGATGGCCAAGTCCTGATAACCGCCAAAGCGCAGGGCGTCGCCTTTTTCGCAGGCGTCGAACCAGCCGACCATGCGTTGGCGGCCGGTGCTGGTGCCAAATTCCATTTTCTTGAGGCGCTGGGTCAGCGGCAGGGCGTCGTCCATCTGCGTGAGGAACAAGTGCGTGCCGACCTTGGTGTCGTAAGCCTTGCAGCAGCCGACGTTGTGCACGGCCTGCGCGGGGATGCCCGCCGACTGGAAAAACTCCGGCGTGAAGGTGTGCGAGGCGGTGACGTTGGGCGAAAAACCGTGGCGCTTGTCGAGCCAGTAGGACTGACCGAATTCCCCGATGATGTAGCGGCCTTCTTGCAGGCTCTTGAGCACGCACTCGCGCACGTCGCCCACCTGCGCGACGAGTTTTTGCCCGGCCGACCAATAGGTGTCGATGACTTCCTGCTCGTTGAGCGTGAAAGGCTCCTTGCCGCAAAAGCGGGTGAAATCAAATTCATCCTTTTCAAACACGCCGGCGTTGACGCTTGCCTCGTTGGCGCGCAGCTCGGCGGCGCTGAGCTTTTCGAAAAAGGATTTCCACGCGTCAGGCTCGACGCGGCAAACGTCGCGGATGGTGCGCAGCGCACGGTCCATGCGCGCGCGCATTTTTTTGGCGAAGGCGTCCTTTGTGTCGCGCAGGTCGGCGTAATAAATCTGCCACTGCCCCGTCTCGTCGCAATAAGCGGGCGTGATGCCGCGGCCGGTCGAGCCGCGCGGCTCCTCGCCCAAAATGCGGGTGCGGTAGTCTTCCCAGGCCAGGTCGAGCAGGCGGTGCGACACGTCGCTCATCATCGCGCGCTCGTCGATGAGCAGGCGCTGGATGATGGTGTAGCCGTTTTTTTCCAGCGGCAGACCCTCCCACAAAAATTTGCGCGGGTCGGCGACCACGCCGCAGCCGATGCCCAAAAACTCCACCTCCTTGGCGACAACGCCCGCGGGCAACAAATTGAGCTTTATGCCCGCCACCGTGTGCCCGGAGTTCGCCCCGCCGTTGACCTTGAGCACCATCGAGACGATGTCGGCGCGCTTGGTCTGTTTGATCAATTCGTCGATGATCTCGAAGACGAGGCGCCCCTTGCCCTCGTCGCCCATGCTGATGCCGGTGTCGGCGATAAGCTGGCTGGTAAACGGTGTCAGTGCCATAGGATTAAAAAATAAAAAAGTTCAAAAAAAGGGCGCCTTGCCGCCGCATGAAACGCGAGGCAAGACGCGGTGAGTTAATTAAAAAATCAGGTGTTTTTCGTGCTGGTTTTAACTTCGATGACGTCGTGGGTGGTGGACTCGTGCAGCCCCGCGTTGGTCAGGCGCACGAAGCGCGCGCGCTTGCGCAATTCGGGCAGCGTGGCCGCGCCCAGGTAACCCATGCCGCTTTGCACGCCACCGGCCAATTGCGCGAGCACGTCCACGACCGAGCCGGAAATTTCCTTGAGCGCCTCGACGCCCTCGGCAGCGATTTTGGAAGTGCCCTTTTGCGCGGATTTCACGTCGTGGCCATAACGGGCGGCCGAGCCGTCCTTCATCGCCGCCATCGAGCCCATGCCGCGGTACTGCTTGTAAAATTTCCCGTTGATTTCCATGATGTCGCCCGGGGCTTCTTTGCAACCGGCCAAGAGCCCGCCGAGCATCACGACGTCGGCCAAGGTGAGCGCCTTGACGATGTCTCCGGACTTGGTGATCCCGCCGTCGGCGATGATGCGCACGCCCTTTTTGGCGGCGGCTTTGCTGGCGGCGTACAGGGCGGTCAACTGCGGAATGCCCACGCCGGCCACCACGCGCGTGGTGCAGATGGAACCGGGGCCTTGCCCG
>JAKPNF010000164.1 GCA_029548565.1 Verrucomicrobiota bacterium
ATCAGCAGCGCGCTGGCGGCGGTTTCGGGGATCGCGTGGGATGCCACCACGGCGTTGATCGTGTCGGCGTAGGCGGACACGTCCAAAAGGATGTTCAGATAAACCGAATCGAGCGTGCCGGAAGAATAGTAGGCGCCCGCCCCGCCGATCGCTATGGCCACCAGCTGCCAAGTGCCGTCTTCATCCTGGTAAAAAACACCGCCGCCGCTGTCGCCTGCGGTCAAAATTGTTTCGTAATCGCCAAAGGAGAACGCGGGGTGGTCATTGGGGTTCAGGCACACGGTGGCGTAGGAAATTGACTCGCGGTTGGATGCGTCGCCCGCCGTCACGTTGTAATCCAGATAATCGACGCTCCAGCGTTTCTCGCGCGTGCCTTCGCTGCCCAGGCCGCACGCCACGTAGGTGACCACGGGGTTTGTGCTGCTCACGCCGTCAACCGTGAAAGACGTGTCCAAAATCGTGACCGCATCCAAGCCCATGGAGCGGGCCTGCTCGCTGTAAAAAAGTTTGTAGTCCGCCCCTTCGGGCGAGACAACGGCGGGGTCGGTGGTGGTGTCGATGGTGTAAAAAGTCACGCCGTCAAAGGTGTAGGTGCAACCCGTCCACACGGGCACATGCTCCGCGGTCAGAAACACGCCGTTGTCCAGATACACCGCGCTGCCGAGTTGTTCCGTTCCCCAATAAATCGCGGCCACATTGTTCCACGGCACGCCCGTGCCCGGGTCGTCTGTGCGCGTGGCGCTTGCGGCATTGTAAAAAGTCATGCCCTGCGCGTGGCACAGGCACACCAACGCTATCAATGAGGCGCGAATAATTTGTTTCATGGGGCTTCCCAAGTAAATGAAAATACGGGCGCGCTACTCAAGCCTTAATGTGCCGCAGCTCCCATAAAAAAACCGCCTGTTTTCGCAGGCGGTTTTGGTTTTTTTACAAATAGGATTGGTACAGCTTTTTCGCGCGCTCGTTGGAGGCTTTTACACGCGCTGTCAGCGAGGCGCGGTAGGCTTGCATGTCCTCGATCGGGCGGCGGGCGACGCCCATTTGCATGGCGGCCTGTGCGACCGCGACGGTCTCCCACTCGATCAGGCGCGGGTCAAAGGGCTTGGGCAGCACATAGTCCGGGCCGAAGCAAAAATGCTTTTCGCCGTAGGCCGCGCACACCTCGTCCAGACAAGGTTCCTTGGCCAAGGCCGCGATGGCGTTGGCGGCGGCCACCTTCATCTCCTCGTTGATGGCGGTGGCGCGCACGTCAAGCGCCCCGCGGAAAATATAGGGGAAGCCCGAGACGTTGTTGATCTGGTTGGCAAAATCGCTACGCCCCGTGCCCACAATACAGTCCGGCCGCACCGCGCGGGCGACCGAGGGCAGGATCTCCGGGTCGGGATTGGCGCAGGCGAACACCAGCGGCGTGGGCGCCATGAGGTTCAAAAGCTCGGGAGAAAGCAGGTCTTTTTTGCTCAGCCCGAGGAACAAGTGCGCGCCGGTGAGCGCTTCGGCCAGCGTGGCCTCTTTGTCCTGCGCGAACTGCGCCTTGTATTTGTTGAGATCCTTGCGGCCTTTGTGAATGAGGCCCTTGGAGTCGAACATGTAGATGTTCTTGGGATCGACGCCCAGGGTCACGTAAAATTTCGCGCACGCGATGCCCGCCGCGCCCGCGCCGATGACGACGACTTTCATGTCCGCGATCTTGCGGTTGGCAATCTCGGCGCCGTTGAGCAGCCCCGCGCCCGAAATGATGGCGGTGCCGTGCTGGTCGTCGTGAAACACGGGGATTTTCATCTCCTTGATGAGCGTCTCCTCGATGTAAAAACAATCCGGCCCCTTGATGTCCTCCAGGTTGATGCCGCCAAAAGTCGGCTCCAGCGCCTTGACGATCTCGATGATCTTGTCGGGGTCTTTGACGTCGAGATTGATGTCAAAGGCGTCCACATCGGCAAAGACCTTGAACAAAACGCCCTTGCCTTCCATCACCGGCTTTCCGGCCAGCGCCCCGATGTCGCCCAAGCCCAGCACCGCAGTGCCGTTGGACACCACACCCACGAGATTGCCGCGGTTAGTGTACTCCTCGGCCAAGGCCGGATCGCGCTCGATTTCCAGGCACGGCAGCGCCACGCCGGGCGAATAGGCCATCGACAAATCTTTCTGGTTCAGGCAGGGCTTCGAGGGCAAAACCTCGATTTTCCCCGGACGCGGAATACGGTGATATTCTAATGCTTCTTGGCTGGTGAATAAGGACATGATTTTTATGCGAAAAGGGGATCCGCCCAAAACCTTTGCGCGCGGCACTTTCCTGTTTCCAGCAAAATCGCACCCAGCGCAAACATTTCAAACGAGCACAAACAAGACAATCAGATACAAGTATCGCCGTTAGGTCAATAGCGCTATTATCAACCCTGCTGAAAACAGCGGGCGCAAAAAAATGGTCGCCTTACAACAGTGCTGCTTTCAGACTTTTTGAGATGGATTTTAACGCCGATTATTCGGACGTCCCCAAGGACGAGCTGCGCCAGCGCATCAAAGCGGGCGACCGGCAGGCGTTGGCGATCCTGGGTTTAAAATACCTGCGCGAGCAAGGCGTGCGCCAAAGCACGCAAAAGGGGCTTTATTTTTTAAAGGCCGCCGCCGACAAGGCCGATGCGCAGGCCGCGCTTTTTTTGGGGGAATTGTTCGAGGGCAAGCAAGGCATTCCCAAAGACGAAAAGCAGGCGCTTTTCTTTTACGAAAAGGCCGCCGACACCATGCCCTACGCCAGCGTGCGGGCGGGCAGCTTGTTGCTGCGGGCGAAAAAACCGCTGCGCGACGAGGCGCTGGCCGCCTGGCATTTTGAAAACGCCGAGCGCGCGGGCTTTGGCGAGGCCAACTGGCAGTTGGGGCTTTTGTACGAGCGCGGGGCGCCCCGTGTGCCGCAGGATTTTGAAAAAGCGCTGGCGCATTACCGCGTGTGCGCCAGGCAAAACAACGCGGCCGCCTTTTTAAAGCTCGGCGAATTTTACGCCCTGGGCCGCGGCGTTGAAAAAGACCCCGCGCAATCGCGCGCTTATTTTGAAAAAGCCGAGGCCTCCGACAACGCGGACGTGCTTTTTGAATTGGGCAAGCTCCACGAAACCGGAAACTTCACCGAGCGTTCCTTGGAAAAGGCGTTTCATTTTTACGAGCGCGCCGCGCAAAAAAAATGTCCCGACGCGCTGTACCGGCTCGCCCGTTTTTACACGGAGGGCGACGTGGTCGAAAAAGACGAGGCCAAAGCGCTTTCCTACTGCGAGCAGTCCGCCCATTTGGGGCATGGCGAGGCGAATTTTCAGCTCGCGCTTTTGTACGAGGATCATCCCGAGAAAGTCGGCGAAGACCCCGAACGCGCCTTTGTCTATATGCAGGAGGCCGCCCAGAAAAACTTGCCGCGCGCGTTTTTCAAGCTCGGCAATTATTACGCGCTGGGTTTTGGCACGCCTGTGGATTTTGAGAAGGCCGCCCTGTGGTTCGAAAAAGCCGCCGAGGAAGGCGTGACAGACGCCCTGTACAACCTGGCCGCCGTTTACAGCAAGGGCGGCGCCGTCAACGTCGATTACGAAAAAGCGCGCGCCTATCTCGAATGCGCCGCGCAGGAAGGCCACGCTCTTTCGATGACGCGCCTGGCGCAATTTTACACGCTGGGGCTGGGTGTCGAAAAAGACGCGCAGGCCGCGCATCGCTGGAGCCTCGCCGCCGCGCAAACCGGCAACGCCGAGGCGATGACGCAACTGGGCAAAACACTGCTCGACCCCACAAGCCCGCAACGCGACGACGCGCAGGGCGCCGCCTGGTTGGAAAAAGCGGTTGAGCAAAACGACCCCGCCGCCGCCATCGCGCTGGCGGATTGTTTTTTTAGAGGCGTGGGCGTCGAGAAAAATTTCGGGCGCGCATTTTCCCTGCTGCAAAGCGCCCTCATGCAAGGCCACAAGCCCGCCGCATTGGAACTGGGGCTGGCGCATTTGCTTTACGGCACAACACCCGACGATTTTCAAAAAGCCCGCGCGCATTTTGAAACAGCCGCCGAGCACGGCTGCACGCAGGCGATGCTGCAATTGGGCGGCTGTTTTTTAACGCTGGGCGACCATGAGCAGGCGTTTCAGTGGTTCGCCAAAGGTTCGCAGCGCGGCGGCGGGGCGTGCAAGCTCGCCCTCGGGCTGTGCCACGAGCTGGGCATCGGCACCAAACAAAGTTTTGCGACCGCCTACGACTGTTACAAAGACGCCGAGCAATTTGGCCAGGAAGCGGCGGCCGCCTACCGCATGGGGGAACTGAACCGCCTCGGGCTGGGCGCACGCAAGGACATGAAAAAGGCGCTGCATTATTACCGCCGCGCCAAAGAGCAAAACCACCCCGCCGCTTTTTATCGCCTTGCGGAACTTTTTTTAAACGGCGAAGGCGTCAAGCAAAACGAGGAAAAGGCGCTGGACCTTTTGCGCAAATGCGCACCCTACTGCCCGCCTGCGGCGCTGCGCATGATCGCGCTGTTTTTTCGCAAGGGCATCTTTGTCGAAAAAAGCGCCGCGCTGCTGGCACACTACGAGGCGCTGGCCGACCGCGCGGATTTGCTGCGTTTTTTTTACGGCGAAGACGCCTCGCTCGAGCACCTCAAAAATTTCATCGGCGGGTATCGCGCGCTGTTCGCGCGTTTTGACAACGCCCCGCGCGACGACGGTTTCGCCGCCCTCATGCGCGCCTTTTTATATCAGTATGGCCTCGGCGTAAACAAGGATCCGCAGCGCGCCTGCGCCGCCTACAGGGAAGCCGACGCGCTCGGCGTGCCCGAGGCCGCCTGCCCGCTGGGCGAATGCGCGCTGGCGCAAAGCGATTTTGAGAACGCGCGCGCCCTTTTCGAAAAAAGTGCGGCCGCGAACGTCGAGCCTGCGGCCTTTTTCAAGCTCGGTGAAATTTTCCACAAAAACGGCGAGGCCGAAAAAGCCGCCGGATGTTTTCAAGCCGGCGCCGCGCTGGCGCACGCGCCGTGCTGCACGCAGTTGGGATATTGCCACGAAACGGGCGACGGCATTGAGCAGGACAACGTGAAAGCCTTTGAATGCTACGAACGCGCCGCGCAACTGGAGAGCCCCGAGGCGTTTTTCCGGCTGGGGCACTGTTATGAAAACGGTATCGGCACAAAAAAGGACTCCGCGCAGGCGCTGCGCTGCTACCAAAACGCGGCCGCGCACGATTACCCCGAAGCCGTTTTCAAGCTCGGCGAATTTTACGCGCGCGGCCTTGTCGTCAAACGCGATCAGGCGCAGGCGCTTGAATATTTTTTAAAGGCCTATCAACTCGGCCACGCGCCCGCCGCCTACGAGATCGGCCAACTGTGCGAGGAAAACGCCCCGCGCGACGCCCTGGAATTTTACCAAAAGGCCGCCGAGCACGGCAACGTGCGCGGTTTTGCCCGCATGGGCCGCATGTACGAAAACGGCGCGGCCGGCCGCTTCGACCCGCAAAAAGCGGTGCTCTTCTATTCGGCCGCCGCCCAAAAAGGCAGCCGCTTCGCCCGCCGCCGCCTGGCCGTGTGCAGCCTGCTGGGCCGCGGCACAAACTTTTCCCCCCCGGCCGCCCTGCGCTGGTTTTTTCGCTCGCTGAAAAATTAACCGAACCAAGGGCGCTTAAACCTTGGACACGCGTGCCGCATTTTTCATGATAACGGCGGATAATTTAAAAAAGAAAAAGGCCGCTGTTTTAGAGCGGCCTTTTGAAATTGGGTGCAGGGGCCGGATTTGAACCGGCGACCTTCAGGTTATGAGCCTGACGAGCTACCAGACTGCTCCACCCTGCATCGGTGAAAAGACTCATTTAATCAGCTTGCGGGCCGGCAAAGCAAGACCTTTTTTGGAAAATAAAAAAGTCCGCACGCTTATGAAGGTTCACACGGGCGGGAACCGATGCGCTCAAGCACCTGCGAGGCGTGCGGGATGTCCGCGTGCAGCGTGCCGAAAACGCGCTTGATGACCCGGAGGATTTTTCGCGCGGAAAACGGCGGGACGCCCTCTTTTGAAAACGGCAAAAAATACAGGTGCATCGCCAACGCGCCTGCCGCGTGCGGGAAATAATAGTCCAAATCCAGGCGCTTGGCGCCCAGGCGCCGGTAAAAATCCACACGGCGCACGGTGTTAAGCAGCTGCGGTTGCGGTTTTTCGACCTCCAAAAAGCAGCCCAGGGCGCGCGGGTAATGCGTTTTGAGCAGCGGCAGCAATTTGCTCCCGTAACCCTTGCTGTGGTAGCGGGCGAACACGGCAAAGTAATCGAGCCACAGCGTGTTGGACGGCCGGTCGCGGTACACAAACAGGTAGCCGATTTTTTTCTCGCCGTCGCGCGCGATGAGCAATTGATAGTCGCCGCCTTTCAGCAGTCGCTCAAATGTCTCGCGGTGCTTCAGCTCGTTGAGCGGAAACTGCTCCTGCATGTCCGCCAGCACCGCGGAAAATTCGGTGCCGTTTTTATCGTGTTGCAGAGTAAGTTTGTTCATCTAAAACGAAAGGATCAATGAATACGTTTTCATTGGATAATCTCGGCCATAAACGGAAAAAATACCAGCCGGGAAAACATTTTCACCGTTGTCACGCACGGCGCAAAACGTTTTTAAAACGGCGGGCTAAAAAACGGATTTGATCCGCCCCTTGCGACAGACATCAATTATCGTCAGAAAAACGGCGTTGCATTTTCCCGTTCGCGCTAAAAGCATAGAGACATTCGTTTTTCATAGATGACACGTTTTCCCTGCCTTTTATTGTTTTTAATTCCGGCTTGCGCCTTGGCCGTCGCCGCTTATGAAAAAGCCCCTTTCCGGGTGCCCTACAGCGATGACCTGACACACGCCATCAACTGCCCTAGCCCGTTCTGCGCCGAGAAAAGTCCGTTCAAGGAAAAATATCTGCTCGGGGCGGTCGACGAGGTGGTTGCGGCCGCGCCGGATGTTTATATGATGCAGCCGGGGTTAGGCTGGGTGCCGTGGTGGCCGAGCGAGGTCGTGCCCATCAACGCGCACATCGAATTTTTGAAAACGGTCGGCAAAAACCCGAGCTCTTACGAAAATTACGTGAAAAACGGCGGCGATGTCATCGCGGCGTTTTTGCGGAGGGTCAGGCGCTCCGACGAAAAGATGCCCGCCTTTGTC
>JAKPNF010000113.1 GCA_029548565.1 Verrucomicrobiota bacterium
GCACCTGCAGGGGACTAAGTCCCCTGCACCCCTTTACGGAGCTGGCATATGTAATAAATCTTATATTGCAAAATAACCTCAAGACAACCCGCCAGCTCCTTCCAAAAAAAATACTGCACACTGGCCACTTTGCTCCGTGCAACTTTCCCGCAAGTGAAAATCCTTCAGGGCGGATTTTGCCGCAGGATAGATGGGGGCCTGTGCGCGTAGCGAGCTATTTATAAGCGAGCGCAGGGGGCGGGCACGCAGTGCACGGTGCGTAGCACTGTCGGCGTTCAGCCGACACCCAAATCACTGCTCCCCATCGTAAGACCAGGCAAAATTCGCCCTGAAGGATTTTCACCGCGGGAACGGAAGAATAGCCCGATAGGGATATTCTTTCGGGTGGTCACGTGCAGG
This sequence comes from Verrucomicrobiota bacterium, assembly GCA_029548565.1. Lineage (GTDB taxonomy): Bacteria > Verrucomicrobiota > Verrucomicrobiia > Opitutales > JAKPNF01 > JAKPNF01. The sequence continues at coordinate 400 of JAKPNF010000113.1, forward strand.
GTTAGTATCCCAATGCCCCCACGCCCAGCGCCAGCCTTTTAAAAATCACTCAGCGCCGTAGGCGCACTGACTATTTACCAAAAAACAAAAAGCGGCACCCTTTCGGGTGCCGCTTTGTTAGTCCTTGCCAAATTACTGGCGCGGACGTGTGGTCGTATCGTCCAAAGTGCGGCGAGCAGACGCCGCCGGCGTCACCAACGTCGGGTTCTGGAACAACGAACCAGCCGGCGTGTTGGTGAAGTTCTGGCGGGCAGGCGCGCCACCGGGGGAGATCAAGTTCGCCGTCACGAAGATCAGCAAGTTGCGCTTCGTGGAGCTTTCGCCCTTGGACTGGAACAGTCGGCCAACCAGCGGAATGTCGCCCAATATCGGGATCTTGTCCTTCACGGTGCGCATGTCTTCGCGGGTCAGGCCGCCCATCACGACGGTCGCCCCGTCAAAGATGGTGACCTCGGTGCGGATCATGCGGGTCGAGAACACGGGCTGGATGAAGCCGGTGGGAACCGTCACCGTGGTGTCGCCCTGAATGGCGACAGAGGTTCCGCCGTATTCGATGAAGCCTTCGAACTCGGTCACCTTGGGCTCGAGCGCCAGGGAGATGGAGTCGTCTTCTTCCACAGTCGGGGTCACTTCCATGGTCACACCGACTTGCTCGACCTCGAAGTCCTGCGGCGTACCGGCTGTGATCGTCACACCCGCGCTGCCGCCGCTGCCCAGAGTGGAGCCACCCTGGCCGACTTCAGATTGAACGTCACCAAAGCTCGTGGGGTAGCGCAACTGCTGCGCCACGACGATTTCCGCCTTGCGGCCGGAAAGCACTGTCACCTTCGGGGCGGCCATCATGTCGTAGCCGCTGGTCTGGTCGAGCGCCTGGATCATGAGCTGCACCTGATAACCGTTGATCACGCCGACAGTGGCGTCAAACACGGGAGTGCTGTGTTCGCCCAAGTTCAAAGCACCGGGGATGCTGGGAATTGTCTGGGGAATCGGATCCGGGCTTGGGCCACCCACACGGCTGATGACGGTGCTCTGCGCGCCGGCGTTGGTGCCGACCACCGACTTGGACATCGGGCGCAAGTTCATGTTGGAGCCGTCATCTGTGAAGGTGCGGAAGTAGTTGTCGCCCTTGTGGACCGCCCAGTTGAAGCCCAGTTCTTTGAGGGAACCCTCTTGCACATCGAGGAACTTGGCCTCGATCTCGACCTGTTTCAAGTCGGTATAGCGCTTGAGAATGTTGTCCAGACGCTCGAGGTTTTTCGGCGTGTTGGTGGCGATGATGCGGGTGCCGTCAAAGGCCATGTTGGCACCGGTGACCCCTTCAAACGGGACGCCCGCGCGCTGGAAGAATTCCTTCAGTTTGGCTTCCTCTTCCGCCGGGCTCGGGCCCGCGGAGGCGGAGCGGGAGCTGCCGCTGGAAGCCCAGGGATTGCTGCTGGAAGAGCCCCCCGAGTCGCCGCCGGTGAAACCGGTCAGGCGGATGACGACCGCGCGGGTGATTGGGAAGAAGCGTGTCTCCAAGTCGCCACCGACGTCGGCGGGCTTGACAATCACGGCCTCGTTGGTCACCTCGTATTGCCAGCCGACTTGGTCGACGATGTACTTGAGGATCTGAGCCAGCGTCATGTCGCGCAGGGTGATGGAAATGTTTGGCAGCGCTTGGCCGCTGCGCCCGCTGGTGATCATGTTGATCGTCTCGCCAGCAGCATAGTCGGGCACCAGCTCGACCAAGGTATCGATCACCTTGTTCAGCGGCATGTCGGTGAAGCTCACGCGGGGGAACTTGATTTCCGCCATGCGCTTTTTGAGCAAGGCACCAACTCCGTCGCTGACTTCCGTGACAACCACGTCCTGCTGATAGAGCTGGGGACGCTGCCAGGCGCGGTTGACCGCGTCGAGCATTTCCGCACGGGTCTTGGCGTGGTCGAGCTTGGCGCTGTTTTCCAGCTCGCGCAGGATGATGGCCTGGTAGCCCTTGGCCGTCACGTTGTCCGGATCGCGCAATTCGACGTCGCGGAAGGTGGCGATGGCGCCTTGCAGGTCGCCCTGCATGTACTGCGCGCGGGCCTTCAGCAGCAGGTCGTTGACCACCTTTTGGCGGTTGGCGTAGCCCGGGCTGATCACGTCGATGTTCTGCGTGAGGTGGTTTTGCGAATAAGCGTCAATCAAGGCGCGCAGCTTGGCCGCGCGGCCGTCTTCCTTGCCACCGACATAATCCACATACTCGTTCAAGTAGTTCGTGGCGGGCGTGTACAGCATTTCGTCGTACGCGGCGTAGGCCTGGTTGTAAATGGTGTCGGCCATCAGGCGCTTGAGCGACTCGCGGGTACCGTCGAACTGCTCGCCTTCAGGCAACTGTTCGAGCGCGGTGGCGATTTGCTCGCGTGTTTGCGCGTAATTCCCACCGGTAGCGCGGCTTTCGCGCAGGGCGCCGCGGGCGTCCTTTTCGGACTGGCGGGCGGCCGCCTTTTGAGCGCGCAGCTCATCTGCCGCCTGCTTTTCAGCAGCCTTCTGGGCGGCGACGACCTCGTCGTTGTACATCTTGGCAACGTTGCGCGCGTCGGGATCGACAGCCTGGTCTTTCGCCGACGCTGCGCCCTGAGCCTCAGGCTCGACATACGGGCGCACCGGAACGGGCGAGGTTTTGTCGCCTTTGGGCGAGACGCCCACTTGGGGCTGGGACGCTTCGGCAATCGCGGCTTGCGCCGAAGGAGCCTTTTGAGCCTCGAGCTTTTTATTGACGTCGATCAGGAAATTCTGCACGTCCTTGTCTTCGGGCGCGAGCTTGAGCAACTGTTCGAGCTGCTGCTTTGCCTGCTCGTAATTGCCGTCGGTGCGAGCCTGCAGCGCGGAGCGCATCAGTTGGATTTTTTCCTGCGAGCTGGCGGTTTGCGCGTGCAAGGCCGGCATGAACGCCGCAGCGGCAAAGCCGGCTGTCACCAGCGCCGCCATCAGCATGCTTTTACGGGAACGCATTTTTTTCATAGGGTATGGTTTCTTTACGGAGATTTTAAGGTTGTAGTGTTGTGTGTCGTTCGAAATTTTTCGTTCTTAATTAAATAAATCAGCAGGCGACACCGAGGCGGGCGCCTGAGAGGGAGAGTCAGTGGAATTATTTTCGGATTCGGGGGGTTGAGTGTCTGCCGGCAGCAAAGTAACGACTTCGTTTTCTTTAAAGCCAGGTAGTACTTTCTCTACTTTTATTGCGGGCGTGTCAAAGTTAATTTCACGAATTGTGAAAGTTCCCTCGCCATATTGGAAGCTTCCGCCGGCTTGCTTGAAGGTCCAAACCTGGTCGGGTTCGCGGATAGCCCGTACTACAATTTCACGCTCGCTATCCATATAGAGGCGCTCCTTGTCATTGAGTTCAAGGATTTTGTCGTTGGACAAATCCTTGATTTTCACGACCGTGCGGCGGTTGATGGAACCGTCCTCTTGCACCTGGCGCACCGATTGGGCGTCCAATATTTCAAATTTAAGGCTCTCGCCCTGCACGGTCTCTCCCTTCAGCGCGCGCAGCGGCGTCGCGGCGCCGTCCTCGGCGAAAATCAGGCGGATGCCGCCGTCGGGCAATTCGCTGGAACCGGTCAATTGCAAGCGGTAGGGCATGCGCTTGACTTCAACAAACTCGATGCCAAAAGGCGGGCGCACCATCGGGGGCACCGGCGGGGTGGCCTCGAATTGTTTTTCCTGTTCGTTCCACCAAATCTTCGGCGGAGTGAACACGCCGTAGACCCACAAGCCGTCTTTTTCAGGCCCCTGGTCGATGGCGGCAGGCCATTGCGCGTTGTTGAAAGTGGGCGGCACAAAGGTGGGGGTGGCGAAGCTCTGCCCGGTCGGGCTGGCGCCGGTGAGCGTCGGCAGGTCTGCCGGACCGTCCTTGGGGCGTGTCACCACAAAGCCGGCGGCGGCGGCCAGCACTACCACGGCCAAAACAAAAAGGAGTTTATCGTAATGATTCTTCATCGGGTCGAGGAAGGTTCGAAAGTGAATGGATTAGGGTTGAGCCGCGGGCGCGGGGGCGGCGGGTTTTGCTTCGTCCTTGGCGGCGTCGGTCAGGCTGATGTATTCGATCAGCACCGTGTATTCCGAAAGGTTGTCCGAAACAATCGGCTCCTTGGGCACAAACGCGCTGGCGCCTTCGCCCTGGGGGGCGTCCGAAGAACTCGCTGTCGAGCCGCCGCCAAACAGCGCCTCGAAATTGGGGCTGCGCGAGGCCGTTCTGCGCGCGGCAGTGCCGCGGGCGTTGCTCTGGGGTTTGACCTCCACGCTGCGCACCACCAAAGGCAGTTCAAACTTGGCCAAGGTGTTCAAAAAGTTGCGCATCACATCGGTGTAGCCGACAAATTTCAGGCGGAAGGCCAGGGTGTCGATGGCACCGGGCACACGCGCGCTGCTCATCGTGTTGATTTCAAAAAGGTCGCTTTGCTGGCGGCGGGTAGCGGCGCCGCGCCCCACGGCAACACCCGTGGCCGTGGCACCACTGCGTCCCGTAACTTGCGGTGGCTCGCCCTTGGCCAACTCGCGTTCGACAGACACCAGTTCCAAAAACTGGTTTTTCGGGCGCGAGGAAAACAGCGTGCGCGTCAAATACTCGATGATCTCGCGCTGGTGGGAGAGTTCGCGGACGATCCCGTCGGCCGGCGGCTGGACGCCCTGCGCCAGATAGCGGCTGAACCCGTAGGCGAAATCCGCCGGCACTTGCACCTGCGGCTTGATCTCGTTGACGCCGGAAGTCGGGTTGATGATCTCCGCCTCTTTCTTGGCCTCGCCGTTGAGCTCGTCGACAAAGCGCTGCAGGCGAAAGAGCATCGCGGTGCCGTTGGCCGGCACAGGCTCGAACTGGTAAACTTTTTCGCCGCCCAGTCCGGCAAGCATTTGCTGCAACTGCAAACGAGCCTGCTTGGTGGCCGCGTCGATTTTTTCGACATTGTCCTTGGTCAGCGCCAGCGTGTCGCCGCCGGGCTGGAGCAGGCGCTCGAGCTGCTGCTTTTGCTGGCGGTAGGCGTTCTGGGCCTTGGCGGCCTCGCCCATCTTCAGGAAGACAAACACCGCCTGTGCGACAAACGCCAGCACCAGCAGCGTGAGCACGGTGACCAATAACGGGTATTTTTTGACAAAAGGCATGAGAGTAACTCCGGAAATTTTCGTTTAAAGGGGTTTTTCGGGATTCACCAGAATGTTGAACTTGAAGCTCACAATGCGGCGGTTTTCGTGCGAGCTGTAAGCGCCCTGCTCGACGCTGCCGACAAAGGGCGATTTTTTCAACCCCTCCAGCAGCGCGTTGACGCGCGACAGGGCGGTTTTTTCCATCGCCTCGGGATCGTCGAAATTGCGGATGAGCATGCGCCCGCCGATTTCCAGGCGGTAGATGGACTTGCCGGTCTCCTTGCGCACAGCCTTCGGGTTGGCCGGGTCGAGGGGAGTCAGCTCCTTTTCACGCACGACGGTGAGGTCTTCCAGCCACACGTCCTTGAGTTCGCCCAAGCGCTGCTGGAACTCGCCAAACAGCTCGATCCAGTTGGTGCGCGAGGCGACCAGCCCTTCGAGCTGAGCCAGATCCGAGCGGCTGGAATCGTAGGCTTTTTGCTCCTTTTGCAACTCGCTTTGGACGGCCTGCAAGGGGCGGATTTTTGCCTCAAGCTCAGAAGAAGCCTTTTGGTAGGCGGCCGTCTGATTCGGGTAGTAAAGCAACAGTCCTGTGGGCGCGAGCGCCAAGCAGGCGGCGGCCAGCACCAGGAAGGGTTTTTTCTTCGCAAAGGCATTGGCCTGAACGCGGTCGCGCGGCAGCAAATTAATGCCGAGGGATTTGGGCAGCACCAGGCGCGCGCCTTCGCCGACCAATTCGGTCATCTGGTAGGCGGAAGCCTCCACCAGTTGCGCGTCGACGCCGGAGCCGATCTCGAGCGCCGCGGCCGGGTTGAAATAGTCGACCGAAATTTTGTTGGCCTCGGCCAAGAACTGCGAAAGCCCGGGCAGAAGCGAGGAGCGCCCCGTCAGCAAAATCTGCTGCGGCGCCTGATTGTTGGGGCTTTGGCGGCGAAACGCCATGATCGATTTGGTGATCTCCTGACTCAGGCGGCGCATCCAGCTCTGGGCTGTCTGCTGCAGCGGCGCATGGGCGGGATCGTCGGCCGAAAAGCCCGTCTGCCCCGAGAAAAAGTCCACTTTCGCACGCTCGGCTTGGGCAAAAGTTGTGCCAAGGGTGTCGGCGAGCATCTGCGTCAAATTGTTGCCGCCGTAGGAAACATTGCGCAAGAAAACGCCGGAAGCCCCGACAAAGGTCAGGTTCGTCGAGCGGCCGCCCACATTGACCAGCAGGGTGTGCTCCCCGCCCTCGGGATTGGCCAGGCGGAAGGCGTTGTAGTCCATCAGCGAGGAAGCCTGCAACATCTGGGGCTTGACGCCCGGGATGCCCGCCGCATTGCAAAAACGGTTGGCCGCGTCGAGCTTCATCGCGATCAAAATCACTTCGCTCTCCACGCCGTCGTCGTCCACCACCTGCGAACCCCAGGCCACCTCGTGCAGCGGGTAGGGGATGCTCTGCTGGGCCTCAAAAGCGATGATCTGCTGCTGCTTGGCCTCGTCCACGTGCGGGATCTTGATGAGTTTGGTCAGCAGTTGGTAGCCCGGGATAATCAGCGTGGCCACCCCGCCAAAACGCAGCTCCGAGGACATTTCGCGCAGCGCGCCATTGACGGCAGGCAGCCAGCCATCCTCGTTGGCGTAGTCGTACTCAAGGTTGCGGGTCGCGAATTTTTCGAGCACCAGCTTGCCGGCCTTCGAGTCGAAGGCGGCCACCGACATCTGGCTGGCGCCACAATTAATTACGAGTTTGCGTGAAGAACTCATCGGGTAACGGTGTGTGTTTTTAAGAGTGAAACGCCATTGTCCGCCCGCGGGTGGCGGGCGCACAAGGCGTGGGGGTTAAATGTGAAAGAGGAGAGGTTGGCGTGAATTACTGCGCGGCGGGGTTGGTGAGCACGGTGGTGTCCTTGTCGACCGAGCCGCTCTGATAGAAAAACCACGGCGCCAAATTGTGCGGCAGCAAAATACCTTTGGTGCGCGCGGTCTTTTCGGCGCAGAATTGTTTAAAGCTCTCGAGCACCGCAGGGTCTTTGATTGTGTCCGCCATGACGGTCGGCACGCTCTTGGCATTGGGCTTTACCTGCACGCCGTCGTACGTCAGCCCGATGTAATAAAAATCGGGCATGCTGCTGCGCAGGCGCCACATGTCCACCACTTCGGGCGGGAGATAAAAATAGACATAGCGTTTCGAGCGCACTTTCATGGCGCTGATTTCCACCTTGGAAGAGAACGCCGCCTCAATGCTGAAGTTGCCCTGGCGCTTGCTGCCCCACGCAAAAATCGGCTCAACCGTCACGCGCTCAAAATAATCCTTGTTCATCGCGTTGGGGTTGGGGTTATTCGCCGACTCAATGCACACCCTGATCTGCAGCCACTTGCTGCTGCTGTTTATCTGGTCGTTCTTTTGGAAGGTTTTAACCTCCGAAATCCACAACGGCATATCCTGCCCAAACGCATTCGCGCACAGCAAAAGTAGAGCCGTCAGACAGGCCAGCAGCCACACGAGAGGGGTTTTTCGCGACAACATTCTTCCATGTATAGCGAAAGAACAAACGACATTGCAAACTAAATTTAACCGCCGAACTTCTTTTTTTGACGGGATAAATCCGGCGCAAAAGGCGTGCCTTTATTTTTGCGCCGTGTGCCGCGGCACAATCGAAATCGTCTCAGCCATTTTTCGCGCACATTTTTTCGCCAGGGTCAGGCGGTGGATTTTCGCGTTGTGGCGCACGTCGACAGGGAAATGTTTCACGAAGAAAAAGCGGCTAATGCGCCGCGTGTGCTCGAACGCCTGCCCTGCCTCATACAATCGGCAGGCGTGGACCTGCCGCTGCGCGGGCGTTTTTGGCCAGTGCCCGGGCAAAGGTTCTACGGCCAAAACAAGCTGCTGGTTGGGCGCCGCCCCAATCCCCAGCAAGGCCGTGCGCGCCGTATCGATATCTGTGTTAAAGATAGCTTCGCAATTATCGGTGAACAAAATTCCCTGCGCCGTTTGCACACGCTCGGCCACGCGGCCGCAAAACCACAGGCGCCCCTGCGTGTCGAGATACCCCGCATCTCCCATGCGGTGCCAAATGTGCCCCTGCGCGTCGCGGATTTTTGCGCGGGCGGTTGCCTGCGGCAAGGCGTCGTATGTTTCGGTCACAACCGACCCGCTGACGATAATTTCCCCAATCTGCCCCGCAGGCAACTCCCGTGCCTCATCCAAAGAGACGATGGGCCTTTCCTCGATCGCAATGATTTTTATTCGGCAATCCCCCACGGCCTGCCCCACGCAAGTCCCCCTGCCCGCCTCGCTCAACGCGGCGGTTTGCTCCAAAATCTCCTCCCCCGTGATCACGGCCACTGGCAAAGCCTCCGTCGCCCCGTAGGGAGTTTGCACACGGGCGTTGGGCGCCACCTGCTTGAGCTGGCGCAACACGCGCGCCGGCACGCTTGTCCCCGCGCTTAAGATGTGCCGCAACTGCGGCAGCGTCTTTTTGCTTTCCAAACAATAAGCGCACAGCTTCGCCCACAGCACGGGCGAGCCAAAAGCCATCGTCGCCGGATATTCCAGTTGCCTGAGCATCAGCGCGGCATCGGCACGGGCGGGTTGGCGCGGGTTGATCAGCGGTACTATCGTCGTGGAGCCGAGCGAAGGGTTAAACAACGAAAAGACGGGCAGCATCGGGTAGTCAACCTGCCCGGGCGCAAACCCGAACACCCCGCGCAGGCAATCCATCTGCGCCGAAAAAATCCCGTGCGTGTAACAGACCCCCTTGGGCGCGCCGGTGCTGCCGGAAGTGAACAAGATCGCGGCCAAATCCGTATCTTCACAGTGCGCCGCCTCCAATGCGGTTTCCTTTGCCGCAGCCGCGCACACGGCACAAAACCCGCGCTCGACTTTCAACTGCACACGCACGCTTTTAAACGACCTGAAAAAAATCCGCGCCAACACACAGGCTAGCGCAATACCCACCAATCCCTTCGGCCGCGTACGCTTCACGCAGCGCAAAAACGAACGCAGCCCCATCCCCGGGTCGATAACCACCGGGACGGCCCCGAGCTTGAACAGCGCATACACAACTGTGATAAGCTCCGTGCCCGGGCGTGCCATCACCAGCACCCGATCGCCCTGCCCGAACCCTTTTTCGCGCAGCAGCCGCGCGGCGCCATCCACCCATTGGCCTAGTTGCGCATAACTGACGGATTCATAGGAAAGCCCCCTGTCCGCACCCAAGCGGGGCACACGCAGGGCATCCGCCTGCGCGCGCTCGCGCAGTTGCGTCTCAAAAAAACGGACGATGTTGCGATTGGGCGCTGCACTCATGCTATTGCTTTAATAAAAAGAAAAAGGAGCATTGCAGGCAATGCTCCTTCTTTTGAAAAAACTAACGGTAAATTTTAATAGTCTTCGACCGAGATCAAGCCCCAGAACAGCGAGGTCTGCGTACCACTGAAGTCGCGACGGTCGCCGATATCGGATGTGCTCACGCGAGCGCTGGCTGGTTCAACAGCTTGGAAGCTGTTGGGGCGAACGGAAACAATGCCCAGAAAATTGGAATTTTTAGAGGCCGAGGAGGAAGTCTGCTTGGTGCCCTTGGGGGCGGATGAGCAGCCGATGGCGAAGATGGCGAGCAACGCCAACACGAGTGTGGGGAGTTTCATAAACTTCATAGTGCGGGTTAAAGTTGGAGAGAGTTAAGCCCGTCTTTGCGGACGGGCAAAATCAATTGATAGGAGAGCCGCGAAACGAAGTCAAGCATGGAAGCAAAAGTTTTTTTATTGGGGGACAAATAAGTGAGGCGCTGCGCGCCGGCGACTTTCAGAGACCGTCGCTGGGCGGGATGGCCAGTAAAATGATGAACCCAGTCTTTGACCATCCGAAAGAATATCCCGTTGGGCTATTCTTCCGTTCCCTCAAGTAAAAATGGCCATAGCGCAGATATTTTAGAAGGGCTGACGGATGGGTGTAAGGTTATTTTAGAAACATAAGACTTCGGTGTGCGCCAGTCTCGTAAAGAAGTGCAGGAGACTTAGTCCCCTGCAGGCGCAAATCGTTCCCAGATTCGTGGCAGTTCAACAAAACGAATATCTGCTATCCGCCACCGTCAGCCCCCTCAGGTGCTATTTTTCAAAAAACCGGAAACTTTTTTCAAAACAAGACGTTATCCTCTTAATGAACGGGCACTGACGCCCGCGTGAACCTGGGAGGGAAAATTCATTCTATGAACAACAAAAAAATTCTTTTAGGCACACTTGTTTGCGCGTTGCTCACGAGTGTGACATGGGCGCAAGAACAGGCCGGAGATGATTCCGTCCGTGGCCCGCGCACGGGGCAGACCCCGCGCATGATGCCCGAGGAACTTGTTAAACTGTACGACAAGGACGGCGACGGCAAGCTCAGCCGCGAGGAGATGGATGCCATGCGCGAAGATCTAAACAACGCCATGAAGCAGTACGACAAAGACGACGATCAGCGTTTGAACACGGAGGAGCTTGAGGCGCTCAAGAAAGACAACCCGCAACTGGCCGAGATGATCGCCAGGCGCCAACAAATGATGGCTGAGCGCGCTCCGGGGGCGCAGCGTATGCCTGTCAGGCAGCCGGTAGCACAGGCACCTCAAATTCCCGACGAAATCGTCCAAAAGGCGGTTGACGCGTTTGTGAAGAAATACGACAAGGATGGCGACGGCAAACTGGGTGTCGAGGAACTGTCTGCCGCGCTGAAGGAAAACCCGCAGTTGGTCCGTGCGATGCTACCGCAACCCCAAAGCGATATGCCCGGTCGCGGCCACGGCCCGCAAATGCGCGTGCGCGCGCCTAGGGGCGCGCAGGGAGGCGAGGCTCCCGCCGCACAGGAATAAAAGGAATTTTAAAATGCCGCCGCATGCAGGCCTGAGGGCGGCATTTCTGGATAATGCGTGAAAGTTAAAAGACGCCGCGCCGAGTTTTAAAACTTGGCGCGGCGTTTTGTTTGCGGCATTTTTTAGGGAAGGCTATGATTTACGACTCAAAGAAACTCCTGCTCATCGCGGGGCCGTGCTCGCTTGAAAACGAGGCTGTTTGCCGCGCGGTCGCGCAGGCGCTGGTGTCGTTGCGCGAGCGGTTTTCGCAATTGAATATCGTTTTCAAAGGCTCCTTTGACAAGGCCAACCGTACCTCGCTCAAGGGGCCGCGCGGCCCGGGGATAGACGAGGGACTCGCGCTGCTTAAGCTCGTCAAGGACGAGTACGGTTTCCCTGTGCTGACCGACGTGCACGACATCGGCCAGGTGGAAAAAGTCGCGCAGGTGGTGGACGTTTTGCAGATCCCCGCCTTTTTGTCGCGGCAGACGGATTTGTTGGTGAGCTGCGCGCAGACGGGGCGGGTTGTGAATGTCAAAAAAGGGCAATTCCTTTCTCCGGGCGAGATGCGTTTTGTGACCGCCAAGCTCAAGGAGAGCAACGCCGCCGAAATTTGGCAGACTGAGCGCGGGACGACGTTTGGCTACCAGAACCTGGTGGTCGACATGCGCGGCTTTTCCATCATGCGCGAGTTCGGGCGGCCGGTGATTTTGGACGCCACGCACGCGGTGCAATTGCCGGGGGCGGGCAACGGCGCTTCCGGCGGGCAGCGGGAATTTGTGCCGACGCTGGCGCGCGCGGCGCTGGCGGCGGGGGCGGACGGTTTGTTTTTTGAGACCCATCCCGACCCCGATCACGCGCTTTCCGACGGCCCCAATCAGATTCCGACGGCGTTGTTCCCGGCGTTGGTGGCGGACTGCCTGAAAATCTGGGAAACCGTGCGGGACTTGTAGGACGCCTTTAAAAATGGTCTTGCAGGACGGCTTTTTCGTAGGGGATTTGTTCACCGCGGGGGGCGGGGGTCACTAGCGGCTTGCCGATGGCGACCGCCATGGCGATGACGTGGGTGGGGGGCATGTTGATGGCCTTGGCCACTTCGTGGTGGTCGAAGCCGGTCATGGCGTTGGTGGCGTAGCCCATGGCGGTGGCGGCGAGCATGAGCGTCTGGGCGGCCAGGGCGCCGGAGCGGACGGCCTCGTCGCGGCAGGCGCGCTCGTTGTTCTCAAAGACGGCGCGCACGAGCATGGCTTTGGCCTGTTTTGCAGGCTCGGGCAGCCCGGCGGCGCTGATCTGCAGGTTATCCTTCCACGCCTGCGTGTTGGCGCAGACGACGACGTACAGCGAGGCTTGGCAGACCTGTTTTTGCCCGCCTGCGGCCTTTTCGATTTTTTCGAGAATCGCCCTGTCGCGCACGACGACAAAGCTGCAGTGCTGCAAATTGTAGGCGCTTGGGGCCATGCGGGCGGCTTCGATGAGCGCGCGCTCGGTGGCGCTGTCGATTTTTGCGTGCGGGTCAAACTGCCGGACGGAGCGGCGGGTTTCGATGGCTTTGAGGGTGTCCATGTGTATTTTATTTTTGGATACGAAAACGTGGGCGTTTAAATTAAAATTTTATTGTACATTGACAAAAATTAAAAACGCAAGGATAGAGGCGTTTGAAAAATAGTGCGGGGCGCACAGCGCCTGGATGCAAAACAGAAAGGGGTTTCATGTACTACGTACACGAAACCCCTTTTGTTTTGGATTGGCGACTGGGGGCGCCTACGGCGCCCCGGATTTCAGATGGGGTGCGCTGCGTGGGTGAGGGTGCGGCTAAAGTACACGAAAAAATCCTCCGGATTTTTCCGTTCCCGCGAGTCAAAAGCGCCCGTGGCTGCGTTTGCGGCGGGCGAAGCAGGGGAGCAGTACATAGTACAGCCCCCCTACCTCGCCCTTCTTAAACTTCGCCACGAACGCTTTTGACTCGCGGGAAGACCGGGCGGAGCATACGCCCGAAAGAAGTGCAATAGTGCACGCGCCGCTGTGCGGCGCTGCCCTGTCCTGTTTAGAATTTTAGAAGGAGTTGGCGAGTTGTCTTGGGATCATTTTGGAAGTGTTAGATTTCGGTGCTCGCCAGCTCCGTAAAGGGGTGCAGGGGACTAGTCCCCTGCAGGTGCAAGCGTTCCCGGCTTCGTGGCAATGCAACAAAACGAATACCCGCCATCTCTCCTCGCATCCGCCAGCCCTCTCAGGTGCTGCTTCCTAAAACATTCCCTTGCCCGTTATCATCGCCCGTTTTTCCAGCGGGGTTCGGGGGTGGTGGGGCGGGGGGCGTCTATGAGTGCGCCTTTGACGGCGGGGTGTTTTTTTAGTTTTTGGAATTGGGCGGGGTTCAGATTCCAGGAAAGGGACAGCGGGAGTTCTGCGGGCAGCAGGCGGTTGCCGGGCGCCCAAAAGCCTGCGTGCACGCGGGTGGCGCCGGAGTTTGAGCCGTTGACCAGCAGTGCTTCGAGTTGCGCTAAAAAGTCTGCGGATGCTTCTGCCTTTTCGGGGTCGAGTACCCAGGTAATGGAACGGATCAGGCCGTCGGCCAGTTTGCCGTCCAGCGGGTCCAGCTCGGTGACGTTGAGCGAGCGCTCTTGTCGTTCGGCGTCGTAGCGCACGTCGCCTGTCAGCACGACGACCTGGTTTTCGTTGAGCTTGGCCTGGTGGCGCTCGTAGGTGCTGGGGAACAGGTTGATTGAAAAGGCGCTGTTGCGTGTGATGAGCTTGAAGGACGCCCACAGGCGCTTGTCTTTTTTCGTGAAACGTTTGACGATGCCGGTGACGACCCCGCACAGGCGGAAGGGCTCGCGGTTGGGCAGGGTTTGGAAATTTTCCTCGGTCACGGTGTCCAGTGCGTCGCAGATGCCCTTGTAGGCGTTCATCGGGTGGCCGGAGACGTAGAAGCCCAGCAGCTCGCGCTCGTACTGGAGCTTTTCGCTCAGAGGCATGGGTTTGCCGGAGGCGTTGATGAGCGAGGGCGCCTTGGAACTGTCGTCGGCGGCTTCGAGCATGCCGAACAGATTGACCTGTCCGCGCTGGGCGTCTTTTTGCAGGTCGGCGGCCTGACTCATGATGCCTTCCATGGAGGCGAGCAGGTGGTTGCGGTCGATGCCCGTGAAGTCAAAGGCGCCCGTTTTTATCAGGCACTCGAGCACGCGCTTGTTGGCTAGGCGCGGCTCCATGCGGGAGACAAAGTTTTGAAAGTCGGTGTACGGACCGTTTTTGTCGCGCTCGGAAATGATGCGCTGGGAGGCCAAGTCGCCGACGCCCTTGATCGCCGCCAGGCCGAAGCGGATGGTGCCGATACTTTCGGGGTCGTTGGTGGGCACGGGCGTGAACGTCTCGCGCGACTGGTTGACATCGGGGCCGAGCACCTCGATATTCATCGCGGTGCACTCGGCGATGAAGTGCGAGACTTTGTCGGCGTCGCCCAACTCGTTGGACAGGGCGCCCGCCATGAACTCGACGGGGAAGTTCGCCTTCAAGTAGGCGGTGCGGTAGCTGACCACGGCGTAGGCGGCCGAGTGCGACTTGTTAAAGCCGTACTGCGCGAATTTTTCCAGCAACGCGAAAATTTCCTCGGCCTTTTTGGGCGGGATATTGTTTGTCTTTTGGGCGCCCTCGATGAAGACGCTTTTTTGGCGCGCCATTTCGGCGGCGTCCTTTTTGCCCATCGCGCGGCGCAAAATATCCGCGCCGCCCAGCGAGTAGCCTGCGATGCGCCGGGCCGCCTCCATCACCTGTTCCTGATAGACCAAAATCCCGTAGGTCTCGCGGCAGACTTCCTCCAAAAGCGGGTGCGGGTATTTTATGGAGGCGGGGTTGTTTTTGCCCTCGATGTAATTCGGGATAAAGGCCATCGGCCCCGGGCGGTACAACGCGATCAAGGCGATGATCTCGTCGATGGAGGAGATGGAAAACTGTCGGCAGAGGTTTTGCATGCCGCCGGATTCGAGCTGGAAGATGCCGATGGTGCGCGCCTCGTTGAGCAGTTTGAAGGTGACGGGGTCGTCCAGCGGGATTTTTTCGATGTCGAAATTCAACTCGGGGTGCGTGCGGCGCACGTTTTGCTGCGCGTCGGCGATGACGGTGAGGGTTTTTAAGCCCAAAAAATCCATCTTCAGCAGCCCGAGCTTTTCGGAGACGTTCTTGTCGTACTGGGTTGTCAGCGCGCCTTCCTGCAGCGTGACGGGGACGAACTCGGTGAGCGGCTTGTCGGTGATGATGATGCCGGCGGCGTGCTTGCCGGTGTTGCGCACCATGCCCTCGATGACCTCGCCGTCTTCGATGATCTCCTTGACGATCGCGCGCGCGTTCATCTCCGCCTGCAGCTCGCGCGAGGCCTTGACGGCGTTCTCCAGCGTGATGTTCAGCTCGTTGGGGATCATCTTGGCGAGCTTGTCGCCGTCGTCGTAGGACAGCTCGTTGATGCGCGCCAGATCGCGCACGATCATCTTGGCGCCAAAGGTGCCGTAGGTGATGATGTTGCTGACGCACTCGTCGCCGTATTTTTGGCGCACGTACTGGATGACGTCCTCGCGCCGGCGCATGCAAAAGTCGATGTCAAAGTCCGGCGGGGAGACGCGCTCGGGGTTCAGAAAACGCTCGAACAGCAGCCCGAAACGCAAGGGGTTGATGTCGGTGATGCGCAGCGCGTAGGCCACGAGGCACCCCGCGCCCGAACCGCGCCCGGGCCCCACGGGGATCCCCTCGTCGCGCGCCCATTTGATAAAATCCCAGACGATTAAAAAGTAATCCAAAAACCCCGTCTTTTGGATGACGCCCAGCTCGTAGTCCAGCCGCTCGAGCAGGGTCTGCGCCAGCTCGCGTTTTTTTTCGTCCGCGCTGTCCAGGTCGGCCTTGGTGACGCCGTAGAGCGACTCGATTCCCCGCACGCACAGCTCGCGGATGAAGGCGAATTTGTCCTGTTTTTTTTCCGCGACCTCGGCGGGCAGCGTGTAGACGGGGTAGTTGTTTTTGCCAAAGACAAAATCAAACTCGCACATCTGCGCGACGTCGAGGGTGTTTTTTAACGAGTCCGGCCGCTCGCCGAAAAGCTGCCGCATCTCCTGCGCGCTTTTTAAATAAAACTGGCGCGAGTCGTAGCGCAGGCGGTGCTCGTCGGAGACTTTGGCGTTTGTCTGGATGCACAGCAGCGCGTCGTGCGCCTTGTAGTCTTTGGCGCGCACGTAGTGCACGTCGTTGGTGGCCACCAGCCGCAGGCCGAACTCGTCGGCGATTTTGACAAGCCCGGGGATGATCTTGCGCTGCTCCTTGATCCCGTGGTCCTGAATTTCTATAAAGAAGCGCTCCTTGCCGAAAATCTGGATGAAGTCATCCGTGGCTTTTTTGGCGGCGTCCCACTCGTCCTTGATGAGCGCCTGAGCCACCACGCCCTGCATGCAGCCGCTCAACGCCACGAGGTCTTTGGAAAAACGCGCGAGCGTCTCCATGTCCACGCGCGGGCGGTAATAAAACCCCTGCGTGTGCGCCAGCGAAACCAGTTGAGACAAATTGCGGTAGCCGTTCTCGTTTTGCACGAGCAGCCCCATGTGGTAGGCCTTATAAATTTCGCGCGCGGGCCTTTCCGTCATCTTGTGGTCGGTGACCAGGTAGATCTCGCAGCCCAGCAGCGGTTTGATGCCCGCCTTTTTGGCGTTCATGTAAAAATCCGGCAGGCCGTACAGGTTGCCGTGGTCGGTTAACGCTATGGCAGACATGCCCTGCGCCTTGGCCTGTTTGGTCAGCACGTCCACGCGGCAGCACCCGTCCAACACACTGTAGTCCGAATGCACGTGCAAATGCACAAAGTCTGAAGCCGCCTCGCCCATTATGTCCACCCTATCAACCCGCCCAAAAGCTGGCAAGGCAACTTGACTGTATGTTTATTGGCCGGTAAATTCGTCTCCCAGTGTTCGCTTTGCAATTTCCTCGTGTTCAGCGATATCGCGGCATAGCCAAGTGAACAGCAAATCGCGCTTTTCGTCTTCGCTCAGGCCGATTTGGGTTTGTTGTTCGCGCATGTTTTTGGTGAGCGCGCGCAGCAGCATGGCGGCGCACACGGAGAGGTTCAGGCTCTGGACAAAGCCGACCATCGGGATCTGCACGGCCATGTCCGCCAGGTCGTGGGCGGTTTGCGAGAGCCCGCGATGCTCGCTGCCGATCAGCAGCGCGATGGGTTTGTCCGTCGGGATATTTTCCGGCGGCACGCTGTCCGCGCGCAAGGTGGTGGCCACGAGGCGGTAGCCTTTTTCTTTCAAGGAATTAAGGCATTCTTGCGTATGGGGGTACGGGGCGGTTTCCGGGTCTTTCCAGTGGTGCGAGCGCGTGCCCCAGCGCGTGACGCAAAGCCACTTTTCGCTGCCTCTGGACACGCCGGAGCCTTTGCTACCGGCAAAGGCGTCGTTGCGGTTGATGATAAAATGGGCGTCCTGCACGCCAAAGGCCTCGCAAGTGCGCAGGCAGGCCGCCGCGTTGTGCATCTCAAAGATGTCCTCCAGCACCAGCGTGACGCGGCGGGTGCGTGCGCCGAGCACTTCGTGCAGGCGTTTGACGCGTTCGGGGCTGAGGCGTTCGCACAAAGCGGCAATGAGCGCCTGCTTCTGGGCGGGGGTAAATTTACGGTTGACCAAATCGGCGGAACGTGATGACATAACTCTTTACACAAATTTAAAACCATAGACTGTATGCCCGTCGAAGTTAAAATCCGCAAAGGCGAACCCATCGAAAAAGCCATCCGCCGCTTGAAAAAGAAAATTGAGCGTGAGGATATCATCCGCGACTACCGCGCCAAGCGCTATTTCGAAAGGCCCTGTGAAGTGCGCCGCCGCAAGAAAAAAGTGGCCGCCTTCACCGACATGCTGCGCAACCGCTACGCAAACCAGTAACGCGGCGCGTCCACGCTTTTTTAAGGCTCCTCAACCGGGGAGCCTTTTGTTTTTGAATTTGAATTAACGCTCGCTTGAAAACAGCGGGCGTTTTAGCATTTTCAAATCATGGACGTAAGCGAATTGCGCCGCGAGTACACACGCGACGGGCTTAGCAAGGAGAAGCTCGACAAAAATCCCTTTGCCCAATTTCGCCTGTGGTTTGACCAGGCGCTCGGGGCGCAGTTGCTCGAGCCAAACGCCCTCGTGCTTTCCACCGTGCAAACAGGCCAAGACGGCCTGCCGCGCCCGTCGCAGCGCACGGTCTTGTTAAAAGCCTTCGACGAGCGCGGGCTTGTGTTTTACACCAACTACGAATCTGCCAAGGCGCAGCAAATCGCCGCCAACGAAAACGTGAGCTTGCTGTTTCCCTGGCTGGGACTGGAGCGCCAGGCGATCGTGGAAGGCAGGGCGCAAAAAGTCTCCACGGCCGAGTCGCTGAAATATTTTTTAAGCCGCCCCTTGGGCAGCCGCCTGGGCGCTTGGGTGTCTCACCAAAGCAAGGTCATCAGCACCCGCGGCATCCTGGAGAAAAAGTTCGACGAGATGAAACGCAAATTCGCCGACGGCAAAGTCCCGCTGCCGGATTGGTGGGGCGGCTACCGCGTGACACCCGAGCGCTGGGAGTTTTGGCAAGGCCGCCCCAGCCGCCTGCATGACCGCTTCCAATATCGCAAAGATACGGATGGCTGGGTGATCGAGCGCTTGGCGCCGTAGAGTCGTTGGGGTTGGGATGCAAAACGGACTGTTTGGATTTTTTTGAAGTTACTTTGACAGTGCAATCTTTTGCATACCTGCCCTCTTAAAAACAAAAATCCCCTTTTTAAGTAGCGTTTAACCCTTTAATTGGTAATACCCTTGTATTTCTTTCTCTAGGGTTTTAGCGGAGATATATTTTGATGTTTACAATTCTGAAAAAATCTTAACAATCTAATGACATTATGTCCAACGCCCGCGAACGCATTATCCTTTCGATGCTGATGAAAAATCGGCGTGATTACACCTCCGGCAACACCTTGGCCGAGGCGCTGGGAGTTTCCCGGGTGAGCATTTGGGCTTACTTCAATCAGTTTCGCGAGGAGGGTTTTGAAATCAGCGCGATCCGCAACCGCGGTTACCGCATAGAGCGCGAGCCTTCGCAGGTGCACAACGGCCTGCTGCACGCTTATCTGGACGCGCGCGGGTGCGACGCCATCGTGCATTACGCACGCCGTGTGGATTCCACCAACATCGAGGCGCGGCGTTTGCTGCTGGCCGACAAACCGCACCCGCTGTTTGTGATCAGCAACACGCAAAGCGCCGGGCGCGGGCGCTTGGGGCGCAGTTGGTACGGCGAGGACAAGGGCAACCTCTACATCACGCTGGCGCAGCACCCCAACGTGGCGCCCGAGCGCATGGCCGGCTACACGTTGTGGATGGGCTTGTCGCTGTGCCGTTTCCTCGCTGAAAAATACGGCGCGGACATAAAGCTCAAGTGGCCCAACGACCTTATTTTAAAGGGCAAAAAAATCGGCGGCATGCTCGTCGAAGGCCATGTGGATTCCGACACGGTTTACGGGATGACCTTCGGCTTGGGGCTGAACATCAACGGCAGCTTCGCCAAGGCCGACGCGCAGGTGCGCGAAATGGCCGGCTCGCTCTTTACCCAGACGGGAAAGCGCCACAATATCAACGCCGTGGCCGCCGACATCATCGAATGTCTAGCCAAGGCCAACAGCGCTTTTTTCGCCGACGAGTCCTGGCGTGCCGACCTGATGCAATCCTGGCCTCAGTACGACATTTTGCAGGACAAGGAAATTGACGTGTGCGATTTAAAAGGCGTGTGCCGCCGCGCGCTGGCGCTGGGCATCGACGAATCCGGCGCGCTCAAGGTGCGTTACGAGGACGACGGCTCGCAAGCCGCCGTGCGCTCGGGCGACGTGACCTTGCGCAAGCCGTCGCAGTAATATAGAGCAGGGCTTGCAGAATTTAAAAGGCGATGGCTCCGCGCCCGACATTGCCCGCATCCAGCGCGCACGAGGCTGTGCGCGAACAAGCGCTGCTTCGCAAAACCGCCCACGCCCGCGCGCTGGCGCAATTTCTGCCCGCAGACAAATCGCTGACGCTGGAAATCGGCTGCGGGCACGGGCATTTTTTAAGCGCCTACGCCCAAGCCCACCCGCAAGTGTATTGTCTGGGGTTGGATCTCATCACCTGGCGCATCGAGCGCGCCAACCGCAAAAAACGCACCGCGCACCTGGACAACCTTTGTTTTCTAAAAGCCGAGGCCTTTGAATTTTTGGAGGCGCTGCCCGAAGGCTCGCGCCTGGAAAAAATCTTCATCCTCTTTCCCGACCCCTGGCCCAAGCGTCGCCACCACCCCCGCCGCCTGCTGCGCCCCCAGATGCTCGACGAGCTGGCAAAACACAGCGATGAAAAAACACGCCT
>JAKPNF010000165.1 GCA_029548565.1 Verrucomicrobiota bacterium
TGGGCAAGGACACCTATTTAAAAGTGCTCGGCACCAGCCCCGAGCAGATCGCCGTGGGGCTGCTCACGCTGGAAAAAGGCGTCTCGCCCGAGGGCGTTGTCGAGCAGTTGCAAAAATTCATGCCGCCGGATGTCAAGGTCATGACGATGCAGGGCTTTATCGACAACGAAAAGGCCTACTGGTCGGAGCGCACTCCCATTGGTTTTGTGATCGGCGCTTCGATGGCCGTGGCGCTGATCGTGGGCGCCGTCATCGTTTACCAGATTCTCTATACCGACGTGACCGACCACCTGCCCGAATACGCGACGCTCAAATCCATCGGTTTTCAGGATTCCTATTTCACGGGACTGGTGATCAAGGAGTCGGTCATCCTGTCCGTGCTGGGCTTTGTGCCCGGAACGTTTCTGACGGCCATTCTTTATTACCTGACGCGCACGCTGGCCTTCATGCCGACGTACCTGACGCTCGGAAACGTGTTAACCGTGCTGTTTTTAACCGTGCTGATGTGCTGCGTGGCGGGCGCTTTGGCCACGCGAAAATTGCGCCAGGCGGATCCTGCGGAAATTTCCTAAGTGGTTCCCAACGCGCCGCCGCGGATGATAAAAAGCAGTTCTTTTTTGTCATAACCCCACGAAGCGGGCTAAGGGTATGTTTGAGGATTATGAATTTCGTCTGCACAGTCTGGATTTTGGTCCTTTTTGAGTGTCCTCGCCTCGCCGATATTCATATCGACTCGGCTCGAAGCCCTCAAAAATGCCTCAAAACCAGCCTGCGCATCCAAAACACCTAATTCTCAAACACACCCTTAATCAGTGCTTGAAATAACGCGCCGATTGCGTTCTTATTACTTCTTTATCCGTCCATCCCTTCCGTACCTACGCTTATGACCCTGCCTAGCCTCTTAGCCGCCGCCGCCGAAGGCGCCAAAAGTGCCATCGAATTTAAACTCACGGGCCTCGACATCGCCATCATGGCGCTGGCCATTTGCACGATTCTGGGCGTGGGCGCGTTTTTTGCCCGCCGCCAAACGGGCACGAAATCCTATTTTCTGGGCGGCAGCAGCATGCCCGGCTGGCTGGTGGGCTTTTCGATCACCGCCTCGATGATTTCGGCGATGACCTTTTTGGCCATCCCGGGTTTTACCTTTAAGGAAAACTGGCTGTGGGTCTTGCCGTCGTTCAGTTTTTTGCTGCTGGGCTTTTTGAGCGCCTGGCTGATCGTGCCGTTTTTCCGGCGCGTGAACACCCCCAGCGGCTACGCCTTTTTGGAGCACCGCTACGGAACCTGGGCGCGCGTGTACGCGGGCGTCGGGTTTATGGCGTTTAATTTGCTGCGCTTGGGCGTGGTGCTGTATGTGACGTGTATCGCGCTGGATGAATTCATCCCCGTGCACGCGCTGGTGGAAGGCACGCGCGCCTTGTGCGGGGTCGAGGCGCTGCCGGGTATTTTTGACGCGCCGATCGTCTGGATGATTTTGTTCCTGGGGATCGTGGCCACGCTTTACACGATGAGCGGCGGCTTCGAGGCTGTGGTGTGGACGGACTTTTTGCAGTCGATGCTCTTTATCTTCGGCGGGGCGGTGCTGCTGCCTACGATTTTGACGCACATCCCGGGCGACTTCTTCGGCTTGAAGACCATTTTTGAAATGGCTGGCCCCATCGGGCAGAACAAGATGTCCTTCGGCAGTTTTGAGTTCAATTTCGCGGAAAAGACCTTCTGGGTCGTCATCATCTCGACCTTGTTCATGGACGCGAGCAACTACACGACGCGCCAGGACCTCATTCAGCGTTACCGCGCGCCGAAAAACCTGTTCCACGCGCGCATGGCCGTGATCATCGGTGCGTGCACCGTGGTGCCGATCTGGATTTACTTCAACTTCCTGGGCACCGCGCTGTGGACGTTCTACGAAATCAACCCCAGCGACGTTGTGGAAACCTTCCGCAACTCCCAGCCCGAAAAGATCGTGCCGTTTTTCATGGCCAACAACCTGCCGATGGGCTTGAAGGGCCTGTTCCTGGCGGCGATTCTGGCGGCCTCGCTCAGCACGATGGCGCCGATGCTCAACGCCTGCACCGTCACCTGGGTGGACGATTTTTACCACCGCTTTATCGTGCGCAACAAGTCCGACAAGCACTACATGAACGTCGGGCGCATCTCCACGGGGCTGATCGGCGTGCTGATGATCACCTCCGCGACTCTCATTTACACGACGCGCTCGCAGACCCTGCAAAACCTGCAGACGACCTTCGCTATGGTGTGCTCGATAGGATTGTTCGGCCTGTTTATGATCGGCTTTTTCGCCAAGGGCGTGGGCAACCGCTCGGCCAAATACGCGGCCTGCGTTGTCGTTCCGGTGGGCCTGTTCTGGACGGTGGCCTACATCATAAAAACCTCGCCGGAGCTGCCGTCCTCGCTGGCCACCCGCTTCTTTAATCCCGAAGGCGGCGCCTCGCTGGCCGAGCTTGTCAGCAAATTCGAGGGCTGGCAATTGGCCTTCGGCCAGTGGATCCCCGACATTTTCTGGATGGTCGTCTTCATGAACTTGCTGATGATCGGCTGCGCACTGGGATTTGCGGCCATCCTGCCCAAAGAGAAGGTGGACATCGACAATCTTTTCCCCGAAAACTCCGCCGACAAGCCGTAAGGAAAAGGCGTGGCGGGGAAACCGCACCTCAATGAAAAGCGCGGGGTCTGTAAAAAGCCCCGCGCTTGCTTTTTTCGAAGTCTCAGCCCTGTGCTGGCGAGAGGAGTTTCAAGCCGACGATACCCGCCAGAATCATCACGATGAACAGCACGCGCCAAAAGTCCAGGCCCTCCGAGAAATAAAAAATCCCGACCAGCGCCGTGCCCACGATGCCGATGCCCGTCCACACCGCGTACGCCGTGCCCAGCGGCAGCGCGCGCATCGCGTACGCCAGCAGCACAAAACTGAGCACCATCGTGACAATGGTGAAGACCGACGGCCACAACCTTGTGAAGCCGTCCGAGTGTTTCAGCCCGGCCGCCCACAAAATTTCAAGCAGCCCCGCGAAGATCAATGCTGTCCAATGCATAATAAATTTAGTATACACAAGCGCCCGAGGCTGTCCAGCGGCGCCTGTTTTTGATTGAAGCGCGATGGGTTTTGAGGAACTATTTTTAAAAGGCGCCTTTTGGCGCGGCCAACCATGAATCACACGCCCGTACAGACAGCGGTTTTTGCCGATGGGAAAAAAGCGGCGGTTTGCTTTACCGTCGACGACGTCAGCCCGCTGAAAAAAACAGACCCCTACGAAGGTGGTGGCGACTTGCTGGAGGGCGGCTTGGGCAAACTCAAGTGGCTGCTCGACCGCCATCCGCAACTTAAGGCGACGCTCTTCACCACCGCCAACTGGCGCGAGATCGAAGCGCGGCCCACGCGCAAGCTTCTGGCAAAAATCCCCTGGCTGCGTGACCGCATGTACCTGGCCAAGCGCCTGAAGCGCGACAGCATGCGCTTGGACAAGCATCCCGAGTTCGTGCAATTTTTAAATGAGACGGGCTGCTTTGAGATCGGCCTGCACGGGCTGCACCATTGCCACAAGGGGCCGGTTATCCCCGTCGAATTCCAAAACGAGACGCGCGCGCACTTCGACGCGGTTCTGCGTGAAATGCTGGCGATCTTCAAAGAGGCGGGCCTGCGCCATGTGCCCGGCTTGTGCCCTCCCGGTTGGAACGCGCCCGAGCCGTTGCTCGAGGCGGCGATAGACAACAACATCGAGTTCGTTGCCAGCGCGCGCGACGTGCTCACGCCCATCAGCCCCGAGGCGCAGACGAACATGTCCGGCATCAAGGGTCTGCCGTTGATTTACCCCGCGTTCATCAGCGACAAAAAGCTCATCCACTTTCCGACGAATTTCCAAGCGACCAGCCGCGCCGAGCGCGCCTTTGAGATTATCAAACACGGCGGGCTTTTGTGCATCAAGGCGCACATCGTCGACTGCGGGATGTTCGACTCGGTCAAGGATGTCTACATGAATTACCTCGACCTGCTTTTTTCGCAGATCGAAAAAACATACGGCGACCAAATCTGCTGGACGACAGTGGGGCAGATGAACGCACGCATCCGCGCGCAACTGTAAAGACGATGGCCTTTCACATGCGCATGACGGCGGACTTTTCCGCGATCGACACCCAGCTTTACAGCGACCTGTACGACGACTCGTTTCAACTGGGCTTGAGCCGCGATTTTTTGTTCGCGCTGTATTCGAACCCGGTGTGGGAGCCGCTGACCAAACTGCTGTTGGTGACTGACGACAACGGCCAGTACGTCTCCGGCGCGGCGATCATGTACCGCAAATTGCAACTGGGCGAGGAGCTGGTGCAAGTGGGCATCATGTCCGGCGCCTGGACGCCGCAGGCCTACCGTGGGCGCGGCCTCATGGCCAAAATGATCCGCTTTGTGCTCCAGGACAACGAGGCGCACGGCGTGCACTACATGTGCGGTTTTGGGCTGATGAACAACGTCAGCGCGCGTTTTGAGATTGGCGCGGGCGCCTTCATGCATCCGGCGTGGTACGCTTTCCACACACAGCCGCCCGCAGACGCGCAGGTGTTGCCCGTTGAGGAAATTGAAATTCCGCACGCGCAACTCTACGAGCGTTCGTATTCTTCCTTGCGCTACACACCCGCGCAATTCGCCGTTCAGTATTGTCTGGATAAGCCCGGCGTGCGCTGTTTGAAAATCGCGGACATGTACGCGCTCATAGAGCCGACCTACAATGCCCAAAAAGTCAATTTGCTCACTCACGGAAACCTCGCGCAATTCGAGCAGGCGGTCGTCGCGCTGCTGGCGCACGGCCAAGGGCAAAAATTCTTTTTTTACACGAGCGACGCGGCGGAATTGGCCGTGTTGCGGCGGCTGGGCTGCGAGGTCATGGACGGTTATTTTTCCGTTTTGCCCTCCGGTGAAAAACACCGCTTTGAAGGCCCCTTGAGCATCGTGATGGGCGACCGTATTTGATGAGCCTTGACCGCGCCTTGCCCATTTGAGAGCATAATAACATGGAAAAGCTTGCGCAAATCATCAACAAGATCCGCGCCAACAAGGGCAATGCCGAGCCGGTCGCGCTCACGCCCCAGACGCGGTTGCGCGAAGACCTCGCTTTCGACTCCTTTGACCTGGCGGAACTGACGGTACACGTCGAGGACGCGTTCGGGAAAGACATTTTCGAGGACGGCGTGGTCGACACCATTGCCGACGTGTGCAAACGCCTCGGGATCTGAAAAAAATAAATGCCGACGGACAAGCCCTTTTTGCGCGATGACGGGCGCGTGTTGACCTACGCGCAACTGCTGGGGCGCGTCAACGCCACGCGGGATTATGTTCCCGTGCTCAAGACAGGCGACTTGTTTTTGCTGGCCGAAAATTTTGTGCGCGCGCTAGCCACCGATTCCGACCTAGTGCTGCTGGACAGCGACCTGACGGACACGGAAATCCAATCGTTGCAACTGGACGGCGTCAACGAAAAGGCCGCCGTGAAAAACCCACGCGCCTTCGAAAACCTGGACGCGCTGTTTGCGGCCATAAAAGCCTCGCGCTCTGCGCTGACGCTGTTCACCTCCGGCACGACGGGGCTGCCCAAAAAAGTCACGCACTGGTTTTCGGCCTTGCTCGAGCGCGCGCGCGTGAAGGAGGGCTACGACGCGCATGTGTGGGGGCTTGCCTACAATCCTACTCATATGGCAGGCTTGCAGGTGCTGTTGCAGGTGCTCTTAAACCGCAGCGGCGCCGTGAACCTCTTTGGCAAACCCAGGCAGTTCGTCCTTGAGCAGATCGCCCACTGCGCCATCACGCACCTGTCCGCCACGCCCACCTTTTACCGCATGCTCTTGCCTGCGCCAAAAACTTACCCGAGTGTGCAACGAGCGACCTTCGGCGGTGAGAAATCGGACGCGGCCTTGTATGAAAAAATCCGCGCGCTTTTTCCCAACGCCAAGGTCAACAACATCTACGCCTCGACGGAAGGCGGCGCGCTGCTGGCCAGCAGCGGGGAGTTTTTCAAAATACCGGACGCCTTGTCGGACAAAATAAAAATCACCGACGGCGAACTATTGGTGCACAAAGACCTCTTGGGCCAGTCGCAGACCTTCGCGCTGGCGGGTGATTTTTACAAGACCGGCGACCAGGTGCAGTTCGACGAAAGCGATCCCGCGCGTTTCAAATTCCTCGGCCGCAAGAGCAGCTTGCTCAACGTCGGCGGTTACAAGGTCAACCTCGAGGAAGTCGAGGACGCCCTGCGCGCGCTGGCGCAGGTGGCCGACGCGCGCGTGTACGGCAAAGCCAATTCCGTGCTGGGCAACATCCTGTGCGCGGACATCCGGCTCAACGAGGGGGCGTCGCTGGAAATTTCCGAATTGCGAACGGCCTTGTCGGGGCGCCTGCAAGACTTTAAGATCCCCAGAAAGATCAGCTTCGTCGACTCGCTGCAATCCACCCACACGGGAAAACTCAAACGCACATGAATATTCTTCTAACAGGCGCCTCGCGCGGGGTGGGGCTTGTCATCTGCAAAACACTGCTGGAGCAGGGGCACGCCGTCTATGCGGTCAGCCGCACGCATTCGGACGAGATCGCCGCGCTGCAAAAGCAGTACCCCGAAAAACTCTTTTTCAAATCCGCCGATCTGGGCGACCCCGCCGCAGCCAAGGCAGCCATCTTCGCGGAGGATTTTGTCTCCAATAAAATCGCGCTGGACGCCTTCGTCAACAACGCTGCGCAGGCTTACGACGACATTGTCACCAACCTCAACCTGGAGCCGTTGCGCGCGATGTACGAGGTCAACGTCTTTGCGCCGATGCTGCTGACCAAGTACGCTATCCGCAACATGCTCTTGCACGGCAAAAGCGGCGGCATCGTGCACATTTCCTCGATCAGCGCGCACACCGGTTACAAGGGGCTGGCGATGTACGCCTCGAGCAAAGGGGCGATCGAGGCGTTTTCCAAAAACACCGCGCGTGAATGGGGCGGCCGGGGCGTGCGCAGCAACGTCGTGGTGCCCGGCTTCATGGAAACGGCCATGAGCGCCACGCTTTCGCAGGAGCAAAAGGACAGAATTTACAAGCGCACCTCGCTTAAAAAAGCGACCGACATTTCCTCGGTGGCTGAGACGGTGGCCTTTTTGGTCAGCGACAGGGCCGCGAGCATCACGGGGCAGGCCATCCACGTGGACAACGGCACCATCTAGCGTTTTTGCCACCCATGAGTCTGGAGACATTATTAGGCTTTTTTGCCATGGCCTGGGCGCTGGCGTGGATGCCGGGGCCGGACATCGCCTTTGTGCTGACGGAGAGCTTGGCGCGCGGGCGCAAGACGGGCGTTTTTATTGCGACGGGGCTGGTCTCGGGCGTGACGGTGCACACGCTGTTGTGCGCCACAGGGCTGTCGCTTGTTTTTCTGCGTTCGCCTGCGGGTTTTGCGCTCATCAAATATTTTGGCTGCGCTTATTTTTTGTACCTGGCCTGGTCGATTCTTCGCGGCCCCGCGGTGAACCCCGCCGAGGCGGGGGCGAAAGGCTTTGAGGGCGGCACTTTTTTAAAATGCTGGCGGCGCGGGTTTTTGATGTGCGTGGTCAACCCCAAGGTCGCGCTGTTTTTCATCGCGTTTTTGCCGGGCTTTGTAAAGCCGGAGGGCTTTCCCGTGTTCGCGCAGATGATGATACTGGGGCTTGTCTTCGCGCTGACGGCCTTTAGCGTCTTTGTGATCATCGCGCTGGCTGCAGGAAGCTTTTCGAGGTTTTTTTCAAATCCCCAAGTCTATCGTGCGCTCAAATACGCGCAGGTGCTCATCTTCCTCGCGCTGGCGGCGGGAATTTTGTTTTTGGAACACAGCGCACCGGCTACTTGAGTTTTTCAAGTTTTACCAGCGGGTAGCGCGGCGCGCTCACGCCGTCTTTGGTCACATAGAGATGATCCCACCACAGCGTGACTTTATCGCCTGTTTTAAGCGACTGAACCGTCTTTGACACGGCGGGGTCGCCGATCGGTTTTTTGTTGTAGTCGCTGACTTGAATTAAAAATTCGTCGCGCTTTTCGCCGTACTGCGAATTTTTCTCAAACGCGGTGTACTGGTCTATCTTAAAACGCGCGAATTCGCCCGAGTCTCCGCAGCGGTCGGGGCACAGGGTGGTGCGGCCCATGCACAGACGGTATTGGGTGCCCTCGTAGGTGGCGATGGTGCGGTGTTTTGCCAGCACCTGGACTTTTTCATCCGGCGCGGATGCCGGTTTCTCGGTGTTATTGCAGGCGGCGAAAAACAAGGCGGCGCAGCCCAGCAGGGCGCACAGGGAGATTCGTGTCTTCATAGTTAAGACCATACGCCCGAAAAACTTTCTGTCAACGCGCGCGGGGAGATTTTTCGCCGCGGCGAAAAAACGGCTTGGTGTCTTTTTGAAAAACCGCCATAGTTGAATCTTGATGAAGTCAGTCTTTCGCATGATCCTGATCCTGTCCGCCGCCGCGTGCGCGTGGGCGCAGGACAGTCATCCGGCCTGGCTGAACGCCTCGCTGACAGGGGGAGTTCAGTGGGATGGCAACCTCTTTGGCTACCGCAACGAAACGCCCGCGGGGCAGCCCGACGTGACGAACCGCTCCTCGCTCGTGTTAAGCGCGCAGGGGCAGCTGGCCTGCGATTTCGCAAAACTTTTTGAACTCGGCGAGGCGGTGAAAGAATTTTCCCTGGGCTACAGCGGCGGGGGCTACTGGTACGTGGACGCCGCCAGCGAGGATTACGCCAGCCATGCCGTGCCGTTTGTGTTAAAGGCCGGGGGCGAGAAATGGGATCTTTCGGTTGCCCAGCATTTTTTGTTCGTCGACGGCTCGCGCGAGGCGCCGGTGTACGACCCCGCGGCGGTCAACGCCTTCGGCCTCGTGTTCCCGCGCGAGCGCCGCCAGCAATTTCAAGACCGCGGGCAAGTGCGCATCAACTACCGCGCGGGCGATTTTTTCCTGCGCCCTGCCGCCCAGTGGCGTTACACGGACATGCGCACGCTCATGCGCCCGCAAACCGGCTACCAGAATTTTGTCGACCGCAGCGATGTCAATGGCGGCTTGGACACGGGGTATTTTGTGGATGAAAATTTCAACCTGTTCGCGGGCTACCGCTACGGTTACCAATACCACCAGTCGATTCCCTGGGTCGGCCGCAACGCGACCAACCATTACCACCGCGCGCTTTTCGGCGCGCAAATCGGCGACAAGGAGTGGTCGCTGTCCGTGCAGGCAGGCCCGACCTTTCACGAGTACACGGGAAAACGCCTGGCCGGGCAGGGAAAACACCTGACGCGCCTTTACGCGGAGATCGCCGCGCAGTTCAAACTCGACGAACGCCAGCGTGTGGAATTTTCATACACGCAGTTCGACACGCTTTCGAGCACGAGCGCGGCCGCTTACGAGTATTACGCGCTTGCGCTGCGCTACGCCTACGCCATGAGCGAGCGCTGGGAGTTCGGCGCGTCGGCCGCCTGGGTGTTCACCGATTACGAGGCGCCCACCTCGCGGCGCGACGGCATGTTCACGCCGGAAATTTTCGCGCGCTGGAAACTCAACGAGCACGTCAGCCTGCGTCTTTCCTACGGCTGCGACATCGGTTACAACGACGAGAGTTCCGCTTACGGGCGCGACTTTGTGCGGCACGTTGTTTCTTTAGGAATCACGGCACGCTACTAGACAGATAACGTTAGAAATATTGACAGCGCGGGCGTTTTGGGTTGCGATAAAAGTTCACCCTTCAACCCAAATCCGTTCCCCGTTATGAAAAAAGCCCTTCTGACCTTTTTTGTGTGCGCCGTTGCGCTCGCCGCCTGTTTCGCCGCGCGTGCCGATATTGTTTTTGATGATTTCGAGGGCGAGCTTTTTAATAAGTGGGCGGCCGAGGGCAGCGCCTTTGGCGACAAGCCGCAGGGCATTCAAAAACATCCCGACCAGCGCGGGGTGGGGCGCCAGCAGGGGGAGACTTTCGCCAACAGTTTTTCCAACCAGCGCCTGCAGGACACCGGGCGCCTGGTGTCGCAAGAGTTCACCATCGAGCGCCGCTACTTGAACGCCTTGATGGCCGGCGGTAAAAAGCCGACGCTGGCGCTCGTGCTGCACGTGGAAGGCGAGCCGCCGCGCAAGGCGCTGGGGCCGGGCGAGCAGTATTTCCGCTGGGTGGAGTTTGACTTGCAGGGACTGGAGGGCAAGAAGGCGACCATCGAGATCGTCGACGAGGACGCGCGCGGCTGGATCGCGGTCGATTACATTTTGCAGACCGACGACAGCTACGTGCTGCCCGAGGAAAAGCGCACGCGCCCCATCGTGCTGGAGGGCGACTTTTTGAATTTCCCCATCAAGCAAAGCGGCATCACGGCCACGCTTTCGCTCATCGGGCAGGACGGCGAGCGCCTGGACGCCGCGAAAATCCGCCTGGCCGCCCCCGGCGACACGCCGGATTATTGGGTCTTCATGGACGTGAGCCGGTGGCGCGGGCAGCGCGCCGACCTGAACGTCAGCGACATGGACCGCGGCAAAAATTCCCTGGAGTTGATTGTGGCCAGCGAGAAACCGTTGCATTTGGACAACCTCTATGAGGAATCTTTCCGCCCGCGCTACCACTTCACGCCCGCGCTGGGCTGGAACAACGACGTCAACGGCACCTTTTATTTGAACGGCAAGTGGCACCTGTATTACCAGAGCAACCCCTATGGCGCGATGGGCGACTTTAAAAATTGGGGGCACGCCGAAAGCACGGACTTGGTGAACTGGAAGCAACTGCCGCAGGCGATGTATTCTTACGTGCAGGCCGTTGACCGCTGCTATTCGGGCAGCGCGCTGGTCGATTGGAAAAATACCTCCGGCCTGGGCAAAAACGGCAAGCCGCCTGTCATCGCCTGCTTTACCGACACGGGCGCGGGCGAGGTCATCTGCTACAGCAACGACGAGGGTCTTTCCTTCACCTATTATAAAGACAACCCCGTCGTGAAGCACAAGGGGCGCGACCCGCGCATTTTTTGGTACCAAGACCCGAAGAACAAAACAAAGGGCCACTGGGTGCTGGTAACCTTCACGCATATCGAGCCAAAGCGCGCGTTCGCGTTTTACACTTCGGACGATTTGCTCAACTGGGAGCACCAAAGCGACAGCGAGCCCTACTACGAGTGCCCGGATATTTACAAGCTGCCCGTGGACGGCAACCCCAACGACACGCGCTGGGTGATGGTCGAGGCCAACAGCCAGTACGTCATCGGGGATTTCGACGGCAAAAAATTCACGCCGCAAACGGAAAAACTGCGCGCCTTCGCGGGCGCTTATTACGCCACGCAGTCTTTCAGCGACGCGCCGGATGGCCGCGTCGTGCAGATGGCCTGGGCGATGATAGGCATTGAAAAAGCGCCGATCACCCACGGCATCAGCCTGCCGACGGAGATGTCGCTGCGCACAACCCCGGAAGGCGTGCGGCTTTTTTCCGAGCCGGTGAAAGAGCTTGAGCAACTGCGCGGCCCCGAGAAAAAAATCAGCCGCACCCAATTGCGCGACCGGACAAGCGTGCCCTTTGACACAAAGACCAATTCCTTCGAGGCCGAAGTGGAGATCGACGTGGGCAGCGCCAAGGTCTTGCTGCTGCAAGTGGGCAGCTTCCGCCTGGACTACAACGTCGGCGCCGAAAAACTTTTCGGCCAGCCCTACAAGCTGCAAAACGGCAAACTCAAGCTGCGCATCTTCGCGGACGTTTCCATCATCGAGGTCTTTGCCGACGACGGGCGCCTGTGCGTCTTGCGCGGGATAAAGAACCCCGCTTTCTCGGACTTTTCCCTGCGCGCCGAGGGCGGCACGGCCACCCTGACGGCCGGGCGCTTCTGGCCGATGAAAAGCATCTGGGACGACACGGCCAAACAAAGCGTCGAAAAATCCCTGCGCGTCATCCAAAAAGAACGCGACCTGCCCGCCGCCCCGTTGAAGGACTGAGCGCTTTTTCAATTATAGGTTTGCGCAGGGGGCTTGTTTGCTCAAAAATTGGTTCGTTTGACCACATACCAATGAGCCAATCCAGCCAGCCTTCCTCGCAATTGCTTTCACCGTGGGCGCTCAACATCGCCCCTTCGCCGACCTTGGCCGTTGATGCCAAGGCCAAGGCGCTCAAAGCCGCCGGAAAGGACATTTGCGGCTTTGGCGCGGGTGAGCCGGACTTTGATACGCCGGATTTCATCAAGCAAGCCGCCATCAACGCGCTGAACGACGGGCAGACAAAGTACGTGGCCGCCAGCGGCCTGCCGGCGCTGCGCAAGGCGCTGGCCGAGCGTTACAACGAGCGCGGTTTTTTTGACGTGCAGGAAGCCAACATCGTCGTGAGCCCGGGCGGAAAATACTCGTGCTACTTGACGATCCTTTCGCTCATCGGCCCCGGCGACGAGGTCGTGATCCCCTCGCCGTACTGGGTGAGCTACACCGAGATGGTGAAGCTCGCGGGCGGCACGAGCAAGCTCATCGAGACCAGCGACCAGAGCTGCTTCAAAATCTCGCCGCAGCAGTTGCGCGATGCGATCGGCCCGAAGACAAAACTGCTCATCTTGAACAGCCCGAGCAACCCGACGGGCGCCGTCTACACCAAGGACGAGATACGCGCGCTCATCGACGTGGCGATGGAGAAAAACCTCATGGTGATGAGCGACGAGATTTACGAGCATCTGCTCTACGACAATGCCGAGCACGTCAGCCCCGCGACGTTCTCGCCGCAGATCGCCGAGCGCGTGATCACCGTCTCCGGCTTTGCGAAAAGTTTTTCGATGACAGGCTGGCGCCTGGGCACCATCGTCGCGCCCAAGCACATCGCCGAGGCGATCGGTTCCATCCAGAGCCAGACGACCTCCAACGCCACGACCTTCGCGCAATTCGGCGCGCTGGCCGCCTTGCAGCAGCGCGAAAAGGCCTCGGCCGCCATCGCCGAAATGGTCGCGCATTTCGACCGCCGCCGCCTGCTGCTGTGCGACGGGCTTAACGCCATCGAGGGCATCAGCTGCTGCCGTCCGGGCGGGGCGTTTTACGTGTTTCCGAACATCGGGTCGTTCGGCCTGTCCTCGACGGAATTTTCCGCGCGGCTGCTGGAGGAGGAACTCGTCGCGGTCGTGCCCGGTATCGCCTTTGGCGCCGACCAGTATGTGCGCCTGAGCTATGCCGTCAGCGAGGAAACGATCAAGAAGGGCTTGGAGCGCCTCGCGCGCTTTTGCAAAAATTTAAAAAAGTAAAAATTTATGGAAGGCCAGAAAATCACCCTCACCAACGGGAAGCTCACTGTTCCCGAAACCCCCGTGCTGCCCTTTATCGAGGGCGACGGCATCGGCCCGGATATTTGGCGCGCCTCGCAGCGCGTGTTCGATGCGGCGGTTGAAAAAGCCTACGGCGGCAAGCGCAAGATTTTTTGGAAGGAAGTGCTGGCAGGCCAAAAGGCGTTTGACCAAACCGGCAACTGGCTGCCGACCGAAACGCTCGACGCCTTCCGCGAATATCTGGTCGGCATCAAGGGCCCGCTGACGACCCCCGTGGGCGGCGGCATCCGTTCGCTCAATGTCGCGCTGCGGCAGGAATTGGATCTGTACGTGTGCCTGCGCCCCGTGCGTTATTTCAACGGCGTGGACAGCCCGGTCAAGCACCCCGAGCGCGTCGACATGGTCATCTTCCGCGAAAACACCGAGGACATTTACGCGGGCATCGAGTTCAAAGAGGGCAGCGAGGACGCGAAAAAAATCTCCGCGTTTTTAAAGGAAACATTCCCGCAGCTCTACAAAAAAGTGCGCTTCCCCGAGTCGACCGGCTACGGTTTGAAACCCGTGTCCAAGGAAGGCACGCAGCGCCTCGTGCGCGCCGCCATCAAGTACGCGATCGAGAACAAGCGCAAGAGCGTGACCTTGGTTCACAAGGGCAACATCATGAAGTTCACCGAGGGCGCATTCCGCGACTGGGGCTACGAGCTGGCGAAGGAAGAATTCGGCGCGGTCGAAATCGACGGCGGGCCTTGGTGCAAATTGCCCAACGGCATCGTCATCAAAGACGTCATTGCCGACGCCTTCTTGCAGCAGATTCTCACGCGCCCGGCCGAGTACGACGTGATCGCCACCTTGAATTTGAACGGCGACTACATCTCCGACGCGCTGGCCGCGCAAGTGGGCGGCATCGGCATTGCCCCCGGCGGTAACATCAATTACGACTCGGGCTTCGCCGTCTTCGAGGCTACCCACGGCACCGCCCCCAAGTACGCGGGGCAGGACAAGGTCAACCCGGGTTCCGTCATCCTCTCCGGCGAGATGATGCTGCGCTACCTCGGCTGGAACGAGGCGGCCGACTTAATTGTCAGAGGCATCGAGGGCGCGATCGGAAAGAAGACCGTGACTTACGATTTGGCCCGCCTGATGGACGGAGCCACGGAAGTGAAGACCTCCGGCTTTGGCGACGCCATTATCGCGGCGATGTAAAATGTGCGGGGCGCACAGCGCCTGGATGCAAAACAAAAGGGCTTTCATGTACTGCGTACACGAAAGCCCTTTTGTTTTGGTTTAGCGACTGGGGGCGCCTGCGGCGCCCCGGATTTTAGAAGCGGTGCGCTGCGTGGGTGAGGGTGCGGCTAAAGTACACGAGAAAAGTCTCGCGCCTTTTCTCGTTCCCGCGGCCCAAAGCGCCCGTGGCTGCGTTTGCGGCGGGCGAGGTAGGGGAGCAGTACATAGTACAGCCCCCCTACCTCGCCCTTCTTAAACTTCGCCACGAACACTTTTGACTCGCGGGAAGGCCGGTGGGAGCATACGCCCGAAAAGAGTGCAATAGTGCATGCGCCGCTGCGCGGCGCTGACCTGTCCTGTTAAATGTAAGTAGATGGCTATTTCCCAGGCGCGTACATTTTGCGCTTTCGAAAAAACGCTTCCGTTGCAATCTCAATACACACCCGTTGCCTGCGCGAAGGGGTCGTTTGCGAAAAAATCGCGGTAGGTTTGCAAGTCGTGGTCGAAGGCCAGTTTGAACAGGCCGTTAAAACGTTCCTCGCTGGCGACGCCGCACAAGCGCGCCAGCTCCTCGAAGGGCAGGCGGGTCTGGCGCACGAGGCGCTCGCTTAAAAGAATCTGGGCACGCAGGTGATCTTGGCGCAGGTCGTTGCCGTGGGCCTTTTCCTTAAAATACGCGGCGATCATGTCACCGACAGGGTCGTTTAAAATGGCGTCGGCCAAGAGACGGTTGCCCTCGAGCACCACTCCCTGCAGGCGTTCGAGCAGGTGGTTGAGCTGCGCGTCCTCAAACACAAAGGGCATCGTGGACGTGCGCGTGACGATGTAGCGCGCGCGGATGTAAATTCTTTGGATGCCGCTGAACTCCCCGTCAAGCTGGCGCGACAAAAGTTCCGCGCTACGGTAGCCCAGGCGCCGGCGCTCCTGCGGGATGGAGGACATGTAAGGCAGGGATCCCTCGCATTCAATCAGCCCGTTGTTAAAACCGAGCACGGCGGTGTCCTCGGGCACGCGGATTTTTACCTGGCGGCACAATTCGATGAGGCGCCGCCCCATGAGATCGGTGCAGCCCATCACGGCGGAGGGCGCCTTGATGCCGGAGAGCCACAGCCGCACCAGCGGGCCGGAAGCCAGCGCGAATTCCTCGGCCTCGTGCAATTCCAGCGTGATGTTCGGCAGGCCGAAGGCGGCCAACTGCGCCTCAAACCCCTCCTGGCGTTCCTGCGCGTACGGCTGGTCGATCACGCTCAAAAACCCGAAATTGCGATACCCGTGGCACATCAGGTGGCAGGCACCCAGGCGCCCCGCGCTTTGGTTGTCCATCTGCACGGAACTAAACTGCGCATAGTCGCGCCGCGCGCCGATCTTGACGACGGGCTTTTTCAATTCCCGAAAAAGTTCGACCGTCTCGTCCTGAATATTGGCCAGCACACCGTCGCAAACAGTGCCCTTCAACTCGGCGGGGTCGTCCACCGCCACAAATTCAAAATCCGGCCGCGTCTTTTGAAAAAGCCCTATGCCCTCCAGCACGCCGTCGCGGTAATCCTTGTGCGAGACAAGGCAGACGGCAAAGCGGCGTTTAATTGTTGCATTCATTACGCACATTCGTCTTCAGTATGTTTCTCCTTTCGGCAGTTGGCAATTAAAGATGGATAGCTGATCTGCACACGCGAAAAGAAGAATGAGCTTATAAATTTTGTTGCTTTCTTTTATAATTTTGTTTTGTATTAGCATGAGAACTGCTACGAGTAAGATTTTTGTAACAAAATTATTTTCCATTTTTCATAAGAAAGTTGTTTTTATTTCCGGAGATTCAGTAGAAATTGTTTCCTAATCACCTAATGATTATGATGTTGCACCTCGCCCCCCCCC
>JAKPNF010000140.1 GCA_029548565.1 Verrucomicrobiota bacterium
GCGGGCTTTTTGCCGTTTCCAGCGCGATGAAGGACACGGTTTCCATCGGCCAGACCTTGAGCGTGCGCACAAACGGCACCCTGCAATTCGATGTCGACGTGGCCACGGCCGGGGATACCCGCCCCATTCTCAGCGCCGGCGCGCTGGCGTTTGATTTGGGCGGCGGTTACGTGATCAGCCTTGAAAACGCCGACGCGTTTTTGACAGACACGACGGTGTGGCTGCTGCACTGCGACGCGGCCGTGTCCGACGACATCAAATCCATCGTCTGGGAAATCCTGGGGCTGACGCCCGGCATCGACGTCAAGACCGTG
Organism: Verrucomicrobiota bacterium; assembly: GCA_029548565.1. Taxonomy (GTDB): domain Bacteria; phylum Verrucomicrobiota; class Verrucomicrobiia; order Opitutales; family JAKPNF01; genus JAKPNF01. The sequence goes on from JAKPNF010000140.1 coordinate 315, forward strand.
TGGGAGAACGACGACCTGTACCTGAAAATCCTCATCCCCGAGCCTTCCGTGTCGGCGGCGCTACTGGGCGTGATGGCCTTGGCACTCGTCGCACGGCGCCGAAAGTAAACACCACTTTTTACGCAAACAAAAAAAACGCCCGAAGTTCGGGCGTTTTTTTTGTTGGGAAGAAAGACCGGCTTAGGCCTTGTTGTCCGAGCCGAGCACCTTGGTGATCTTGTGCATGTAGAGTTTTTGCAACTCGTCGCGGGCGGGGCCGAGGTACTTGCGCGGGTCGAACTCGGCGGGTTTCTTGGCAAAGACCTCGCGGATGGCGGCGGTCATGGCCAGGCGACCGTCGGAGTCGATGTTGATTTTGCACACGGCCGATTCGGCGGCCTTGCGCAATTCTTCCTCGGGGATGCCGACCGCAGCGTCGAGCTTGCCGCCGTACTGGTTGATGGTGTCCACGTACTGCTGCGGAACCGAAGAAGCCCCGTGCAACACGATCGGGAAGCCCGGGATGCGTTTTTCAACTTCCTGAAGGATGTCGAAGCGCAGGGGAGGCGGAACCAGTTTGCCCTCGGCGTTGAGCGTGCACTGCTCGGGCTTGAATTTGAAGGCGCCGTGCGAGGTGCCGATCGAAATGGCCAGCGAGTCCACGCCGGTCTTTTTCACAAAGTCCTCGACCTCCTCGGGCTGGGTGTAGGTGTGGTGCTCGTGCTGCACGTCGTCCTCGATGCCGGCCAACACGCCCAGCTCGCCCTCGACCGTCACGTCGTACTTGTGCGCGTACTCGACGACCTTGGCGGCCAGCTCCACATTCTGCTCGTAAGGCAGGGCCGAGCCGTCGATCATCACCGACGAAAACCCGTACTCGACGCAGGATTTGCACAGTTCAAAAGAGTCGCCGTGATCCAGGTGAAGCACGATCGGGATGTTCGCGCCCAATTCCTTGGCGTATTCGGTCGCCCCCTGCGCCATGTAGCGCAGCAGCGTCTGGTTGGCGTACTTGCGCGCGCCACTGGAGACTTGCAAAATAACGGGCGAATTGGTCGCCACGCACGCCTGCACGATGGCCTGCATTTGCTCCATGTTGTTGAAGTTGAATGCGGGAACCGCGTATTTGCCGGCGATGGCTTTTTTGAAAAGATCGCGCGAGTTGACCAGACCGAGTTCTTTGTAGGAGACCATAGTGTAAGATAAGGTTAAAAGGCTCATTTTATCGCCCGCAGCGCAGCTTGGGCAATAGTAAAGAGTCAGTGCGCCTGCGGCGCTGAGTGATTTTTTGGGGGCTGGCGCCGGACGTGGGGGCATTGGGATACGAACCCTGCACGTGACCATCCGAAAGAATATCCCGTTGGGCTATTCTTCCGTTCCCGCGGTGAAAATGCTTCAGGGCGAATTTTGCCTGGTCTTACGATGGGGAGCAGTGATTTGGGTGTCGGCTGAACGCCGACAGTGCTTCGCACCGAGCACTGCGTG
>JAKPNF010000048.1 GCA_029548565.1 Verrucomicrobiota bacterium
ATATTGTGCGCGCCGACATCCTGACCATCGAGGGCACGATCAACATCGAGAGCACGACCGGCAAATTCTCATGGGTAAAGATCACCGATGCGGACGGCTACGAGGTGCTGCAAGTCACCTACCTTGGTCCCATCCCCGAGCCGGCCTTTGCCGCCGCGCTGCTGGGCCTGCTGGCCCTGGCCGCTGTGCGCCGCCGCTAAACAGATCCTTCGCTCCAAAACGCAAACTCCTCAAAGGCCGCCCGCGCTCAATGCACGACGGCCTTTTGCTTTGCCACAAGGCGTCATTCGAAAACACCTACCACGCCTGCGCGAGGCGCTCGTCGACGGCCTTGCGGACTTTTGTGGCCAGCGGGCGCGGCAACTTCGAGATCACCTTGCAAATATTTTCGACGATCAGCACGTCGTCAAAATTGGCCAGCGAGGCGATGTACAGCGCGGCGAATTCGCGCGGGATGCGCTTGGAAAAGCGCCGCTCGGCGTCTTTGGGGGCGCGCGCGTTTATTTCAAAACCCATGATTTTCCCCTGGTCAAAGGCATACAAAACGGTGCGCGGGCTTTGTCCGCAGGCGGCCGCCACCTGTTTGGCGGACAAAAAGCTGTCGCGTGGCAATGTCGATTCGATAAAACTCTGGTCGGCTGATTTCATGACGTTGGGATTGAGACAAAGGCGGCACCGACGGGGATGCACCGCCTACCTGTGCGGTTAAAAAGAAAAACTGCCAGTGAAGTGCGCGGAAACTTTCCGCTCCCGCGTCCGGGCGGCTCACGGTCGTGCATGGGACGGGGGTGGATAACAATTGTACGGTATCACGGTTTCTTATGAAATATTATTTTTATTAACAAGCAACATTTTAACGCAAAAAGGGGTCTTCATTATTAACAACTACTTTACCGCGGCCGCCCTTTTTCCAAAGTGAACGCAGCGCAATGAGCGCACGCAAGGCACGCAGCGCACGCAGAACCCCGCGCTGATTGTTTTTGTTTTATACTGGGGCTCATACACGGCACTGCGCGGCGCAAAACGGCTTGCGGCGACATTAAAAAAACGACAAGCCCCGCTCACAAAGTCCCCCATGCCCGCGCGGTGCCGCTTATTTCTTTTCAGGCAAAACCAAAACCAAACCCATCCATTGTATGAAAGACACCATCCTCTCCTTCCTGCGCCATCTGCTGACCTTCGGCGGCGGCTTCATTTCCGCCAAGGGCTATGTGAGCGACTCCGGCATCGAAACCTGCGCGGCGGCCGCCGTCGCCTTCGCGGGCGCGCTGTGGGGCTGTATTGACGAATACCGCGCCAGCAAGAAAACGCAGGACAGCACAGCGCAGGCGGGCATCTAAAAAATCCGGCGCGCGCAAGCGCCACGGGCAATTCAAAGCGCCCCGATAAAAAAAAAAAAATGGCCACCGCGATTATCGGGGCGCTCACCGCCCTGCTCACGCTGCTGGGTGCCTACCTGGCCTACAAAAAAACCACCTCCCCTGCCGACCGTTATGAAGCCTCGCTCAAAAAAATCGCCGCACTTGCGGCCGAACTGGAAACTTGCCGCGCTGTTGGCGGCAACGCTGCCGCTTACCGCGCTGACCGGCTGCGCGCACAAATCGCGACCGAGCGGCGAAATGCCGAATATCTGGCAGCCCTACGTGCTGACGATTGAGGCGGGCGCGACCGTCGAGACACCGGAAGGCCCCTACCGCGCCCAAACGCGGGAAACCTGGCACGGCGACAAGCGTTTTCGCGAATTGGAACAGGCCTACCTCGACCTGTTGGGCAACCCCAACCCGTGAGCGTCCCAAAATGTGTACCTATTTTTTGAATACATTTTCTCCCGCCGTCGTCTCCCTGAACGACATAGAGCCCTCCGGCTTCGTGATGGTGCTGAGGGTGATCGCGGTTCTGGCCGTCCTGCTCAACGCGGCGGGCACCTTGTACGACCGCTTTTTCGCCCACCACCCGCCGCTGGATGAAAAATACCTCACGCGCCGCGAGTCGGGCGAGCATTTCGGCTCGCTCAACGCCCGCATCGCGGCGATGGCGGACTACAACGCGGGCGAGCGCCGCCAGATGCGCCACAAGCTCGACGAGTTTTTCGCCAAAAACGCGGAACTGCAAACGCAACTGGCCAGCATCCACGCCACCTTGAGCCACATCTCCAGCCAGATAGAACTGGATTCCCATAAACTCGACCGCCACATCGAGACCCACCACAGCAAATAAAAAAATTTCCCTTTCCCAAATGACGCCACAGGAAAAAATCGTCCTCTCCCAATGCCTGCTCGTGCAGCTCGAACGCGCCCAGCCGCTGGCGCTGTCGCTCGAATGGCTCATGCGCGGGGCAACGCTGTCCGGCTCACGCGCCAACAAACGCGACATCGAGCACGAATTGGCCGCCCTGCAAACCAAGGGGTACGTCGTGTGCGAGCTCAACTGCATGCACCTGGGGCTGACGCGCTACCGCATCGGCGCCGAGGGGCTGCGTTATTTGGAATCCGAAAACCTCGCCTGAAAAATGACGGAGCAAACCCACAGACCTAAAACCGCCGCGCAGATGCACAAGCTGCTCGAGGAGCTGGCCTGCACGCCCGGGCTGACGTTGCGCGAGATCAACCAGCGCATGCGCGCGCTGGGTTTTGACACCGACAAACTGGCCGCCAAAGACCTGCGTGGGCGCGTGTTCGGCGCTTATCTCGACCGCATGAAAAAAGCGCGGCAAGAAGCCTCCTTTTTACTCAAGGCCACCGAGGGCGGGCAAGGATACAGCGAGGCGGCAGCCGTCACGCTCGCGCAAAAAACCTTCGAGGCCATTTTGGATTCCGACAATTCCGACGACTTAAAACACTACTCAAAAATCATCGCCAGCCTGCGCCTGGGCGACCAGCGCGAAAAACGCCTCAAGGCCGAGTTGGCCAGTTACAAACGCCGCGAGACGGAATTTTTGCGAAAGGAAAAAGCGGCGCAAACCGTCGATGCCGACACTTCCCTCTCATCCAAGCAGCGCCTCCAAAAATACCGCGAGATTTTCGGCCTCTCTGAAAACTCCGAAAAAAACAATGGATAGCCCGTTAGACATTTTATTGCCCTACCAGCGCGCCTGGGTGCTCGACGGCAGCCGTTTTAAAATCGGGCTGTGGGCGCGCCAGACGGGCAAGTCGTTCGCCTGCGCGGCCGAGGCGGTGCGCCACGCGATGACGCATCCGGGCGCCTTGTGGGTGATATTGTCGGCGGGCGAGCGCCAGGCGCTGGAGTTCATGCGCAAGGCCAAGGCGTGGGCGCGGGCCTTTGACTTCGCGCTGGCGCAGGAAAACGGCGCTCACACCGCGCACGGCAGCGTTTTGAAAAACGCGGAAATTGTGTTTAAAAATGCCTCGCGCATGATCGCCCTGCCCGCCAACGCCGCGACCGCGCGCGGGTATTCCGGCAACCTCATCCTGGACGAGTTCGCCTTCCATGAAAACCCCGACGAAATTTGGCGGGCAATCTACCCAAGCATTTCCAATCCGCTCTCCGGCGGGCAAAAACTCCTGCGCATCGTCTCCACGCCCAACGGCAAGACGAACAAGTTTTACGAGCTTTTTAAAAACGCGCCGCGCCACTACGCGCGCCACAAGATCACGCTGAGCCAAGCGGTCGCGCAGGGGTTGCCCGTGGACATCGAGCAACTGCGCCAGGGCATCGCCGATCCCGACGGCTGGGCGCAGGAATACGAGTGCGAGTTCTCCGACATCGCGAGCGTTTTCCTGTCCCACGCCCTCCTGCAATCCTGCGAAAGCGCCGAGGCTTCGCTGGATTGGGACGAGGCCACACTTGAACAGCCGGGTGAATTTTTCCTCGGTGTCGATATCGGGCGCACGCATGATCTTTCGGTCTTTTGGCTCGTGGAAAAATGCGCGGACGTGCTCGTCACGCGCGGCGTGCGGCTCTTTGAGAACACGCCCTTTCATGTGCAGTTGGAGTTTTTGCTGCACTGCATGCACAGCCCTCACCTGCGCCGCGCCTGCGTCGATTCCAGCGGCATCGGCGCGATGCTGGCCGAGGAAGCCCGACGCATTGTCGGCACGCGCGTGGAGCCTTGCCGCTACACGGCGGCCTTCAAGGAGGAGATCTTTTTGGAGCTGCGCCACCGCTTTGAGACGCGCGCGCTGCGCATCCCAGCCTGTGCAAAGTTGCGCGAGGATTTTCACGCCTTAAAAAAGTCCGTCACCTCCGCGGGCAACGTGCGTTTGCTCGCCCCGCGCAACGCCGACGGCCACAGCGACCGCGCCAACGCCGCCGCCCTGGCCTGCCACGCCGCCAAGACTTTTTGCGAAACGGCGACCCCGCACACCCTGCCACGCCCGCCGCGTCGCGGAGGATTTTTGAAAACCGAACGCGCCTTATTCGCTTAAAAACCGCCTTATTTTTTTATGAAAAACTTCATCCGCATCCCCCTGAATCTCGTCGACCGCCTGCGCTCGGACATCAATCCCCTGCGCGGCCTGTCGATGCCGGTGGTCGTCAACCAGCTCGAGGAAGGCGCGCGCGGGGCGTACGCCGACTTGCAGTGGACATACAATTTCATCGAGCGGCGCGACGCGACCTTGCGCGCCTGCAAGCGCCGCATCCACTCCGCATTGCGCTCGCTGGACTGGGAGATAAAAATCCCCGAAAACCTCGACGCCGAAGGCGCGCGGCTGGCGCAGGCACAGGCCGACGCGTTGCGCGAGGCTTACGACCGGATTGAAAACTTGCGTGAAGCCTTTGAGTTTCTCGCACTGGCGGAATTTCGCGGGTTTTCTCATCTGGAAAAAATCTGGAATGGCGAGACGATCACGCGCCTGGAACCCGTCCCCCAATGGCATTGGGTGCGCAAGGGCATTTACGGCCGCTGGCAGTTCAATCCCGAAAGCCGCGGCGGCACGACGGACGGGCAGGACATCGACCCATCTAATTTCCTGATCCGCGAGGTCTCCGACCCCATCGACGAGATCGCGCTGGTGTGCTATGTGCGCAAGGGACTCAGCGCGAAAGACTGGGACGGTTTTGTCGAGAATTTCGGCATTCCTTACACTTTTATAATAATGCCGCCGCAGACCTCCGAGCGCGAGCGCGCCGCCTACGAGGACACTGTGCGGCGCATCGCGGCCGACGGGCGCGGCGTGTTGCCGCAAGGTAGCGAGATCAAAACGGCCGACTCCGGCAACCGCGGCACCAACCCCTTCCGCGAGCATCTCGATTATCAGGACGAGCAAATCGTTCTGGCGGCCACGGGCGGGCTGTTGACGATGCTCTCGCAGCCCACCGGCATAGGCTCCGGCGCGTCGCAAGCGCACGCCGACACCTTTTCGCAGATCGCCCGCGCGCTGGCGTTGGAAGTCTCTGAGATTTTCCAAGCCCAGCTCGACGCGGATATTCTAAAAAAACTCTTTCCCAGCCAAAAGCCCTTAGCCTACTTCGAGCTGTGCTCGGGCGACACGCACGACGTGAAAAACATTTTTGAAAACGCCGTGTTGGCGCGCAACGCAGGCTACGCGGTCGATCCCGCGCAGTTGCAGGAAAAAACCGGCTACAAGCTCCTCTCCAACGAAAAATAAATCATGCACACTTCCTTAGAAAAAAACCAACGCGCCCGCGGACCCGCACGCGCGATCCCGGAAAGCCAGCCGTTCAAACTGCCCGAAGACGGCTTTTATCATCTCGCGCCCTTGGGCGAATTTGAGGGCGTTTTGAAACACGACGGCAAGGAAACCGCGATTATCCAGGTGCTCGACAAGGCGGCGCTGGAAAAAATCGCGGCGGCTTTCGACGGGCAGTTGCTTGTCGATTACGAGCACTTTTCGCACCGCGACGACAAGCCCTCCGAGGCCGTGGGCTGGCTCGAGCAAGTGGAGCTTCGCACGGACGGCCTGTGGGGAAAAATCCACTGGTCGGACAAGGGGCTTGGCGACATTCGCGGCGGCTCCTACCGTTTCATCTCCCCGGAATTTTCCGCCTTTGAACGCATCGACGAAACCCGCGCCCGCCCGCTTTGCCTGTGTGGCGCGGGGCTGACCAACCGGCCCAATTTGAAAACGCTCACTCCGCTGTCCAACTCGCGGCGGGAGGCAAAACCCACAAAAAATATGGACTATAAAAAATACCTGCTGGTCGCGCTCGGTCTGCAACCCGACGCCTCCGACGAAGACATCCTCGCCGCGCTCGAACACAACGACGAAGGCGATTCCAAAACCATCGGCGAGCTGCGCGCCGAAAACGCGCGGCTGCTCGAGCAAATCGTGCAGGGCGACCTCGAGCGCTTCGGCGCGCTGATCGTCAACCGCCAGGCCGCCAAAAAGCTGCTGCTCAAAAACCGCGAGGACGCGCTGGCCTTCTTGAACAGCCTGTGCGCCCGCGAGAAGGCGCCCGCGCGCGTGTACAACCGCGACAGCGCCAGGACGCCGGAGCATTCCCCCGGCGGCCACAGTCGCGCGGCTGATCAAGACGCCTTCGTGCGCTCGCTCATGCACCGCGACGGCCTGGGTTACAACGCGGCCTGGGAACTGGCCAAAACCGAGAGACCAGAGCTGTTTCGCGAGACGCAAAACGCCTAAACCTTCTTTTTTCAACCTCCAAAAATTCTCATTCATGAAAGTCAAAACCAACGCAATCCTCGCCATCCCCACCGCTGAAAGCCATAGCGCCAACGACGGGTGTTTCATCAAGCTCGACGACGGCAAGTCGAAAATCGTCAGCGCCGCCAACGCCGCGCCCTTCGGCGTCATCCTCTCGGGCGCGCCCGAAGGCGGCAACGACTCCGTCGCCGTGTGCGCCGGCGGTTATTCCGGCACCCTGCGCGTAAAACTCTCGAAAAACCCGGGCAACATCGACGCGGGCACGCTGCTTGTGCTCGACGGCACGAGCTTGGGCACCGTCAAGGCCGCGCCTGCTTCCGGCGCGCGCGTCGTCGTCGCCCAGGCGCTCGAATGGGGCACGGCAGACGAATTGATCGAGGCCGTACTTGTCACGCCCATCGTTTACAACGCCTAATCCACAACCGCTTAAAAAACAAAAAAAATCTTATGAGCCAATCCGCATCCACCGTCAATCAGACGCTCACCAACTACGCCCGCGGCATCGCCCAGGACGCCTCGAAGTGCCTAGCCGACTTCATCGCCCCGCGCACCGTCGTGGCGCAATCCAGCGGGCTGTTCAAATCCTTCTCGGACAAGAACGCCTTTCAAAAATACAAGACCGACCGCGCCATCGGCGGCCCCGCCACGCGCATCGAGTTCGAGGCCGACGACAAGCGCTACGCCTGCACCGCGCACGCCCTTGAAATCGCCATCGACGACGCCGAACAGGACGCCGCCGGCTGGGACGATCCCCTCAACCTGCGCCAGGCGAAAACCCAGACGCTCGTGTCTGCCGCGCTGACCAGCCACGAGGCAAAAGTCTTCGCCACGCTCGCCAAAAACGTTGGCGCCGTCTCCGGCATGGGCGACTGGTCGGACAACGCCGTCGATCCCGTCTTGGAAATCGACGAGCTGATTGAGCAGATCGCCGCGGCTTCCGGCATGTTCCCCAACCGCATGGTCTTCGGACTGGGCGCGTGGGCGAAATTCCGCGCCAATGAAAAGGTCATCGCGCGCCAGCCGGGCGCCGCGCTGGTGGGGCTGAACCTCAAGGACGCCTGCGGCCTGTTCCTCAACCCCGCCATCGAGGCGCGCGTGGGCGTGATCAGCGCCGACGCGAACAAGCACGGCAAGCCGTCCGCCAACAGCACGATCGCCGGCGACGAGGTGTACCTGTTCCACGCCTCCGAAATGCCGACGCCTTTCGACCCGTCGTTCGCCAAGACCTTCACGACGGGACGGGGCTGCATCAACGCCGTCAAGCAGTACCGCGACGAAACCATCTCGTCCGACGTGCTGAAAGTCGAGTGGAGCGAGGACATCCAGGTCGTCTCGCCGCTGCTGATCAAGCGCGTGAGCGTATCCTAATAACGGATACGCGGGGGGCCGCGCATCCCGCCAAAAAAACGCGGATTTTTTTTCATCTTTCCTTTTCACCTCTCACTTTTTAAAAACTCATGGCTTGGATACTTGTCACGGAGAGCGACCTGCTCACTGCCATCAGCGGGCCGGAATTGCAGGCGGTGCGCACGGGCGCGGCGGCTCTTCTTTAACAAAAAACAAACATGCCCACATTTTCTCCCAGCAAACTGCGCGCCTTGCAACAGGCGCTGTGCGCGCACATCAAAACGCTCGCGCCCGCGGCCGTGCCCGTGCTTGAGCGTCAGCGCGGGCATATTGAAAACGACGTGCGCGCCGCGCTTTCGCGTGTGGGGCTGGCGGCCGTTGTGGGCGCGCCCGTCATTTGCGAAGTGGACACCCGCATCGCCGGGGCGGCGCTGGCGCGTGTGGTGATCGAGGTAACTATCAGCGAGACGCCCGTAACGAACTTTACGGGGATCGACCTTTACGAGCTGCTGGAAGTTGTCCTCACCGGATGCCGTGGACGGCAGATCGGCAGAGTGTCTTTCAGCATCGCGCAGGCGCAGAAGGAAGAACTGCCTCAGGGCATGTCGTTCGCCGTGCGGCTTGAATGCAGGCTTGTTTTATAAAAGAAAAAAACCGCCAACCATTTTTTCTCATGCTTTTAAAAATAGGAAACACCACCGTGGCTCAGCGCGGGCGCAACGGCGCGTACTTGTTCGAGGCCGTGCCCGGGCCCGCGCGTTGGAAAACGCAAGTGTGCGAGCGCATCAGCACACGTTACGCCGTGCACAAAAACCGCGCGAACGTGCGGCAGAGTTTTGCGATTTGCGTGTACCACGAGTTTGAAAACTGGGGGCTGATGCAGAGCTTCGCGCTCAAGCACGCGACCCTCGTGGCTGACCTGGACGAGCACGCGGAAATCTCCTATCTCGACGCCACGGGGCGGCGCTACCTCTGGCCGCAGGCCGCCCTCACACAGGTGCGCGCCGAAACGCTCGGCAGCGCGAGCCTCAAGTACGTTTACGAATTTTCGTTCGGCCACATCGTGCGCGGCTGGCGCATCGCCGTCATGGACGGCGGCATTTTGAAAACCATCCATATCCACACGCCCGAGGCGACCACACCGCTCATCGAGGCAAACTAGAGCATCCTTATGTCAAATTCCACACCCACGATACCCGTCAGCGAAATTCAGACCGTGCTGGCGGCCCTCACCGACTCCGACCGCCTTGTGGTCGGCACCGGCGTCGTCACTTGGGCGACGCTGCAAACGCTGCTTTCCCAATCGTCGATTTTGCTCATGGCGATGAGCGCCTTGATCAACGCCGAGAATTCTAACGTGCGCCTGACGGGGGACGGTATTTTTGTCAAAGACGAACAGGCCGAAGGAGAAAACTGCTGGCACAAGCTCGTCGCCGCGCGCACGCAGGCGGGGCTGCTCAATTTCACGCTTGAAGAAGCACCCGTCGCCATCGCCCAAAACACGCAGGGCATTTTTTGCGTCGTCACCACCGAATAAAAAATTTAACGCCATGAAAAAATCAGCCATTTTATTCTTTTTGCCCATAAGCATTTTCGCCGCGCAACACTGGCCGCTGCTGGTCGATGAGAACGAGGTACTGCCGCCCGGCAGCGATTTTATTTCCGAAAATAATCTCGCCACCGCCGCCTATGTGCAGGAGTTGGTGGGCGCAGTGCAGGTGCCTGTCTTGTCCGTCAACGGGATGACGGGTTCCGTGCAATTGACCGCCGCCGATTTGGACGCGCTCACTGCGACGCAGGCGAGCTTGCTTGTCTCGACGATGGCGCCGGTTTTATCGGTCAACGGGCAGACGGGCAATGTGCAGATTAACGCTGCCAATATCGGCGCGTTAGGCGCGGATGTGAGTGAATTAAGCTTGTCCTCGCTCACGATCACTGGAACACTGGCCACACCCCGGCCGGCCTACGCCGTCGTGCGGCTGGAGATGGGGGAGTGGACGGACTACGAGCTGAAGGCGCTGGTGCAAACTTCGCCCAGTGGTATTTACGTGCCTTGGAAATATTTTTCGTGGGATCCCGCGCAGTTTGCGCAAGCGCAGCATAGCACCCGCCCGCTGTCGTATTTTATGGACAGCGCCTCGGGCGAGCCGCGCGCCTGGATCACACAAAATCCCGTGCTGGCGATTGATTCGCAGCGCGCGAGTGCGCATTCGAAAATCGGCGGGGCGCTTGTGTACGTGAAAAGCGACGATGTGATTTCACCGACCAACGAGACTCTGCAATGGACGTACCTGCGCTCGCGCGGCAACGAGATCGAAAGCGACGAGGCGGGCAACCCGTTGTGGCGCGCGGTTTGCTCCGTGAGCTGGGCAAACAGTGCCCCGCCATTCACACGCGCTTATGAAAGCGCGGCACACGCGAATTTCACGGCGCAGCATGCCAGCACCTTTGTCACTTACAATGGAACATTGTCCGCGCCCACGAGTGTCGGCGGGCAAGACGGTTGCCTCACTTATGCGGCGGCTGACGGTGTGGCCACCACCAACTACCGCATCCCGACCGATTTTGTGACACGCCAGGGTGTGTGGTACTGGGTGCAGTTTGATATTTACGCCACGAGCAACGCTCCCGCCTCCGTGTTGTTAAAAATGGCTTTTTATCTGAGCGACGACAACGGCACCTGGGGCGGCGGCACGATCGCCACGGGGCGCTGCGAAATGGTTTTGCTCTCAAACACGATGCTCCATGACCTTTCCGCCATGGCAGTCGACCTGCGCAACCGCACGAGCCAATGGGTGCGCGTGGCGTTCTTATTCTCACCGACCGCCCAGTTCACCGCGCGGGGAAATTGCCTTCGCATCGTGCCCGGCGGGTATTGGTCGGGCGGCGCCCTGACGGACGGGCTTTCGTACTCGATAAAAAATTTCACGCTCACCGAGATTGGCGACGACGGCGCCAAGAACGCTTTTCTCCAAAACCAATAACACCCACCTCTTATGAAAATCATAAAATTATTCCTACTGTCCGTCTTTTCTATCGGCCTTTTGTGCGGGCAAAGCGTCACCGAACAGGCGCGGGCACTGCAGGCCGATTACAAGGCGGTCATCGCGCCGCTGTCCGGGCAAACGAAACACGTGACCGAAGACGCGTGGATTGTTTCCAATGCTACGACTATCGACACGTTGGCTGCGGCGATTTCCGACATCGAGGGTACCGTTTTAAAAACCTTTGTCGCCGCGCGAAAGGGTTATAAGGACAACGGCTATGACACGCCCGCTTGGACGAATGTGGCCGGGTTATTGAAGGCTTATGCGCCGGACGATTACGCCGCGCGTTGCGCCACGATTGAGGAAGTGCGCGCGTATCTTGCCACGCACGACGCCAAGGCGTGGGCGGTTGAGTGGGCGGCTAAAAAGCGCCTTAATTCGCCGGAGCTGCTGCCGCTGTTTTATGAGGCGCAGATGGGGCACGGGGTGCTGGATGGCGATTACCAAAAGTGGTTTATGCTGCGGCTGGACGCACTGGAAAAAGCGCAGGCGGTCGCGATTATTGCCGCCGAGCAAAAGGCGCTGACGAAGGTGACCGCCTCGTCGCAGCGCAACGCGTGGCTCAACGAACTGGAAACCGCTTATCGGATTTATGCGCGATGAAGACTTGTTTTATTTTTTCTTTGTGTGCGTTGCTGGGGGTTGTCTGTCTGTTCGCGCAGGATGGTATTCCTCCCGTCAGCGAGAATGGCGTGCTGGAAACGCCGCTGGATAACAGCGCGTTTTTGGCCGAGTGCATGGGCAAGGCGGGGTTGACCGCGCCGCCTATTTATAACCGCATGAGTGGCGCTTTTGTCGCGCGGCGCATCCTGGATTGCCGCCTTGGAAACGAGGGGCGCACAGACGAGCTGCGCGCGGCGTTTGTGCGGCATTTTAAATGCTTGGGCAGGCCATGAGCACATCTTCACTGACTGAACAACAACGCGCGCAGCACGACGCGGCGACGGGGCGGATTGAACCCGCCGCCGCGCCCGCGCGCGCTGCGGCGCCTGCCGAACAATTCTCCGAGGCCGCGGTGGACGGGGCTTCTCAAACCTTGAACGACGCCGTGGGCACGCTGCTGGCGCGCATCGGTTACCTTGAAGGCGACATCAAATCTCTTAAGACGGACTCATGAATCTTTCCCTGACCATTGGCACGCTCACGCGGCCCATTGAAGACTGGGCAGCCAGCGCGGCCTCCCTTAGTTTTCAGTCGTTCGCGCCGGATGTTTTTTCCATAACGCTGGACGAGGCGTCGCCCGGGTATGTCGCGGCGCTCGGCGATGTTGTGGAATTGTTCGAGGATAGGCGGCGTGTTTTCAAGGGCACGCTCAGTGCCTGCCCAAGCGAATTTTGCGCGGGGGCGGACACTTATCACTACACGGCCCTGGGGCTGTGGGATGCCCTGGAGCGCCTGCCCTACCGTTGCCCGTGGATTGAAAAGCGCAGCCAGTATGCCAACGGGTTTTGGAATATTTATCACGAGGAAGCCTGCCAGCTTTTTGGCCTGCGCATCGACCGCATGAGCGATTACACAAGCGTGTACGCCGTGCGCCAGCTCTATGCGCGGCACAGCGTGGCCTTCACGCTTGATGTGGCGCTGCGTGTGGCGGCGGGGGCGCTGGCGAGTGATGCGCGTTACCATTTTGGCGCGCAGCGACTCACGAGTTATTCCGACGCCGTGCTCGATCAGGGCAGCAGCGATTTGTACGCCATGCCCTACACCACCTTGCCGAAGGAAACCCTCGGTGCCAGCGACCTGTGGATCGTGCCGCCTTACGAGGAAAAAATACTGGCCAACGTCGGCGATGTTTTATCCGCCTGCCAAAAATGGATGCCGGATTTGCTATCGTGGTATGATTACGGCGAGCACCCTCCCAGGCTGCGCATAACGCCTTCGCGCGCGTTGGAAGAGGAGGCGCTGGAGCTGGAGGAAATCGCGGCGCTTAAACTCAACACCCGGCAGGAGCTAAAACCCCGGGGGCTTGTCCTGTTAAAACTTTTGGAAACCGAGCGCAGCACGGGCAGCTATTGGGGGCCGTTCAAGCGCAGCACCGAGTATGCCCCGCCCGGCACCGCGCCCGCGCGCGTTCATCCCGACACGATGCTGCTGCCCTACGATGTCCCGCGCGGCGAAGACGACCCGGGGGACTTGACGGCGCTGGCCGCCAGCATCTGGCAGGCGGTCAATCTGGAGAGCCTTGAGGGCAGTGTTTCGTTTTATTCCGACGAGCTTTCCACGCGCTATGTGGCTAAAAAATTGAATGTGCGCGCGCCGAATCTCGCACCCCAAACCGCCATTGTGCAAAGCGACACGATAGACCTCATGACGGGGTTGCGCACGTTGACGTTTTCCGCGCACAAAAAACGTTCTTGTTTGGACATGATCGCGCAATACAAGTATCTGTTCAAGCAGGCAGGTCAGGCGGGGTTGCAGGGGTGAGGGATACTCCATAAAATAATACACAAAAAAACCGCACGATTCTGTGCGGTTTTTTTTTGCGCGGCGACAAAAATGGCGCGGGCGAGGGAAGAAGAAAACGGTGCTTAGCCCTTGATTTCCTTGTGCAGCGTGTGGCGCTTCAAGGCCGGGTTGTATTTTTTCTTTTCGACCTTTTCCTGCTGGGTCTTTTTGTTGCGCGTCGAGAAATAGCGCGAGGGGGACTTGCCTTCCTTGCGGGCTTCCGAGCATTCCAGGATGATGAGTTCGCGTGCCATAGTGTGTGTGGGTTAAAAGTGTTCTGAATGGGTGGGGAAACGTCCCCGTAAAGGATCCAGTGTGAGGTATTCGCGCGGCCTTGTCCAATAAAAAAACGCCCCGCCTTGCGGCGGGGCGTCCAAGCGGCCTCTCGTAAAAGCCGCTTACCCGATAACTCACTGAAAAATTACTTCTTACGACGGGCGGCAACCACCAGCGCCAGCAAGCCCATCAGCCCCGCGGCCAGGGCCGGCTCGGGAACCGCGGAGACGTGCAGATAGAAGTTGTTGTCTATCCATTGTGTCGTCACGCGGCTCGGGTCGACGCCCGCGATCTCCCACGAAATCGCCTTGATGTCGGCGCCGACATCGGTGGCCACTTGCAGCAGCAAGATGGTCGCGTCCACCGTGTTGTTGGCGTTTTTCAAGTCGATGACGTAGTCGCCGTTGACGTCGAACAAGATGGCGTTGGCCGTGATGTAGGCGCTCGAGTCGGTCGGGTTGTCGGCCATATCGACGCCCAGGGCCACCACGGTTGTCGCGCTGGTGGTGCTGCTGACCGTCAGCGTGCCGGCCACATTCATCGCGCCTTGTTTGGCGACGTACAGCGAGCCGCTGTTGGTCACCCAGACGTTCCCGGCCGTCAGCGATCCGCCGGAGACGGTGACATAGCTCGCCGCGCTGCCGGGCTGGCCGCCGATGCGCAATAGCCCGTTGACCGTCGCGGTGCCGCCGATGACGTGCCATTTGCCGACGCCCTGCTCGCCCACGTTGATCGCGGAGGCCGTCAGCGTACCGGAAGACAGCGTCATCACGCCGCTGGCGGTGGAGAAATAGCCGATGTACATCTGGCTGAACGAGCTGTTGCCCCCGTTGATATGCAGCGAGCCGTACCCGTTGTAGCCCAGATAGGTGGTGCCCAAGGCCGCCAGCGCGCCCGAGGACAGTGTGGCCATGCCCGAGCCGTTGGTGTTGAAGCCCAGATACAGCGAGGTGAACGCCGCTGTGCCGCCATTAATTTGCAAGGTGCCGGTGCCGCTGTCGCCCAGATACAGGCCGCCGGCCAGCGTGCCGGAAGACAGCGTGATCGCGCCCGAACCGTTGGCGCCCGAGCCGACGCTCAGATTGCCAAGCGTGGCCGTGCCGCCGTTGATGAGCAGCTTGCCGGAACCGGAATAGCCCAGATAAACGTTATTGGCGCTGAATACGCCGCCCCCGCCGATCGTGACCGTGCCGGAACCGCCGGCGGCATATCCCACGTACATGGAGGAACCGACGGTCACTATGCCGGCAGTCAGGTTGAAATGGCCCGCGCCCGCCCCGCCGACAACCAAGGTGGAGGTGGTCAGATAGGAACCGCCATAATAATTGAGCGAGACCGTGCCCACGCCGGTGGCCTGCGCGCCGAGGGTGAGGGCGCTGGACGCGAAGGTGTTCATATAAATATTCAGCCAGCCTTTGCCCGCATCGCCAAAAGTGGCATAGTCGGCGTTGACGGAACCCGCGCCCACCGTGACCGTGCCGGACGCGCTGTTTTGCGTGCCGACACTCAAGGTGGTGAATTTCGCCGCGCCGCTGGCCGC